>CAZFOM010000117.1:0-6460 GCA_964520155.1 uncultured Rickettsiales bacterium
AAGTTGTTTCATCGGACATTCTCGCGGCGCAGACCAAAGAAGCGGGGACCGTTCCACCTTTGGCCGGTTATCAATCTCGCGACTTCCGAGAGGCTGACATAGGAAAGAATCGTGGAAGATTCGATACGTTCATTGCCGCTCACGCGAATGGTACGGATTCGGGAAGCATCGCTTACCGCGCGAGCAGGGGAGGAAACCGCCGAAGGAGAAACGCTGCCAGCGTCAGCGGGCTGTGCCACACCGGACTGTGGCGCGGCGAACCAAACCGCCCCCACGCCCAGCACCAGCATGGCGGATCGGTAGATTCGATGAAATAAATCTGCTGTCACGGTAGTTGTTTTGCCTTTAGCCGATCATCGGTTCCTGTTTCACGCATTAGTGCTAAATTATGGCTGAGAAATCAAGCATTAAAACAAGTGACTTACAATAAGTTGCGAATATCGTTGAAGATGGCAAACGCCATCAGCATCGCGAGCATCGCCATCCCAATTCGGAATCCGAATTCCTGTACTTTCTGTGCGAGCGGTTTTCCGCGTATGGCTTCGGCGGTGTAGTAGAGCAGGTGACCGCCGTCGAGCATGGGAATGGGCAGCAGATTCACCAGCCCGAGATTGGCAGACAGCATCGCCATGAACCATAGCACGGTCATGAAGCCCTTGTCGGTCGCCTGTCCGGACAGTTTTGCAATCCCGATCGGGCCTTTGATTTCTTTCGGATCGCGGTCGCCCGTGACCATCTGGCCGAGCACTTTCAGCGTCATCACACAGATATGATAGGTTTGATGAACGGCCTCCCCCACAGCGCGCGTAAAGCCGATATCTTTATACAGTATCTCCTTGCTCTTAAACCCGATCACCGGACGTTTGTATGGGTTGCCAAGCCCGTCTTTTTCCTCAATCAGTTTCGGTGTGATCGTCAGGTACATGGTGTTTCCTGCGCGTTGGATCTCCAGATCCACCGGCGTGCCAAGATTCGTGATGATCAGCTTGGGGATGTCGCTGAACAGTTCTACCTTGGTGCCATTTACCGACAACACCCGATCATCCTTCATCAGGCCTGCGGCCTCTGCTGGCGTATCCTTCATAATTTCGCCCACGATCGGCTCGGTGGAAGGCAGGCCGTTTGCCATCAGGAAATAGGTGAAGATCACAATCGTCAGCAGGAAATTGGCCACCGGCCCTGCTGCTACAATGAGCGATTTCTGCCACAGCTTCTTGTGGTGAAAGGTCTTGGCTTTATCTTCGGTGCTCAGGGTATCCAGTGTTTCCGACGGTGTGCTCGCTTCACTGGAATCGCCAAACATCTTCACATACCCGCCCAGCGGGATCATGCTGAATTTCCAGCGTGTGCCTGCTTTATCGGTATAGCCCCAGAATTCTTTGCCGAAGCCGATGGAGAACACATCAATTTTCACACCGCACCAGCGCGCGACAATGTAATGGCCGTATTCATGCACGAATACGATCACCGACAAAATGACAAAGAAGGATAGGAGGTAATGTACTAAGGTGATCAGAAATTCCATATCAGGCACGAATCTTGTTCAAAGTGATTTCCCGAGCCTTTGTATCAGCATCGAACACTTCATCAAGCGAAGAAACGGGAGTGGACGGAATGGTGTCGAGTGCGTGCCGGATCAACGGGACGATATCGGTGAAGCCAATGCGCTTATTCAAAAAGGCCTGCACCGCCACTTCGTTTGCTGCATTAAGCACAGCAGGCGCGGTGCCTTCCACCGCCAGTGCCGCCCGCGCCACACGGATCGCGGGAAAGGTTTCTTCATCCAGCGGGAAAAAGGATAAACGGCCAAGCTCAGCAAGATCAAGAGGCCTTGTGCGGGTGGCTACACGTTTTGGGTACGCAAGTGCATGTGCGATGGGAGTACACATATCGGGGCTTCCCATCTGTGCCAGCACCGATCCATCCACATACCGCACCATACTGTGAATGATGGACTCGGGATGCCCGATCACGTCAATCTGATCCTTGCGCACCGGAAACAGATAAAACGCTTCGATCACTTCCAGCCCTTTATTCATGAGGGTGGCAGAATCGACCGAAATTTTTGCTCCCATCGCCCAGTTCGGATGCTTGATTGCCTGCTCCGGTGTGACGGATGCGAGTTGAGACGGAGGCAGGGTGCGAAAAGGCCCGCCCGAGGCGGTGATAATGATGGATTCCACCTGTTCCGGCGCGGCAAAATCAAACACCTGAAAAATAGCATTATGTTCCGAATCCACCGGCAATAACGTGCCACCATGACGCTGCACTTCTTCAAGAAACACTCGCCCCGCACAGACTAAACATTCTTTATTCGCCAGTGCCAGCATGGCTCCGCGTCTTACCGCGTGCAGCGCCGGCATCAAACCGGCGGCACCGACAATGGCGGCCATCACCATCTGCGCATCCATCTGCGCGGCTTCGATCAAACCCTGTTTTCCCGCTGCGGTTTGAATGGTGGTGCCTGCGAGCGCATCCTTCAGTTCCGGCAGTTTGTCCGGATTGCCGATGACCGCGAGCTTGGCGCCAAATTGCCTCGCCTGTGCAGCCAGTTCAGACACATTATCTTGCGCAGTGAGAGCGATCACCCGAAAGCGATCGGGATGCTGCGTAACAATTTGAAGCGTGCTTTTTCCGATCGAGCCGGTGGAACCCAGAATGGTGAGTGTGCGGGTGGAATCCGGTTGTGTTTTTGCGCGTGGCAGAGCGTTCATAAGTGCGCATACCCTGCCACAAAACAGGCGATCGTGAACAAAGGCGTGCTGAACATGAATCCGTCTAACCGGTCAAGCAATCCACCGTGTCCTGGGATGAGCGTACCGCTATCTTTGACACCGGCGCGGCGCTTGATCCAGGATTCAAAGAAATCCCCGACCTGCGCGACGATCGCAATCACGATGCCAGTGAAAATCATGGATACAGTGGGTACGGAAATGGGAAGGAAGGGGATGGAAAGTACCGCCACCAGCGATGCACAGACAATGCCGCCCCCCAATCCCGCCCAGGTTTTTTTAGGGCTGATAATGGGCAGAATTTTTGGCCCGCCAATGATCCGTCCGGCAAAGAAGGCACCAATGTCGGTTGCGGCAATCATCGCCATAAGCAGCAGCACGGCGTGCATTCCTCCATTGGCATCCTCACCGAATGAGGCATCGCGCAGCACAATCAGGGAGACACAGGGTACCGCGATATAGAAAAATCCGATCAGTCGCCATTTGCGATCCCAGGTATCGGTCATGCGGTAGAACTCAGTGCTGAGTTGCATCGCCATCATCATGATCACGGCGGTAAAAAATACACCTCCGAGTATCTCGGCGCCAATCACGATAGCTGCGAGCACAATGGCCGAAAACGAACGGCGCTTTAATCCCTCCCACGGATGGGCGGGTGTGTCAGTTGGGGGTGTTGCCATAGCGGCGCTCGCGCGAGCCGTAATCGGCGATCGCATCCTTGAGGTGTTCCAGCGTAAAATCCGGCCATAGCACAGGGGTGAAATACAGCTCGGTATAAGCCGATTGCCAGAGCAGGAAATTACTGAGGCGCTGTTCGCCGCCAGTGCGGATCAACAAGTCCGGATCCGGCAGCGTATGCGTATCGAGAAAACTCGCAAACCGCGATTCATCGAGTGCATGAGGATCAAGCGATCCGGTGGCGGCTTGTTCGCACATTTTCTGCACTGCACGGATCAATTCCTGACGTGCGCCGTAGCTCAGTGCCACATTCAGGGTAAAGGCGCGATTCGCAGCCGTCAGTGCTTCGGCAGCCTCGATCTGGTGTTGAATCTCCGCTGACAGTTTACTGCGATCGCCGATAATGCGCAGCCGGATGCCATGTTTATGAATCGTCTCGATCTCGTAGGTGAGATAGTATTTGAGCAGTTCCATCAGATCGGTGACTTCGGCGGCAGGGCGATTCCAGTTTTCTGCCGAAAACGCATAGATGGTGAGGTAGTCAAATCCGAGCGATGCGCAGCCTTCGAGAATTTTGCGCAACGCCTCCGCACCGCGTTTGTGTCCCGCGACGCGTGGCAGGTGGCGCGATTTCGCCCAGCGCCCATTCCCATCCATGATAATGGCGATGTGCTTAGGCACATTCTGAGGAGCGGTCTCAGAAGATACAGACTTCGCAGCCTCCCCCGAACGCATGTTTAGACCTGCATGATGTCTTTTTCTTTGGCCGCCAGCAGGTCATCAATTTTCTTGATGAATTCGTCGGTGACCTTCTGCACTTCACCGGATTTTTTCTCATGCTCATCCTTGGAGAGGATGCCGTCTTTTTCCTGTTTCTTATAAAAATCGTTACCGTCGCGGCGGATATTACGGATAGCGACACGCGCGGTTTCCGCATATTTTCCTGCGATTTTCTGGAGTTCCTTGCGGCGATCTTCCGACAGTTGCGGAATCGGCACGCGCACGAGCTGCCCGTCGCTTGCGGGATTAAGTCCGAGATTCGCATCGCGGATCGCTTTTTCGACCGACTTCACCATGCTCTTATCCCACACCTGCACTGTGATCATGCGCGGTTCCGGTACACTGACGCTTGCCACCTGATTGAGCGGCATCATGCTGCCATACGCATCGACCTGAATGGGGTCGAGCAGATTCGCAGACGCGCGTCCGGTGCGCAGTCCCGAAAATTCGGTTTGTAAGGTTTTTACCGCGCCTTCCATGCGGCGGCGCAATTCTGCAATATCTGCCATAACAAATCCTAATCCTGAATGATGGTATATTTGCCCTTGCCACACAGCACCTTGGCAAACTCACCGGTTTTGAGAATCGAGAAAACCAGAATCGGTATATTATTTTCCCGCGCCAACGCAATAGCCGATGCGTCCATTACCTTGAGATCTTTCTTGAGCACCTCATGGTAAGTAAGTTCTTCAAAACGCTTGGCTTTTGGGTTTTTCTTCGGGTCATCGCTATAGACGCCATCGACACTCGTGGCCTTCAACAAGGCGTCGCAGCCCATTTCGGTGGCGCGAAGGGCGGCGGCGGTATCGGTGGTAAAGAACGGGTTGCCGGTACCGGATGCAAAGATCACGACGCGCCCTTTCTCGAGATGACGCACGGCGCGGCGACGCACATACGGCTCGCAGATCTGCATCATGCTGATGGCCGACAATACGCGCGTGCTGACACCGATTTTCTCGAGCGAGTTCTGCAAGGCAAGGGCATTCATGACGGTTGCGAGCATCCCCATGTAATCGGCACTGGCGCGTTCCATCCCGCCGGTTGCCGCCTGCACGCCGCGAAAGATATTACCTCCGCCGACCACGATACACACGCCCACGCCCATATCGGCCACGCTTTTAATTTCGCGGCAGACACGCTCCACCGTTTCGAGATCTTGTCCATACCCTCGTGCACCCATCAGCGCTTCGCCGGAGACTTTAATCAGCACCCGTTTATATTTGGGTTTTTCTTTGATGGTGAGGATGGCTGAGGATTTTTTCATAGTGACCTATTTCAAGAGAATATCGCTGATTTCGCGCAGTTGGGTGCGTGAGCGTTGCAGATAGAAGCCCATTACCGCAAGATGGTTGGGCAGAAACTGCGCATCCGGATTGGAATTGAACACAAAGAAATGATTGGGACGGATCGCTTCTTCAAAGGTTTTGAGCGTCTGATCCCAGGTGCTTTGCAGGTTGCGCTCTTTGAGCACTTCCTGATAATCCTCGCCCAGTGCCTTGATAATCAGATAGCTGGAATATAGCCGCCCCTTCACGAAGTAATAGACCTCATCCGCGCGCGTATCAATGAGTTTGGGCGAGGCTTCCTTGATGTGGGAATCAATGATTGCGGAAGAAGAACCGAGATCGGAGGCAATACGGTTCAGCGTCTCCATCAGGTTATCGGCGCGGCGATCCATCACCGCTTTGCCGGAGGCCAGACGCTTGTTATAGCTGATCAGCGATTCCTTAGCGCTCAGATATTGTTTTTCAGAAGAAGCAGTCGGCAAAAAGGAGGTCGAAAAATCAAAGATCCATACGTTTGGCGAATACTTGAGCAGCCCTGCAGCTTTCTCGAGATCCGGATCCATCTGACTCGAGCCGCGCGTGCGTCCGATCTGATCCGACATCTCGATGGCAAACCGCGACAGCCCCGAAACAATGCCTCGCTGGAAGGCAGGCATACGATCGAGCATCGCACCAGGCATGAAGAAAGGATCGTTCGGCGTCCAGCTATGGCGGGTTACTTCGCGGTCAATCAAGGCCGCTGCCATCGCTACTGCTTTGCTGCCCTGTGGAATATCGTACACACCTGCCGAAAAATTCGGATCGTCGTCTATCTCATGGACGATGATCATGCCAATCGGATAATACAGAAGGAAAATGATGGCGGTCAGCCATAGCAGCACAATGTAGAATGTGCGTGGCAGGGAACGGAGCTTGGTTCCTATCCAGCGGAGCGTTTCCATAATCAGCCAACCTGTGTTTGCAAGGGTTGTAACAGTACTGATT
>CAZFOM010000118.1:0-6449 GCA_964520155.1 uncultured Rickettsiales bacterium
GGGATGGTGTGAGCTGACAAAAGTAGCGACGCATAAAACGCGGCAAGCAGCAGAGATTCATGCACCGTAAATCCTGTGCGTCGCAGAAGCCGCTGCATCAGCAGCGCGAGTACGCCGCATAACACCAATCCAAAAACGATTTCGACGGTGGGGCTGAAATACCCAACCATGCGATAAAACCCAAGCGAGATCGCGGTTGGGATAATTTTACGTCCTTCGTTATGCTGTTTGAAAAAATCTGCAAATGCCAATGTCCCGTTTTCAAACTTTTCCATCGGAATGATGGGCGTCGTCCATTGATCAATCCAGGGGATATCTGTTGCAAAAAAAGCGACGATGACGCTCCACACGGCAACCAGAAATGCCATGACCGCGAGAGGAAGCAGTATAGCATGGTGTTTATGAAACGACGGATTTTGAAACATATGATTTCTACCTATCACAACACACGGTAAAGCGAGAATGGGAATTAAACGTTGATGGTGCGATGCAGCATTAATGGCGGATTTGTGAGCGAATTCGTACAATAGGCACTTGCCAGCCGGATGGTTTCTGGTTATAGCTGTCGCCTCTTGAAACCGAACCACTTGCCGGAGAGTCCATGGCTAAATCTGCCGTTAAATCTACCCCAGCCAAGCAGGATGAATTTTTAGGCCTGACCAAAAAACAGCTCCTTCATATCTACCGCGAGATGTTGCTCATCCGCCGCTTTGAGGAGAAGGCCGGCCAGCTCTACGGCATGGGATTAATTGGCGGGTTCTGCCATCTCTATATCGGTCAGGAAGCGGTAGTGGTGGGAATGCAGCAGGCGATCACTCCGCAAGATGCGGTGATCACCGGTTACCGCGATCACGGCCACATGCTTGCCTGCGGTATGGATCCGAAAGGTATCATGGCAGAGCTTACCGGACGCATTGGCGGCTTCTCTAAAGGAAAAGGCGGATCGATGCACATGTTCTCGGTCGAGAAAAACTTTTACGGCGGGCATGGTATTGTCGGTGCGCAGGTGTCGCTCGGCACCGGCATTGGCTTTGCCCTCAAATATAAAAAGACCAAGAATCTCTGCCTGACCTATTTCGGCGACGGTGCGGCCAATCAAGGGCAGGTGTATGAGTCCTTCAACATGGCGAGCCTGTGGAAACTGCCGGTGATTTTCATTATTGAAAATAACGAATACGCGATGGGCACATCGGTGAAGCGCAGCCACTCGACGACGGATCTCTATAAGCGCGGCGAAGGCTTCGGCATTCCAGGCCGTCAGGTGAACGGGATGGATGTGGTGGCGGTGTATGAAGCGGCGCTCGAGGCGGTGGATTTCGTCAAATCAGGCAAAGGGCCTATGTTACTCGAAATGAAAACGTATCGTTACCGCGGGCATTCCATGTCGGATCCGGCGAAGTACCGTACCAAGGAAGAAGTCGAGAAATACAAGGAAGAGCGTGACCCAATCGAAAGCCTCAAAGGCCGGATGGTGCGTGCGGGCATCGTCAAGGAAGAAGAGCTGGACGCGATTGATAAAGAAGTGAAGAACACGGTCAACGAGGCGGCGGAATTCTCCAAGACGTCTCCTGAACCGGATGAGTCTGAGCTATGGACGGATGTACTCGCATGAGACGTTTTTCGCTTCTCATATTTATGAGTTCTATGCTTGCCGCGTGTGCAGCATCGTATGAAGCGCCGACGCCGGAGCATATGAAAAACGTAACCAATGTGCATCGTGAGCCCACCACCCGCGAAAGCGTATTTTACTTTCTGTTGAAATCAGCAGGGTGCAGTGTATCGGGTGTAAACAGCTCAGGATGTAGTTTCGCGGACAACATATAATCATGTACCTTTATTATTTTCTCTGGCTGTAAAGATAAAATAAAGAACCCGGTCGCAAGCTTCGAGGTATTTGTCATCGCGAGGCCTTTAGGCCGTGGCGATCCAAAGCAAAAGATGGATTGCTTCCCCCCGCTTTCGCGGGGGTCGCAATGACGCAGCAAGTGATGGGGAATGCAACCCTAAGGGAAATTAAACAACCACGTAATCTGTCACTTATTGTATATTGCGGCGCAGCATAAGTTGTCGTCATCCGCGTGAGCAAATTCGTTGCATTCCCAGCGGTAATCTGTACAACACACGCATTCAAAATCGAAGAGGGTATCATGCCGATTCAAACTGTGCGCGAAGCGCTTCGTGATGCAATGGCGGAGGAGATGCGCCGCGACCCCAACGTGTTTGTGATGGGGGAAGAAGTCGCGGAGTATCAGGGAGCGTATAAAGTAACGCAAGGATTGCTGCAGGAATTCGGCGCCGACCGCGTGGTGGACACCCCGATCACCGAGCATGGCTTTGCTGGTCTTGGCGTAGGTGCGGCGATGATGGGCTTACGCCCCGTCGTGGAGTTCATGACCTTCAACTTCGCGATGCAGGCGATTGATCAGATCATCAACTCAGCAGCGAAAACCAATTACATGTCTGGCGGGCAGATTCGCTGTCCGATGGTGTTTCGCGGGCCGAACGGTGCGGCCTCGCGTGTTGCGGCGCAGCATTCGCAATGCTACGCGAGTTGGTACGCGCATGTGCCTGGTCTGATCGTCATTTCACCGTGGGATGCAGCATCCGCCAAAGGGCTTTTGAAGTCAGCCATTCGCGATAATAATCCAGTCGTATTTTTGGAAAACGAAATGCTCTACGGCCAGAGCTTTGAAGTGCCGGATGATAAAGATTTCACACTGCCGATCGGTAAAGCGGCCGTTGTTCGCGAAGGGTCGGATGTCACCATCACGGCATTCTCCATGCATGTAGGGTTTGCGCTCAAGGCTGCTGAAGAACTCGAAAAAGAAGGCATCAGCGCCGAGGTGATTGATCTTCGCACACTACGTCCGCTCGATACGGAAACGATCGTGGAGTCGGTGAAGAAAACCTCCCGCTTGGTTTCGGTCGAAGAAGGTTGGCCGGTGGCGGGGATGGGTGCTGAGATGGCAGCACTCATGATGGAGCAATGTTTCGATTATCTCGATGCGCCCGTGGTGCGTGTGGCTGGAAAAGATGTGCCACTGCCTTACGCTGCGAATCTTGAAAAACTCTGCATCCCGCAACCCGCCGATATTATTGCCGCCGCAAAACAAGCCTGCTACCGCGAAGCACTCGCGGCATGATTACGATTAGTAGGGCACATTGTTATTACCGCCCTTTTGATGATTTCTGATGACGCTTTTCATAATCTGCTTGCCAAAGTGCAATTAGACGGGTTCTTTCACCCTCATTTGTTACTTCTGAAAGCATTTTATCTCGCGTTTTTTCATCCGGTACTAAGTTGCCGAATAAAACAGAAGCTACCAGACTTTGATGTACATCAAGTTTTTCTGCCAGAAATTGAGAAGCGGTTTCAATTCCGTTTTCGATGTAACAAGCCTTTAGCGCAGGGCCAAATTGATAATCACTTAAAGCAGGTTTTTTTGTGTTCCATCGTCTTTCTGTCGTGCCGTCGTTTCCATTCGTGGACATAGGCATCCTCCCTGAATATAAAACGTTGCGTATTCTAGCGCAGAATGACGGTTAATCAAAGTTAAGATTCTATGACATGTAACCATGCAAAACTCTGCATTTCTGGTGCAATGCAGCGAAGAAAAATGTTCCTAAGCTGTTGACCATTGGGATACTTGCGACTACACCGAATGCCAATCCATCAACCATATACAGTGAGCTTCGTTCATGCCCATTGAAATTCTCATGCCCGCCTTATCGCCCACCATGACCGAGGGAAACCTTGCCAAGTGGCTGGTCAAAGAAGGCGATAAGATCAAATCCGGAAAAGTAATTGCCGAGATCGAAACCGACAAAGCCACCATGGAAGTTGAAGCCGTAGATGAGGGCGTGGTGGGTAAAATCGTCGTTGCCGCCGGATCGCAGGGTGTGAAAGTCAATGAGGTGATTGCCCTGCTCCTTGCCGACGGCGAGGATGCAAAAGCGATCGCGAATTGGAAACCGAAGGAAGTTGCCAGAGTACAGAGTTCAGAGTCCAGTGAAAAGAAACCTGGTGTGCCTGCTCCTACGCCTGCCGCAGCACCCACACCAACAGCATCACTGAGCGGCGCACCGAGTTATGCTCCTCCGGCTCCAGTTTCTGCACCAGTCACTAGCCACCAGCCACTAGTCACTGGCGGCAAAGTGTTTGCCTCCCCCCTCGCCAAACGCATTGCCGCGCAGGAAGGCATCAATATCGCGCAGGTCGCAGGTTCTGGCCCACATGGCCGCATCGTGCGTGCGGATGTTGAGGATGCCAAGAAACGCGGTGGAACGGGCAGGGGCGTGGTGTTCCGTAACCCGAATGAGTATACGCCGGTGCCGAACACCATGATGCGTAAGGTGATCGCGAAGCGCCTGACGGAATCGAAGCAGTGGGTACCGCATTTCTATTTGAATGTAGATGTCGAACTCGATGCGCTGCTCGATGTTCGCAAACAGTTGAACGGTGAGGCCGAGCGTCTTGCCGGCAAAGAAGGCAAGCCTGTCTACAAGCTATCCGTCAATGATATGGTGATTAAAGCCGTCGCACTGGCCATGAAGCAGGTGCCGGATTCCAACGCCATGTGGACGGACGAAGCGATTCTGCGTTTCAACAACGTGGATATTTCGGTGGCGGTTGCGATTGACGGCGGGCTCATCACCCCGATCGTTCGCAATGCGGATCAGAAATCCATCATCCAGATTTCGGGCGAGATGAAAGAACTCGCCAAGAAAGCGAAAGAAGGCAAGCTCAAGCCGGAAGAATTCCAGGGCGGCGGCTTCTCGATCTCCAACCTCGGCATGTACGGCATCAAGAATTTCGCTGCGATCGTCAATCCTCCGCAAGGCTGTATTCTGGCGGTGGGTGCGGGCGAAGAACGCGTCGTCGTGCGCGCAGGGCAGCAAGTCATCCGCAACATGATGGATGTTACGCTTTCCGTTGATCACCGCGTGGTTGACGGCGCCGTCGGTGCCACCTTCCTGCAAGCGTTCAAACGCTATATTGAAAGTCCGGCACTGTTGCTGGTGTAGTGTGTTCTTGCTCGCGTCATTCTCGGTTTGCGAAAGCAATACCGAGAATCTAGGGCTTAAGGAATAATAGACTGGATTCTCGGGATGAACAAGTTCACCCGAGAATGGCGGTAGTATGAAGACTGTGTTCTAGACAAACTGGATTCTCTGCACTCGCTGCGCTCGGCAGAGAATGACGATGGTTAGAGGATTTGAAAATGTATGCCAAGTTACGTTTACATATTAGCCAGTAAACGAAATGGCACCCTTTATACAGGAGTGACGGCCGATCTTATTGCGCGCACATGGATCCACAAAGAGGGATTGAATGAAGGATTTACCAGGAAGTATGGTGTAAAAATGCTTGTGTATTATGAACAGTTTGACGATATCACGCAGGCCGTTGCCCGTGAAACTCAGATTAAAAGATATTACAGGCAGTGGAAGCTGAATCTGATTGAAAAATTCAATCCGCAGTGGAATGACTTGTATGATGAAATTGCCGCGAATGCTTAAAAACGATCTTAAGGAATAAAACATGACCGAGAACAATTTTGACGTAGTAGTAGTAGGCGGTGGGCCTGGTGGGTATGTGGCGGCGATTCGTGCCTCGCAGCTAGGTATGAAAGTGGCGCTCGTGGAGCGTGAACATCTGGGAGGAATCTGCCTCAACTGGGGATGTATTCCGACCAAAGCCTTGCTGCGTGCATCGGAAATCAATCACCTGCTAACGCACGCAGATGCGTTTGGGTTCAAGGTGTCAGGCGTGTCGTTCGATTTTGCTAAAGTCATCAAGCGCTCACGCGATGTTGCGGGGCAGCTTGCGGGCGGTATCAAACATCTCATGAAGAAAAACAAAGTTACTGTATTTGATGGTCATGGAAAACTCGCAGGCAAAGGCAAGCTCAAGGTCACCCCCCCTCAATCCCCCCCGCAGGCGGGGGGGACGAAAGGGGGGAAAGTGCTCCTTTCGGCTAAACATATCATACTTGCAACCGGTGCGCGTCCGCGTGTGCTGCCAGGAATTGAGCCGGATGGAAAACTCATCTGGACGTCACGCGAGGCGATGGCGCCGGACGAAATGCCCAAGTCGCTGTTGGTGATTGGCTCCGGTGCGATTGGTATTGAGTTCGCAAGTTTCTACCGCAACATGGGGGCAGAAGTGACGGTCGTGGAACTTCAAGACCGCGTGCTGCCGGTGGAAGACGAGGAGATTTCCAAATTCGCGCTCAAGCAATTTGAAAAGCAGGGCATGAAAATCCTGACCGGCACGACTGTGA
Organism: uncultured Rickettsiales bacterium; assembly: GCA_964520155.1. GTDB lineage: Bacteria > Pseudomonadota > Alphaproteobacteria > Rickettsiales > JABCZZ01 > CAZFOM01. The sequence goes on from CAZFOM010000118.1 coordinate 6,285, forward strand.
AGGAACTTAAAAAAGGTAAGAACAACGTCACAGCAACGCTCGATACAAAGGGCAAAACCGAAACGATTACCGTGGATCGTGTGATCTCGGCGGTGGGTATTGTTGGCAATACCGAGAATCTTGGGTTGGAAGGCACTTAAGTAAAAGTGGAGAAGGGGCATATCG
>CAZFOM010000119.1:0-6367 GCA_964520155.1 uncultured Rickettsiales bacterium
GCTTAGCAATCAGGTCGCGTGCAGTCACAAAATCTAAGGGCATGGCGTAGTAGTGATCGGCGGATGCACGGATGTTTTCTGCCATGAAATCCTTTTCCGGCGCAATCGCAAACACGAATACTTCAAACACCGATTTATCAAGCGAAGCGATGATCCCGTGAAATAATTTGCCGATCGTGTGGTGGTGAAAATAGGTGGAAATAAATCCCACACGGATACGCCGACCTGTAACCGGCAACCGCGATAGATGGGGCGATTCATACCGTAGGGATGGGATCTGTTTCCGGCACAACGCCGCAAGCTGCTCTTTCAGCGCACGGTTATCGAGCGCATTGTAACTTAAGTAAAATAGACCCTTGATGTTGAGCTGGCTGGGGGTTGCCGAAAGCGTCTGTGCCAGCAGCAACGATAAGGTTTTGCGGGCGTAGTCGTGAATCGAGGCAAGTTGCTTTGTGTCAGTGGCGATGATCGGTGAACACAGCAGCGCTTCCACATGATTCTCAAGACTCGGTACAATCTCCACCAGTGCATTGGCTGCATCTTTGGCCTCATCCCAGTATCCGAGGGTCTGATTAACACTCGCAAGCGTCTTAAGCACCGAGGGATCTTTTGGCGACAGCGCACGGGCGGTTTCGAGATAGCCACGCGCCTCATTCGCCACATTGCATTGCTGCAGAAATTGCCCCAACTCCAGAAGCACCGGCACCGACTGCGAATCATAGGCAAGTGCGCGCTGATAATGCTCGAGCGCCTGTGGTTTTTGCCCTGCTGCACGAAACGCGCGCGCCGCAACGAGTGCACGTTCACACACAGGATTCGCCAAAAACCACCCATGGCAATGCGCCGCATAGCGCTTCGCATTCTTCGCCGCTTTGCTTAAAGCAAGCAGATCTTTCCAGCCCTGTTCAAACGCAGGCTGACGAGCCACTACGTCTTCAAGGAATGCGATGGCTTCTTCGGTTTTCTGTTGCCGGATGCGAACCTGCGCAAGCAGATACGGCACCATTATCTCATGCGGTGAAAGGTTTTGCGCCTGATGGAGCAATGCCTCAGCGGCCAGCAGATCCCCTGCCTTGAGTGCGGCAACGGCCTTTGCAATCACCGCATCAAATGAGGGTTCCATAGGCGGCGTTACGGTTTGAACGGCGGGCGTGATCGCCCCAGCTCCCAGCTTGAGGCACTGTTCCAGCCTTTTTTCTGCATACAGGGATCCATGAGCGTCAGGCGCAGCGTGTCGATCTGTTTATTTTTCCATCCATCGGGATAGACGCGCGTCATGCCGATGCCGCAGCCACCATGCCGGTGCCAGCCATTGCAGCCCACATCCACCCAGCCGCCTCGATCATAGAGAAAATCGGGATAGGTTTTTTTGGCTTCCGCGAGACACGGGGCGCGGTCGCGCTCAAACCAGTTGTTCATGTTGTAATAATAATTCACGCAGTTGTTATATTCCGGATGCCCGAGCGGCGTCCCCACCCGCGCACAGTATTGCTGCTCGGCAGGGGTGCAAGCGGAGAGTAGAAGTAAGGAGAAGAATACCAGAAGGCGAGAAGACGAGAATGACATCCCTCTTTCCCCTCCCCCCTCTAACTCCCCCCGCGAGCGGGGGGAGAAATTATGTAACAAGCGCATCATTTTTTTGCTACCAACAGATAGTTCACGTCCAGATCACCTGGATTCAGCGACCAGCGGTTTTTGATCGGGTTGAAGGTCATGCCCGTCTGTTCGATTAGTGATACCTGATTGTCGCGCAGGAATTTAGCAAGCTCAGAAGGTTTAACAAACTGGTTCCAGCTATGGGTGCCCACCGGCAACCACCGCAACACATACTCCGCTCCCACTATCGCGAGCGCATAGGATTTGAGGGTGCGGTTCAGTGTAGACATGAACAACAACCCGCCAGGCTTCACGAGTGCACACACTGATTGCATGAACAACGGCACATCCTCCACATGCTCGATGATTTCGAGGGCAAGGATGATGTCGTAGGAAGGAGGTGTCAGGTGTCGGCTGTCAGCTGCCGGCTTTGTGCCTTTTTCTTCTGACAGCTGAAACCTGACAGCTGAAAGCTCCTCCGGTGTGGTTGCGCGGTAGTCAATCGAAAGCCCCATCTGCTCGGCGTGTAGGCTTGCAACTTTGATGTTTTTTTCGGAAGCATCAATGCCGGTTACAGAGGCGCCAAGGCGCGTGAGAGGCTCGCACAGCAGCCCACCGCCGCAACCGATATCAAGCAGGGTCAAACCCGACAGCATTCTGAGCGTATCCGAATTGCGGCCAAAATGCCTGCACGCATGATCGCGGATAAACTGCAATCGTAATGGATTAATCCGGTGCAGTGGCTTGAATTTTCCGTTCTCATCCCACCATTCTTCCGCGATCCGTGAGAAACGTTCCACTTCATCGGGTTTGATCGTGGTTTTGGTCGTTGCCTGTTGCATGATTTGCCGCTAAAACAGTTGAAAAAATATGCGCGTTTGCGCACCGATTATGTTTCAGGGCACCATAATTCAGACAGGGAACTCGTGCAAGAACAGGCGCAGGGAATACTGGATTCACTCAAACAATGGTTTTCGGATGCGGCGCGCGCAAGCAGAGATCTGAGCGGCAGCAACCGTGATCTCGCCCTGCAGTTCATCGCCAAAGGCCAGTTCCGCGAGGCCATTTTCCGCCTCAATATGGCACTCAAACTCAAACCGCAAGATGCGGATCTGTGGTTTCTGCTCGGCCGGTGCTATGTGCTGCTTGAGCAACCAAGCGATGCCATTGCGCCACTGAAACGCGCCATCGAGCTCAAACCGACCTACGAGGAAGCGCGCTTTCTGCTTGCGATGTCCGATCCGTCCACGCCTGAAAAACTCATGCCGCATACTTATCCTGTGTCGCTGGTGAAAGAGTATTTTGGCGGCATTGCACAGGATTATGACCTGATACAGATTCAGGCGATGGAATATCGCGGGCATGTGGTGCTGGCGGAAAAAGTGAAACAGTATCTACCTGCGCCGGAAGAAAACCTGATCGTGGCCGATATCGGCTGCGGCACCGGCATCATGGGAGCATTCCTCAAACAATATGCCGCCGAACTGCGCGGGATTGATCTGTGCGAGGAGATGACGAATATCGCCTTCATCCGCAGCGATGATGCGGATCCCGAAGTGACGTTTTATGACGAGGTCGAAACGAAGGACGCGCGCGATTATCTGCTCAAGCGCGTGGTGCCGAGTATTGATCTCATCACCGCAGCCTATAGCGTGAATTACATGGGCGGGTTGAGCGCCGTGTTCGACGGCGCACGGAACGCACTCAAAAAAGGCGGATGGTTTGTGTTTACGACCGATCAGTATGATGGTAACGGATACCACCTGCTGCGCGAGCTTCAGCGTTTCGGTCATTCGGAAGCCTATATCCGTGCGCAGGCCGAACGGGTGGGGTTTACGCTGCATGACATTCAGCCCGCGCAGATCTACAAGGATGTCGCCTCTTTCGTCGTCGTCTGCCAACATGCCGGTTGAATATCGCGGCGACTGGAATGACGATATTCTGGCCGCGCTTGCTCATCTCCATCAAGCCGTGCTCCCGTTTCAAGGCTGGAATGCCGCGTCTTTGAAATCGACGCTCGATTCGCCGAATAGCCATATGCAGATCGCTTACAGTGAATCCGAACCGGTGGGATTTATTCTGTATCGTGATAATGGCGAAGGGATCGAATTGTTGACCGTCGCTGTCTCACCCGATCACCAGCGGAAGGGGATCGGCAGGTCACTCCTGCGCCTGATGCTCGCTGCGTTCCCAACGCAGGATTGCATCCTCGAAGTAGCCACCGATAATGTTGCGGCGCAGCAACTTTATCTCCAGTTCGGGTATGAAACCATCCACACCCGCAAGGGCTATTATTATCGCGGTTCGCGCCCCGCCTGCGATGCCGCTGTCATGAAACGGAAGGCGGCTCCCCTGCCCTTGATTTAGCGCTGGAAAATCCGCTATTTTCGGCTATACCCCTTGCGGCTCTACCACGACACACAGTATATGACGATTATTGTACAGAAATTTGGCGGCACCTCGGTTGCAGATATTGAACGCATCCGCAATGTCGCGCGCAAAGTGAAAAAAGAACGCGACCAGGGTCATCAGGTCGCGGTGGTGGTGTCGGCCATGTCAGGCGTGACCAACCAACTCGTCGAGCTGGTGCGCCAGCTCTCGCCGCTTGCCACGAAAGAGGCAAATGAGGAATATGACACGGTCGTCGCATCCGGCGAACAGGTGACGAGCGGCCTGCTCGCGCTGTGTCTTCAGGAAATCGGTATCCCTGCACGTTCCTATCAGGGGTGGCAGTTGCCGCTGATTTCCGATGACGCGCACGGCAAAGCGCGTATTCACGAGATCAAAACCGATTCGATCATGGCCACGCTGAATGCCGGAAAAGTCGCGGTTGTTGCTGGGTTTCAGGGGGTTGATGATTTCGGGCGCATCTCGACGCTCGGGCGCGGCGGTTCGGATACGTCGGCCGTGGCGCTCGCCGCAGCGCTTAAAGCCGAACGTTGCGATATCTATACCGATGTGGATGGGGTATATACCACCGATCCGCGCATCGTCAGCAAAGCCCGCAAGCTGCAAAAAGTCGCCTACGAGGAAATTTTGGAGATGGCTTCTCAGGGTGCGAAAGTGCTTCAGACGCGCTCGGTCGAGATGGCCATGAATCATCGGGTACGCACGCAGGTGCTATCCAGTTTTAACGATCTGCCAGGCACGCTCTTGGTGGATGAGGAGGAAGTTGTGGAACGTCGTCGAGTGACCGGAATTGCCTATAGCCGCGATGAATCGCGTATCACGCTTACGGAAGTGCCGAACGTACCCGGGGTATCGGCCGCCATCTTTGGCCCGCTCGCGGAAGCGAACGTGAATGTGGATATGATCGTCCAGAACGTCACCGAAAAAGGGCAGTCCACCGACGTCACTTTCACCGTGCCGCGCGGCGATCTCGCCAACGCCATCGCGGTGATTGAAAACGCCCGCCGCGTGATTAATTATAAAACCCTGCACAGCGACAAAAACGTCGCCAAAGTCTCGGTGATTGGGGTGGGGATGCGCAGCCATGTCGGCATCGCGCAGGATATGTTCAAGACGCTCGCCGATAAAGGCATCAACATTCAGGTGATCTCCACGTCGGAGATCAAGATCAGCGTGCTGATCGCCGAAGAATATACCGAACTGGCCGTCCGCTCACTGCATACGGCGTTCGGATTGGACGGGGCGTGAAATCGGCACGGAATCATCTCCTAACCCCTCACCACATTCTGGTGGTAGAGGATGATGAACATGTGCTGAAACTGTGTGAAGCCATTCTTCACGAATTGTGCCCGAAAGCACATATTACCACGGCAGAAACGCTTGAAATGGCAGAAACCGAAATGCAGCATGAACCGATTGACTTGTTGGTAACCGATATGTGGTTTCCGCGCAGTGAAGCAGAAGGGTTCTCCGTGAGGCGTGATACCCCTAGCGGCGAACTGTTACTGCGTAGAACGCGACATGGCGATATGGGAAAGAACAAACAATCCATCCCCGTCGTCTTGTTGAGTGACGACGACAGAGCGATGGCAAGCCTGCAGACTCCCGTGTTAGAAGGAGTCAGAAACCCTACGGTCTGTATTGATAAAAAAGACTTCCAGCACGGGCGCGGATATGTTGTGCCTGAGTTGAAAGAGGCGCTACATACGGCGCTGTATAAGCTCGGAAACACTGTCTTGCCCGCGGCACGACAGCAACGATGAGGACATAGATTCATGCCCGTAAACAGCACCCTCCATTCCCTCTGGCAACGCGGTTGCGACTATCTCGGCTGCGACTACGCCATCTTAGGCGGTGCGATGAGCTGGGTGTCGGAAAGCAATCTGGTTTCCGCGCTTTCCAATAACGGTGCGTTTGGGGTGATTGCAGCTTCGTCCATGCCACCGCATCTGCTGGAGAAAGAAATTATCAAGACGAAGGAGAAGTTGAACTATTCCCCTCCCGACACTGCAAAAGCAGTGCCCGCCCTCCCTCAAGGGGAGGGCAAAAGGAAAGTACCCTTCGGTGTGAACCTCATCATCATGCACCCGCAGCTCGCGGAGCTGGTGGATGTCTGCATTCGTCAGAATATCTCGCATGTGGTGCTTGCCGGTGGAATCCCCAAAGGCGAAACGGTAAAGCGTCTGGTCGATGCCGGTATCAAGGTCATCGGATTTGCACCCTCGGCGGGGATTGGGCGCAAACTCATCAAGCAGGGCGCATCGGCACTGGTGATCGAAGGCCATGAAGCAGGCGGGCATATTGGCCCAGTGTCTACGAGCGTACTGGCGCAGGAGATCCTGCCTGAGATCCGTGATGTACC
>CAZFOM010000120.1:0-6329 GCA_964520155.1 uncultured Rickettsiales bacterium
GTCAAAGCCTACCTTAGCAGCCTTTTTCTGCAGTTTTTCGGCGCGCGATAGTGCGGGCAGGTTCAGCGGCACGCCATCGAGCGCGCTTGAGGTGCCGCGCGATTTCTTTTCCTGTGCTTTGATGGTTTCCCATGATGCGGTCTGTTGCTCGGCGGTGGTGATCTTTGCATCGCCAAACACATGCGGGTGGCGGCGCGTCAGTTTATCGCAGATTGCGTGCACCACGTCATCGAACGCGAAGGATTTCTGCTCCTTGGCCATCTGCGCGTGAAACACCACCTGAAGGAGCAGATCCCCCAATTCTTCCTTGAGGTCATCGAGATTGCCGCGCTCGATGGCGTCGGCGACTTCGTAGGCTTCTTCGATGGTATGCGGTGCGATGGTAGCAAAATTCTGCTCCACATCCCATGGGCAGCCGGTTTCCTTATCGCGTAACTTCTCCATGATCTGCAGGAGTCGTTCGATGGAATGCATGGAAGCCTCGCTTTTTTCAAAAAGAGTTGCGTAAACAGTATTTGACGATAATTTCGCCTCGATCAACCGTAAAGCGATGAACCGTTTCACCCAGCTTGCCAATCCCAACCGTTTCATGCACTGGAGCACGCTGCTGCTGCCGTGGTGTGCTGCCGCGACCATCCTCACGCTGTTGGTAGGGCTGGTATGGGCGCTCAAATTCTCGCCCGATGACTATCAGCAGGGCGATACGGTGCGCATCATGTATATTCATGTGCCTGCGGCGTGGATGTGCATGATGGTCTATACCGTGATGGCGATCTCGAGTGCCGTCTATCTCATATGGCGGCATATGCTCGCGCATGTTATCGCTTCCTCGAGCGCGTTGATCGGTGCAACTTTCACTGTGATATGTCTGGTAACGGGAGCGCTCTGGGGGCAGCCGATGTGGGGCACCTGGTGGGTGTGGGATGCGCGGCTGACCTCGGTGTTGATACTGCTCTTTCTATATATCGGATATATGGCGGTGGATGGAAGTTTTGAGGATGAGGATCGTGGCCGTTTTGCCTCGGCGGTGCTGGCGCTGATCGGATTCGTGAATATCCCGATCATCAAATTTTCGGTGGACTGGTGGAATACGCTGCACCAGCCGGCAAGCATTCTGCGCATGGATGGGCCGACGATTCACGAATCCATGCTCTGGCCGCTGCTCGTGATGATTGTGGGATTCAAGCTGCTCTATGTGACGCTGCTTATCCTGCGTGCGCAGCGTAAAATTCTGCTATACAAAATTCGCCGTCTGCAATATGTAAACGATCCGTCATAAGGGAGAGTATCCATGACCTTTGTCGTGACCGAAGCATGTATCAAATGCAAATATACGGACTGTGTGGAAGTCTGTCCGGTGGATTGTTTTTATGAGGGCGAGAACATGCTAGTCATCAATCCGGATGAGTGCATTGATTGCGGCGTGTGCGAGCCGGAATGCCCAGCCAATGCGATTCTGCCGGAAGGTGAACATCTGATTAAATGGGTGGAACTGAACCGTGAATACTCGGCAAAATGGCCGAACATCACTGTGAAAAAAGACGCGCCAGCCGATGCGGATGATTTCAAGGGCTTGCCGGATAAATTTAACCAGTTTTTCAGCCCGAATTCGGGATCCGGAACGAAATAACCAGCTTAATCAAACGGATATTTTGGCGCTATGCGCATGTTGCATGACAGCATGAGTCGTCATGCAGATGTAACATATTTGCATGTAGTATTTCATTGAATTTTATGCTATAAACCCGTTTGTCTTAAAACTGAATTTAAGACTTTTTTAACGTAAGTCTCGATGAAAACACGCTTTTCAGGGCTTACTTCTCCCCCAGACCGCAAGGCTGGATAACGTATTTTTTTGAAGGGTATCGCTCATGGCTAAGACCGCAACAAAAAAGACTGACAGCAAATTAGACTTCAAGGTGGGAAATTTCGTGGTGTATCCAACCCACGGTGTAGGCAGAATCACTGCCGAAGAAACACAGAAGATCGGCGAAATCTCTCTCAAGGTATTCGTGATTTCCTTTGAAAAGGACAAGATGACGTTGCGCGTGCCGGTGACCCGCGCGGCTGCGGCAGGGCTTCGCAATATCAGCTCTGGCGATCAGATTGAAAGAGCCTTCCAGACGCTTAAAGGCAAAGCCAAAACCAGTAAAGGCATGTGGAGCCGTCGTGCACAGGAATACGAAGCGAAAATCAATTCCGGCAGCCTGATTTCGGTGGCCGAAGTGGTGCGCGATCTGCACAAGAACGTGGATCAGGCGGAGCGTTCCTACTCCGAGCGCATGATCTATGAATCAGCGCTGGGACGTCTTGTGGGCGAACTCGCAGCAGCGGAAAAAATTGATAACAAAGCTGCTACCGAAAAACTGCTCAAAGTGCTCAAGCAGCAAGCAGCCTAAGTTTTTTATTTAATGATTTAGAAAAAGGCGACCTTCGGGTCGCCTTTTTTGTGTCATCGCGAGGTCATACGTCATCGCGAGGCACGCAGTGCCGTGGCGACCCAGGACTTATGGCAGAGTGGTGCGATTATAACTGGATTGCTTCGCTAACGCTCGCAATGACGGTTGATTTTTTGTTCTCCGTCATCGCGAGGAGCGCGATGCGCGACGTGGCGATCCAGACTTTCGGAGCATGTTGTACTGATAACTGGATTGCTTCGCTGGCGCTCGCAATGACGTCAAAGAATGGTATGAAGTGGTATGAAGACTCCGACCGTTTACATCGTCACCAACAAACGAAATGGAACACTCTATACGGGAGTGACCTCTGATCTTGTAGGTCGCATTTACCAGCACAAACACAAATTGGTGGATGGGTTCACCTCGCGGTACGATTGTAATCTGCTCGTATATTATGAAATCCATGAAACGATGGAGTCAGCCATAGTCAGAGAAAAACAAATCAAAGCAGGTAGCAGAAAGAAGAAACTCTCGTTGATTAACTCAATGAATCCAGAGTGGCTAGATTTGTACGATTCTATTATTGGTTAACTCTTCATCGCGAGGCACGCAGTGCCGTGGCGATCCACTCTTGTCACCCCGCAGTGTTGCGGGGTCTGGGTATTATGGATGCCGCAATAAATGAGGCATGACAGGGTGAAAACACAATGACGGATAGACTTTGTTGTCATCGCGAGGAGCGCGATGCGCGACGTGGCGATCCAGACTTTCGGAGCATGTTGTACTGATAACTGGATTGCTTCGCTGGCGCTCGCAATGACGGTTGATTTTTTGTTCTCGTCATCGCGAGGACGCAAGGCCGTGGCGATCCAGTTTTATAAGGATAACCCCAATGACTGAATCGGTATAACTCAAGTAATTCTGGTATTATACGGTTTTAGCCTCTTTTTTTATAAACTGTTTAATTTGTTGTTCTATTGTAGCAATAGATTTAAACTTCTCTCCAATTGGATCTGGTACGCTGGAGTCAATTAAAGCTACATTCTTGATATACCCCAAGTAATCATTTATGGATTTTTGTTGTGCACAATAAAGTGCGCTTTGAATATTTATAAATATGTCATTTATTGCGTCTATAACCTTATCGAAGGCTTGGGTATCCACTTCAGGAAAATAAACTTCTGACTTTATTTTTAGATAACCAATTCCATATAGATCATCTTTGAATTTCATAAAAAGATCATATTTCCCGCGGGCAAAACCTTCATAATGATCCTCGTTCGCAGGGCCAAATGAAATAGCATTTCTTATTCCATCTATAATTTCTTTTGTCCTAGAAAGATGAATTAAAATCTCATCTGCTAAATTCAACTTTTTCTGCAAGAAGATTTGCTTCCTCCACTGACCATATGCAAATAGCGCAGTAACAAGTAATCCAAAGTTTGCTACTGCACTGATCGCGTCGGTAAAACTAGTAAAACTATAAGACAGAATAGAATCCAGCCACTGTGTCACATCACCCCCATCGCTCCATAGGTAAATATCCCGCACGCTCCGGCGCGTTTCAGGGCGAGGAGGGATTCGCGGTAGGTGGCGTCGAAATCGAGCCAGCCATTTTGTGATGCAGCTTTCAGCATCGCGTATTCACCGCTCACCTGATAAGCGAGCACGGGAATATCGAACGTATCATGCACAGCTTTGATGACATCAAGATACGGCAACCCAGGTTTCACCATGACCATGTCGGCACCTTCGGCGATGTCCATTTCGACTTCTCGCAGTGCTTCGCGGATATTGGCAGGATCCATCTGATATGTTTGTTTTCCGGCTTTACCTAAACTCTTTGCCGAACCGACTGCATCGCGGAACGGGCCATAAAACGCCGAGGCGTATTTCGCGGCATACGAGAGGATTCGCACATGCTGGAATCCTTCTTCATCGAGCGCGTGGCGGATGTATCCCACCCGACCGTCCATCATATCCGATGGTGCGACAATATCGCATCCTGCTTTGGCCTGCGCGACCGCTTGTTTACACAGCGATTCAATCGTGAGATCGTTATCCACATAGCCTTTCACCACTAGCCCGTCCTGACCATGCGAGGTGTAAGGGTCGAGAGCGACATCGGTGATGATGCCGATATTGGTCGTTGCTTTTTTGATCGCTTTGATCGCGCGGCAGATCAGATTATTTACGTTGAAGGCCTCACTGGCTTTCTCGTTTTTCTTAGTCGCATCCACCACCGGAAAAATCGCAATCGCAGGGATTCCAATTTTTTCCGCTTTGATGACTTCTGTCACCAACAGATCAATCGAATAACGATACACGTCCGGCATAGAAGCAATGGGCGTTTTCTTTTTGCTGCCTTCCTGCACAAACACCGGCCAGATGAGATCGCTCACGTTCAGTTCGGTTTCACGCACCAGCGCGCGCGACCAAGCATCGCGGCGGTTGCGGCGCAGGCGAATATCGGGAAAACCAGAGGCGAGTGGGGGCAGGGGTTTCATACGTTATCCTCCAGTCGTCATCGCGAGGAGCGAAGCGACGTGGCGATCCAGATGTGTCGCCCCGCACTTGTTGCGGGGCCTAGCTAGATGCCGCAACCAGTGCGACATGACAAAGATGGATCCTGAAACAAGTTCAGGATGACGATAAGCGATCATACCAACACCCTCCTCAAAAACGCAACGGCAGCCTCCAACCCGCCGCCATCAATTCCATGCGGAAGGCCTGGGCGGGTATGGGTTTCAACCGAAACACCGAGCGACGATAGAACGCGCTCAGACGCTGCCATCAAGCCGTAGGGCACCACCGGATCGGCATCGCCATGAATCAGGCAGATGGGTGGTTTGGACTGAATATCGTTGCCGAGTGTATCGCCACCCACAATACCGCCCGAAAATCCGACCACACCGGCGATTGGTTTGGCACGCCGTGGGGCCACATGCAGCGACATCATCGCGCCTTGCGAGAATCCGATCAGTGCGAGTTTGGATGGTTCGAGTTTCAGTGCAGAGAGCTGTGCATCGAGAAACGCATTGAGAATCGGCGCGGCTTCAAGAATACCCGCGTAGAGTTTGTTGGGATTGCGATCGAGCATACTGAACCACTGATAGCCGTAAGGTGCCATATCGCAGGGGAAGGGTGCGTTGGGTGATACAAAATGGGCATCGGGAAAATGTTCGGCAAACTCTGGCGCTAAGCCAAACAGGTCGTTACCATCCGCACCCAAACCGTGCAGCAGTACGATGAGATGTTTCGCTTGCCCTGATAGGGGCTTGCGGGATGGGCCTGTGAGGGGAGCCGTATTCATGATAATCGTAGCAAACTATGCAGAGATTTCTGTAGGGATTTTCCATCGCGTGTACTGAGTGTTCCGGCTTTACGCAAAACAAATCGCACATCCAGCGTAAATAATTTCATGCGGATAAAGCAGGGCTTGGGTAGTCCGGCTTTTTCTAGGTCACGAATCGCAACGTCGAGCGGCCATGGAGCGTTTGTCGAGGTAATCATCGCGCAGGTCAGTTGTCCTGTGTGTGAATGAAATCGTGCCGAAGATACTACCACGGCGGGGCGGCGCTTGGATTTCGCGATATTATCGGTGAACGGAAACGGGATCACGACGACATCGTGCGCTTCATAAATCTCTGAAGGCTTCATCGTCTTCTTTAGAGTGCCACTCATCGAGTGTCGCTTGTGTAAATTTTGTGTATTGCAGGTCAATCGGACTTGCTTTCTCAATCACGACATGATTCTTTTCGATGATGAACCGCACGGCATCGCCTCGATCCAGTTTCAGGAAACGCCGGACGTCGGAAGGAATCGTCGTTTGGTATTTGGAGGTAAGTTTACTAATGTCCATAAACCAAATGTAATACGGTATTACCTTGTATTCAAGTCTTTTTGCCACATAATATGACCCAAACACTC
>CAZFOM010000121.1:0-6321 GCA_964520155.1 uncultured Rickettsiales bacterium
ACGCTTCGCCTACTGGCTTCGCGCCCTACGGGTATCTCGGCTTTGCCTCGATTTCCAAAATGTCTGCTGACATTTTGTCGAACCCACGGGTTCTCATCAACCTTATTTCCATACAAGATCAGCCATAGTTAGGCTGATCTTGTATGGAGGAGAGGATGGGATTACTTTGTTTCGGCTACGCCTCTCAAAGTTGCAAACGCTAAGCTCACTTTGTTCGCTAAGCTTATTGTCGAACCCACGGGTTCTCGTCCATCGTGTATCTTCCATACTAGAAAAGCCCAAATAGGGCTTTTCTAGTATGGAGGAGAGGATGGGATTCGAACCCACGATACGTTGCCGTATACACACTTTCCAGGCGTGCTCCTTAAACCACTCGGACACCTCTCCGTTAGATTTCCTCGCTCGCTTTGCGAGCTTAGGAAATCTTACGTCCGCCGAAGCTCGTTAGAGCGAAGGCCGGACTGTCTCAACTTACTCAGCAACACACTGAGCCACTGATCTTATGTCCGCCGAAACTCGTTAGAGCGAAGGCTGGACTGTCTCAATCGAGCGAGTGACAAACCAGAAACGCCAAACAAAGTCAACGCCATGCGAGAAGGTTTCTAACCAAATGATATATTTATACTAATTATGTAACATAATCTTCACATGAGTGATTGCGCATTTCCATCTATAGTACTGAATTCGCTAATAAAAACAGTATAGAGTTATGCCAATACATTCATCTCGTCCGGATTTTCCCAGCCCCACCATCCTCATGTGGGATGCTCTCGAGGCATTGCGGGAACTATTGCGTGATGGCCGCCCTACCGAGCTTGATAGTGTCGCTCGTAAGATCATGCAGATGCGTAAGTATCCTGAATACTATATTAGCACGCTTCCCTCGTCGGGAATGTTACAAAGCGAAATGCACCAAAGATGTAGTTCTGCACTCCGTCTGTTAAGTGTTGCCGGAGTCATAAAAGCAGCCGGACATTCCTGGGCACTAACTTCTAAAGCGGAAAACCTTACTGTTGACGATATGCCTAAAGTAAAGAGGCAAGCCTTTGGCATCATCGCGCGCGATAATGCAAAAAAATATGAGAGTATGGAAATTGATGACGTAATTAACCACCTGTATAAAAAATTCAGCCATCGTATAAAGAAGCGAATTAGAGAAAACGTGCCACGTGCGGATGAGAGCGATGTGGAAGATCTGTGCCAGACAGTATTTTTATCAACTTTTAAGGGGCTGTCCGGAAAAAACAGCAGTATAACAAACCCGCAGGGGTTGTTGGATACGGTTACTCTTAACCATATAAGGTGCGCGCGTCGGGACCTTAGGCGTCGTCGTATATCTCACGCAGAAGCCTATCTGCCTGAACCCGCGCCATTCGAGCAGCGCATCAACTCTGATTTATATTTTGAACGACTTGTAACTCATACGAGCGTACCAGAATCTTCGCGTGGCCCGCTCCAGCTGTTTTATGCCGGTGGGTTATCCTGCGAGGAGATAGCCGAAGCTCTTGGTAGCAACGAGGATACGGTAAGAGTTCAATTACATCGTGGTCGCAAAAAAATCGCAGAATACCTTGAGGAGCAAAGTTCATTCCCAAAAGCAGGGCCGCAGCGTTAAATTGCCTACTGCGACAATTTATCCGTAAAGCGCTTCCGCCCGAGTTTTGAAAGCCTGCGCCATTTTCGAGGCGGCTTTGCCAAACAAGCTACCCACAATCAGTTCCAGCATTTTAGAGCGGAAGCGGAAATCCACCAAAAAATCAATACGCGTACCGCCATCCTCAGGACTGAATTTCCATTTATTTTCGAGATATTCAAATGGCCCGCGAATCATATGTACATTGACTTTCGGTTCGGGATTTTCCGGTGTGATGGGATAGAGCGTCACTTCCGATACATAGCTTTCTGTGATGCTCTTAAAACTGATCACCAGCTCGGCTTCTAGTTTATTGCCATCGCGTTTGATAATCCGCGCAGCACGACACCACGGCAAAAATTCCGGATACTTCTCAATATCCACCACCAGATTATATAGCTGCTCGGGCGAGTAAGGTGAAATCTGACTATCGTGAAAGGAAGGCATTGTGCCCTCATGACCCTTTCAATTGCGCTTCCCGATTTTTGCGCATTTGCGCGAAGTCTTCGGCGGCGTGGTAGGAGGAGCGCGTGAGCGGCGAGGAGGAAACCATCAGGAAGCCCTTGGCTTTGGCCATGCGTCCGTAATACTCGAACTCATCTGGCGTCACGAACCGGTCTACTGTTGCGTGTGCGGGGGTGGGCTGGAGATATTGCCCAATCGTGATAAAATCCACTTCGGCTGAGCGCAGATCATCCATGACCTGCAACACCTCATCCTTGCTCTCGCCAAGACCGACCATTAGACCGGATTTGGTAAAGATCATCGGATCGAGTTCTTTGACGGTTTTGAGCAGGTGTAGCGAGTGGAAATACCGTGCGCCCGGGCGGATCGTTTTATATAGCCTCGGTACGGTTTCGATATTGTGATTATACACATCGGGTCGCGCCTTTACGACGGTTGCAATCGCGCCGTCTTTGCGCAGAAAATCGGGTGTCAGGATCTCTACCGTTGTATTCGGTGCATGCTGTTTGAGTTTCGTGATGCATTGGGCGAAATGTCCGGCGCCGCCATCGTCCAGATCGTCACGATCTACCGAGGTGATGACGACATGATGCAGCCCCAGCTCACGGATGGCCTGGGCGAGATTATCCGGTTCGTGTGGGTTGAGCGCGCCAGGTACGCCGGTTTTAACATTACAGAACGCGCAGGCGCGGGTGCAGGTATCGCCCATAATCATGACGGTGGCGTGTTTCTGGCTCCAGCACTCGCCGATGTTCGGGCAGGCGGCTTCCTCACACACCGTATTGAGTTTGAGCTTATGGATGATGTCGCGGGTATTCTGATACTCCTTGGAAACCGGTGCTTTGACCTTTATCCAGTCCGGTTTAGGGAGTTTTTTATCATTCGGCTGCGGCAGATTCACGACCGTGCTCATGGGTTCCTGACTGAAAGTGCTTTTTATGGTTGCAAATACGCACAAAATCGTTAGTTTGCCAACTCTTTTTATAGGATTTTTGAGGAGTTTTCCCCATGGCACGCGTAACCGTCGAAGATTGCATTCTAAACGTTCCCAACCGCTTTGAGCTGGTGATCATGGCCGCGCAGCGCGCCAAGCAGATTTCTTCGGGCACGCCGCTAACCATTGACCGTGATAACGACAAGGACGCCGTGGTGGCGCTGCGTGAAATAGCTGATCGAACCATTGACCTCGGGCAGATTTCCGAGGATATGATCCAGGGGTACTGCAAACGCGGGCTGGTAGAGCGGCTTGAGCGTCAGGCAGCGCGTTTCCAGCAGGGAGACGGCAATAGCACGGTAGAAGAAGCGTTTGCGGATGCTTCGCAGCACATATCGGATGAGCAGGAAGTGACCAAAAACGGCCTTTCCTTTGCTGATGAGAATGTTGAAGTTGAGGACTAATTCCTCTAACAACCTATTGGAATTTCGATAGAACTATATTATCATCCTTACATGATGTTGTGTAAGGAAATCCTATGATTCGCCAGTTCGAACTGGTTGAAAAAGTCAAGGCCTACGATCCGACGGCGGATGAGGACATCATCAACCGTGCCTATGTGTATTCAATGAAGATGCACGGCACTCAAAAACGTGCTTCCGGAGACCCATATTTCGTTCATCCGCTCGAAGTGGCCAATATCCTGACGGATATGAAGCTGGATACGGCTACCATTGCCACGGCACTGCTCCACGATACGGTTGAGGATACGCTCGCAACGCTTGAGGATATTGAGAAACATTTCGGCGGTGAGATTAAAGGACTTGTGGACGGTGTCACTAAACTGTCCCGCATCGAAACCAAATCGGAAAACGCCAAGCAGGCGGAAAATTTCCGCAAACTGCTGGTAGCGCTCTCAGAAGATATTCGGGTTCTGCTCGTTAAACTCGCTGATCGCCTGCACAACATGCAGACGCTCGAACACATCAAGAATCCAGATAAACGGGCGCGTATTGCGCATGAGACGTTGGAGATCTATGCGCCGCTTGCGGAGCGTATAGGGATGCGGCGCCTCAAGGACGAATTACAGGATCTCTCGTTTAAGGAACTGTTTCCTGAGGCGCGTGAAGGCATTATCAATCGCTTGAATTTCCTGCGTGAGCAAGGCAAAGCGGCGGTGGATAAAACCGTTCGCCAGATCGAAACTGTGTTGCACGAAAACGGCCTGCCCAATGCCAAAGTGCAAGGGCGTGAAAAAAAACCCTATTCCATCTGGAAGAAGATGGAAACCAAGAACATGAGTTTTGAACAACTATCCGACATTGTTGCGTTTCGCATCATGGTGGATTCGGTGGCGGAATGCTATCAGGCGCTTGGCATCGTTCATTCTCAGTATCACACGATTCCCGGGCAGTTCAAAGATTACATCAGCACGCCGAAAATCAATGGCTATCGCTCGATCCATACCTCGGTGATCGGCCCCGCGCAGCAACGTATTGAGGTGCAGATCCGCACCGAGAATATGCACGATGAAGCGGAGTATGGTTTAGCAGCACATTGGACGTATAAACAACAGCGCGGGCTGGGCACGGATGGCAAGCAGTTCCGCTGGGTGCGTGAGCTGCTGGATATTCTCGAACGCTCGGCAGGGCCAGAGGAGTTTCTCGAAAATACCAAACTCGAAATGTATCACGATCAGGTATTCTGTTTCACACCAAAAGGCGACGTGATTGCATTGCCCCGCGGTGCGACGCCGGTGGATTTTGCGTATGCCGTACACTCGGGCGTAGGTGATACCTGCGTGGGTGCCAAAGTGAACAGTCGTATCGTACCGCTGCGAGTGCAATTAAAGAACGGTGATCAGGTGGAAATCATCACATCTAAGGCACAAACACCTTCACCCGCATGGGAGCGGTTTGTCGTCACCGGAAAAGCACGCGCGGAGATTCGTAAATTCGTTCGCACGCAGCAACGCACCGAATATATCAACCTTGGCAAAGCCATTCTCACAAAGACATTCAAGAATGAGAACGAGGAATTCGATGAAAAACTTCTCCAGCCGATTCTGCATATCTTTAACAAAAAGCTGGTTGAGGATTTAATTGCGGAAGTGGGCGAGGGAATTATCAACCGCTCGCAGGTGTTTGAGGCCGTATTCCCCGATAAACGCAAGAAAACAGAGGAAACCAGCAAGAAAAGCAACGGCTCGATTCTGGATAAATTCACCAAGAAAAAAGCCAAATCAAATCCGATTCCGATCAAAGGACTCATCCCGGGCATGGCGATTCACTTCGCCGGATGCTGCCACCCGATCCCGGGCGATAAAATCGTGGGCATCGTGACCACCGGCAAGGGTATCACCATTCATACGACCGATTGCGAAACGCTTGAAAATTTCTCTGACACGCCGGAGCGCTGGATGGAAGTGGCATGGGACGTAGCAGGCGGTGGCGAGGTGAAACATGTG
Source organism: uncultured Rickettsiales bacterium (assembly GCA_964520155.1). Classification (GTDB taxonomy): domain Bacteria; phylum Pseudomonadota; class Alphaproteobacteria; order Rickettsiales; family JABCZZ01; genus CAZFOM01. The sequence continues at coordinate 5,500 of CAZFOM010000121.1, forward strand.
GGGCGGGTGAAGGCCAGCGTATCGCACGAAACTGGCGGTCTTGCGACCGTCACCAACTCCATTGCCAAGGACTTAGGTAACATCAACAATATCAAAATCCTGAACCGCTCGTCCGACTTTTTCGAGATCATTCTCGATATTGAAGTAAAAGACTTAAAACATCTCAACAACATCATCGCGAACCTGAAAGCGAAGGATGTTGTGCAATCCATCGAGCGGTTTCATGGGTAGTAATATAGGAGTCAAATATGGTCGTAAAAACTTTTACACAATCTGAACTAAGGGCATTAAAAAGAAGAGTTGAAAATGAATCGCCTCCTCCAATGCTTGAGGAATTACTTACTTTGACAGATAAGCCACATGAACCCGGTGTAAAATTGGGTATATTAAGTGTTGGTAATATAGATATTTCAGTCAGATTAGTTCAAGATGCTCTTGTAGAATTGCTATTTCTGAAAGATGGAAAGCAAGTTGTGTTGAATGGCATAAGTGACGATAATCGTTTGGCGTTTCCGGATAGTTTGAACGAATTTCTAGACATATTGATTCAATGTTGTTCTCATCCAATGAACAAGACTTCATCGTCGCGTACAATCTAGAATATGCGTAAACTCCGTCTGGGCGTAAACATTGACCATGTAGCAACGATCCGCAATGCGCGTGGTGGGGTGCATCCGGATCCGGTGCGGGCGGCGAAACTCGCGGTCAAGGCGGGGGCGGATGGGATAACGGCGCATCTGCGTGAAGACCGTCGCCATATTTCCGATCAGGATCTTCGCCGCTTAACGAAAGAAATCAAAAAGCCTCCCAATCTGGAGATGG
>CAZFOM010000122.1:0-6315 GCA_964520155.1 uncultured Rickettsiales bacterium
ATAGTCTTTGGCACCGCCGTCCAGCGCGGTGGACTGGGGCGCAGCGCGCTAGTGATAAAGAATATGGGGTACATGATAAATGCTCGGGCGATGTGCAAGCAACCGCAGCAACAGATCATGATCCTGCGCACCATTATAGGCACTCTGGAGTCCCTTCTCCCGTTCGATCAGACTGCGGCGCACCACAGTCAGATGGCAGATATAGTTGAGCGCAAGCAGGTAATGGTAGTTCCAGTCCGGCTTGAAGTGCGGTTCAAACCGCACGCCCTGTTCGTCGATCTTATCCTCGTCGCTATAGAGTATATCCGCATCCGTTCGGGTAATCGCTTCGGCCATCACAAACAGCGCGTGTTCGCGCAGCATGTCATCGTGATCAAAAAATGCGATATAGTCACCGGTTGCAAGTTCCAGTGCGGAATTGGTCGCGTCAGAGATATGCCCGTTTCTGGCGCGATGCGTGACTTTGATGCGCGCATCCTTCTTTGCGTATTCCGTGAGCAATTCTTGGATGTATGGTTCCGTCGAAGCATCATCGGCAATACATAATTCCCAGTGCGGGTAGAGCTGCCCGATGACCGAATCGATGGCCGCCCTCAAAAACGGTTCGGACGTATTATACACCGGCATCACCACCGAAATTCTGGGTGGGGTGCGCATCTGCTGTATGCGGCTTTGAATGCGTGTACGATCCGTCGGAGTAATCGTATCGTACTCACGAATCCAGCGCAGATATTCCATCTGTTTCTCTTCGCTTTGGGACACGGTGGTAAGCAACGTGCGTTGCTGCGTTGTGTGTAGTAACGCCTGCATGGTTTCTACCGTCTGTTTGAGAGTAGAAACGCCCTGCGTCATGATATGCGAGGGTAAGAGCGAATGGCCTTTAAGGCAGAATGGCGAACCAGCCAACTCCTGCGAGGTGTTGGAAAAACGCAGCCGCAGTTCGTGATTTTCGTTATCGAGCAATCGCAGCGGCAGAGGCGCATGAAACCCATGCCGACCATTGCCTTTTCCGTGCAACTGCAAATCCGGTCGCGGATCGGCACAATAAATATGCTGTTCAAATTGTCCATCCACCAGGAGATCCAGCGATACCGGATCGTCCGGCCGTTTGGGATCCCATGCCCATCCGCGCAGCATCATGTGGCTCGCCGAATCAATATGGCCTTCGCACAAATCTGTTTGCAGCAAGGACTCGGCCACAATCCGCTGTGCAAGCAGTTTTCCCGAATGACGGCTTCGCACCTGTAAGTTTGCAAACTGCGATTCCTCGATGTCAGGTGGTATGGGCAGTATGAACGCATGGTGCCCATCGCCGATACCGATCGCTTGCAGCGATTCACTGAAATAGTGACAGGGTGAAGCAGCCACCACAACGCCACGGCACAGTAGTTCCACCACGGGGGTGGAAGATTCTGCCGATAGCAGCCAGCCATACGCTTGTCGGCGGGCAACACCCAGCCAGGCACCGGTTTCAGTCGTCATGAATACGGGTATTGTTTCGCGGGTTATAAGGAGCGTCAACCGTAAGAGATGACTTCGGTTTTGGTCAATCGAAACAATTTAAGATAGTTTTGGGTGAAATATGAAGCTAAATATATAGAAAAATCAGATGATTATTTTGACTTTCGCAATTATCTGCGCTAGGATCAACCCTATGGTTTCTACGATGATTTTTCATATGCTGAAGCGCGTCCGCGGGATGCGGCGCGAGGTGCAGGGTACGGCGGCGGTCGAGTTTGCGATCATCGCACCGGTGCTCACGCTGATCATTTTTGGCATTATTGAGACTTCACTTATTATGTACACCTCCGCCATTCTCGAAGGTGCAACGATCTCCTCCTCACGCACCGGAAAAACCGGTTTTCAACCGGCTGGCACCACGCGAGAACAACTTATTCGCGATGTGATCAATCAGCGCGCGGGTTCCATTCTCAATATAAGCAGTATCACGATCACGTCACAAACCTACGGTTCTTTTGGCGCGATCGGTGATCCCGAACCGTTTACCGATCTGAACGCCAATAGCACTTACGATGTCGGCGAACAATACAGCGACGTCAACGGTAATGGACAGTGGGATTCGGATCAGGGCGCGCTGGGACTCGGTGCTGCTGGTTCGATTGTGTTATATCGCGTGAGCTATCCCTGGCCGATTACGACTCCGGTTCTGCGACAGTTTTTCGGCACGAATGGCGTGTATACCATTACCTCAAGTATGGTCGTAAAAAACGAGCCATATAATTTCATACAGGTGGGGCGATGATCGCCTGGCGGAAACCCTTGCGTGAGGAATCAGGAAGCGTGCTGGTGGAGTTCGCACTCGCACTTCCCTTATTGCTGCTGTTTTACATGGGCGGGGTAGAGCTGACCCGCTTCATTCTTATCAACCAGAAACTCGAGAAAACCACCAGCACCGTGGCCGATGTGGTGGCGCAGGCGACCTCCATCGTCACCTCCGATCTGGTGGATCTGCTCAGCGCTTCGCAGAATCTGATGGATCCCTACCGCTTCAATACCAACGGGCGAATCATCATCACTTCGGTGGTGCAATCAACTGCCCCTCCGGCCTTACCCGTGGTGCGCTGGCAGTATTGCGGCGGCGGAACGCTTACTGCCACCAGCCGTATCGGCGCAGTCGGTACCAGCGCCACGTTGCCAACCGGTTTCACGCTTGCGCTGGGGGACGATATTATCATTGCGGAAACGTTTTATAACTACACGCCGATGTTTGGCAGTCAGATCGTCGGCCCGCGTAATTTGTATAAAGTGGCGTATTACCGACCGCGACTGGGCGCGCTGAGCGGATATGTTTCCAGCTGTCCATAGGAGGCTATATGAGACATCTATTATGGTTATGTAAACGCCTGAAGAAAGACGAGAGTGGCAATGCCATGTTAATCTTCGGGCTTGGCATCATGGCATTCATGGGTGCTGCCGGTAGCGCCATCGACATGGGGCGCGCGCAGATGCTGCAGTCTCAGTTATCGTCTTCTCTCGATGCGGCAGGGCTAGCCGCAGGAGCGACCGCCAGCACCGCCGATATACAAACCGAAGCCACCAAATTTTTTAATGCTAATTTCAAAGCCAGTCAGTTTAATGCAACCGTTGACAGTATCGTCGCCACGCCGAATGTTGACAGGACACTGATCACCCTATCCGCGCAGGCAACCATGCCAACGGTGTTCATGCGCTATTTTGGAAAGACTTCCGTGACAGTACGGGCAGATACGGAAATCACCCGCGCCAGCAAAGGCATGGAAGTGGTCATGGTGCTCGATATCACGGGTTCGATGGCGGGTAGTAAAATGACCTCCCTGCGTAACGCCGCGAACGATCTGGTGGATGCCCTGTTTGGCAATAACACTCGTCTTAGTAATTTCTGGATCGGGATGGTGCCGTATGTGGCATCGGTCAATGTGGGTAATCACAATACTGGCTGGCTGGTGAATTACGACTTATCCCTTTACCCCGCTGCGTATCCCGCCGGCGTGACAAAATGGAAAGGTTGTGTGGAAGAACGCTCTACCACGAGCAATCTCGACATCAACGATACCCCACCAAGCGCTACGGATGCGAGCACGCGCTGGCCGATGTATTTCTGGGCGGATAACGATGTCGATAATAACTGGATTCAAGCCGGCGGCACCATCAATTTGAACCAGAACTTTGACTACAGCAACGAGCAGGCGCGCGGCCCCAATGTCGCCTGCGGGCAACCGATTCAGCCCTTTACATCGTATAAAGCCACCATTCAAACAGCAATTAACGGGCTCCAACACTGGCGACGCGGTGGGACTACCTCGACGATTGGACTGGCGTGGGGTTGGCGTCTAATGTCACCACGGTGGCGTGGGATGTGGGGGCATGAGCAGGTCAATGGTCAGGATCGTCTGCCACTCGACTATAATACGCCGCTCATGGAAAAAGTGATTGTGCTCATGACGGATGGGGTGAACGAGTTTTTCGACGGGCAGGATACGATTCTCGGTACCAACACGGATCCGACTTTTTCGGACTACACCGCTTATGGACGTCTTGATGATTTGCGCGCACCGGTCAGCACGACCAGCCAATCGCAGGGTATCACCAACCTCAATGCGCGCATGACCACACTATGCAATATGGTCAAGGCGAACAATATCACAATTTACACGATCACATTCCAGTTGGGAAACAGCACGGCGCACAACAATGCCCGTACCCTGTTTCGTAACTGCGCCACGCGGCCGGAATACTATTTCGATGCGGAAAGTCAGGTATCTGGTTCGAGTTCTCCCGATCTTCGCACCGTATTTCGTACCATCGGCGACTCGCTTGCCAACCTGCGCATAAGCAAGTAAGATTTCTCCCAAAATCAGGGAGAAATAGTATTATGTCTATATGGCGCACCGGAATGGTTATCGTGATGGCAACGGCGCTTTCCGCCTGCCAGACGCAGGAAGCTCCAAATTTATCTTCGACGCGCGATCTTCCGACTTCGCAGCAGAGCAATCTGAACCGGCTAGCACAGGCCACGCTTGCAGGCGGGGATGTACGAGGCGCAGAGAAGCTGTTACTCGAAGCGATACGCCACGCCGACGATTCGGTAGAATCGCATCTCATGCTCGCCAATCTGTATGAACAAACGAATCGGCCAAAGCTCGCAGCAGATATTCTAAAAGACGCTGCAAAATTGTCGGAAAACGATGCGGATTTGTGGTTGCGGCTGGCGCGCGCGCAGGTCAATGCGGAACTCCCTGCACAAGCGCTGCAAAGCATTGCACAGGCCGAAACACTAAGCCCAACCGAGCCACGTCTGTATAACACAAAGGGTGTCGCGCTCGATCAGCTCGGGCGCTACGAGGAAGCACAGCAGGCGTATGAGCAGGCCATCCGACTGGATCCGTCCGAAAGCACCTATATTCAGAATAATCTCGCGCTTTCCTATGTCATGAGCGGCAAGTTTGAAGACGCCATTCGTCTGCTCGAACCGCTTGCAAGCGCACCGGATGCGACTGCGCGACTGAGACAGAATCTGGCGCTCGCTTATGGTCTCAAAGGGGATATGGATAAAGCGCTCGCCTATAATCTCAAAGATCTACCGGAAGAAAAAGCGCGCGAGAATCTGGCGTTTTACCGTGAGTATGCAAGCAAGCGCAGCGTTGTATCTGCTCACACCAAGGCATCACCCGACAGCACCGCCGTCGAACCCGTGATAAGCCGAGACATTGCTTCCATCCATCACGAAATACCCGATAGCGAGCGTATAGAGATTCCTGAGAAAGCGAAACCTGACTCCGATGAAGTGGCTTCGACAGAAACCGCATTTTCCGATATTCCCACCCCAAAAATGAAACCCGCATCTGCCGCAACGCCTCAAGTTGCCGAGCGTACCGAGACTGCATCTGCCGAACCCAAGCCACTTATCGCTCCTACGCGTGAGAGCCGAGATCCCCTGGCAGCGCGCCATGCAAAATCAGCCCCCTCTCCTGCCGAACCATCGCTGGCCGAAGCAGCGCTGGAACCTGCGGCTGGTACAAAGACCGAACCCGAGACATCTGATCGCATCGCATCACTGGAAGCACCCACGGAGTTTTTGCATAACGGCAAACTGCCCTCTCCCATCCTCAAGCCATTGATTCAGTAATCGACTGCATCCCATAAACGGCGTTTGCAGCACGGAAAAGTGACAGTTGATGATATGCGTCCTGAGCCGTGTGGGCATGTACGCTAGGCCGCAAGCGAAAACGCCGTTTTCGAGAACCTCGCCGCAGCGAACGTAAAAGTACGTGAGGAGAGGAAGCGCAGAAAACGGCGTTTGCAGCAAGGCATAGTAGTAAATGCCTGCAGTCTAGTTAGTAGCAAGCAGCTTGATGATTGCCGGTGAAATAATCACCACAAACAGCGTGGGCAAGATAAACACAATCATGGGTACTGTCATGATGGCAGGAAGACGGGCAGCTTTCTGTTCGGCGCGCAGCATACGCTGAGTGCGGAATTCCGAAGACAGCACGCGCAACGCCTGCGAGATCGGAGTGCCGTATTTTTCCGTCTGAATCAGTACGCTCGCGATACCGCGGATCTCCTGCATATTCACGCGTTCCGCGAGGTTCAGCAGCGCTTTCTTGCGATCGGGAAGAAATCCGAGTTCGATGGATGTCAGTCCCAATTCTTCGGCAAGTTCAGGGTATGCCAGATTCAGTTCGCGTGACACCCGATCGAGCGACGCCGACAGACTGAGTCCCGCTTCCGCGCAGATCATCATCAGATCCAATCCGTCCGGCAGCCCTTTGAGAATCGCATCATAGCGTTTGTTTCTTGCATTGAGTGCAAGGA
>CAZFOM010000123.1:0-2037 GCA_964520155.1 uncultured Rickettsiales bacterium
GCCATTTCCCAGCCCCCAATAGCGGCCGTGTTGCCGTGACCTATTGAATGACAGCACGGGCTTAGCCCTTTATCGTTAATCTGTGGGGCTATTGTATTGTAACGAAATCTTAACAATCATTGTAGACGGTGATCCTTTATAATGCCCGCACAAATCGGGATTTTTTATGGAAAAGACACCCAGCGAGAAGGAAGTATTGGACAGGCTTGTGGTTGAGCATCGACCACTATGTCGAAAAATAGCTGTGGCTGTGCACAAGAGCTTACCCGTCCATGTTGAAATCGATGATTTGGAAAGTGCGGGTATGATGGGGCTTATCGATGCAGCGAGAAAATATGACTCCGAAAAGAAGGTAGCGTTTTCCACATATGCAAATCACAGGGTACGGGGCGCTATATTCGATTATCTGCGTGAACTTGATTGGGCTAGCCGTGACATGCGTCGTCACTCCAAAAAAATAGAAGCTGCAACCGAGGCGCTTGCAAAGGAATTGGAACGTTCTCCAACCAGAGAGGAAGTTGCAAACAAGCTAGGCATAACTCCAGAAAAACTCAGAAAGTTGGACATAACTCTTGCGAATATGGGGCTTGTTTCTGCTTCCAGTCGCCCGTCAGCAAACGATGATCTTCCGGCACCAGACTTTCCCGATAAGCCGGATGCCCGTCCCGATGCCATACTTGCGAAGCAACAGCTTGGCGCCATACTATCGAGATTGTCGGATGGCTTACCACCACGCTATAAAAAACTCATGGAGCTGTACTACCTTGATGAGCTTACCCTAAAGGAATGCGGAGAAAAATTAGGCACAAACGAATCACGCGCTTCGCAAATTCACAACACTGCCTTGAGAAAGCTCAGAGAGATGTTGGAGAACAGTCCGGATCTGAAAGAGAGTTTACACGCGCTTATTAGAGGAGAAGTGTTTAGTAAAAAGCCTGTTGCCACTTTTTCTACAGATACGCCTGTTGAAATAGATGGGTACACATCAGATAGGAGTAGAACAATAGATATTCCTGCAACTGAGAAAGTGGCATCCCAGAGTGAATCTGTAGAATTCAAAGATGTACCGCCTCATCTTTCGTGGGTATTGCGCCCGAGTATCGAGAATATCCGTAAAGCAAAGGCGCTGCGTCATCTTATGTTACCCGCGACTATGGAAGGCTGGCTGGCAAGGGCAAAGCGTGGGCGCGCAGCAAACTTTAATGAAGCAGATTTTACCAGCTTAAGCGCTGGCCTGTAACATAATCTTCATACTTCCAAACTTTTCGTTAATGCCGTTCAGTGTTACTATCTCCCGACTACAGGAGAGGCTGTTTATGGCTATGAGTAAGGACACAATTGTAAAAGGATACCAGAAAAAATTTCTGGAGGTATATTTGCTTGCGGCAGGCAAGAGCCTTGAGAACGCGATTGCTGAAACGCATATCAGTCAGGAAATTTTTGACATATGGAAAAGCGATCATGATTTTGCTGAGGTGCTTGAAAGCCGTGAAAACGGACATTTAGAAAGGCGTGATGCCATAAATAAGAAATACCAAGGCATTTTTTCCATGGTACCAGACAATGTAGAAACGGCGTTACGACTCACGAAAGAAGTGTTGGCGGCGCGCTCGGATGTGGTGGTTCCTGCGGTCGTTGCCGATTCTTCTTCTGCTCCAGTTATAGCTCCGCCTGAAGTTATTACTAGTGAAGTTGTACGGGGGGTAGATGCGCCTGCTACGCTTGCTGAAAATGCGCTGTGGCAAAAAAATATGAATACGCTTAGAGCTTTATACCAACAAATTGCGACGTCAAGAAGGCCGGAAGATACTGTACTTAAAGAAACCTTGGTTTTGTTGGCCAGCGAGACTCCACACTCATCGGTATCTAAGTTGTTGCAGGAACTTGGTGCGCCTGAGACAATATATCGCAAACTCAAAAAAACCAGTGATGACCCTAATTATTCTGGTAATTCTTTGATGGGTTGGAGGCAAAATCCTGAGTATAAAAAAGCCCTAAACGATCTTTCACAAAGAGCATTGAACCTTACACGTGAAG
>CAZFOM010000123.1:2047-2819 GCA_964520155.1 uncultured Rickettsiales bacterium
ATCTATCACCTCACAAGCACCGTTTTCTTCAGCATCGCCTTCATCACCATTCATCTCCGCTCTAACAGAAGAATTTTTGAGTTTGAAAAATTCCCGTGATGATGATGATACGGCAAAAAAGCAGGCTATATTCTTCACGATGTATCAAACTTATCGCAATACATCGGAAGTATTTCGTATGCTTGGATCCTCGGAAAGTAACGTTCACACTTGGATTGCTGGAAGAGTTTCCGAATTTCAGCAGGCATATCATCTGGTCAAGAGAGGAAATGACCACTGGAAAAAAATTCCCGTGTACGCTAAAGCTCTGGAACAACTGAATCATGTAATAAAATCTGAACCGGCTGTACCTACAATCGCGCCGGATCTTACTATATCCACCTCTGAGAGCGCTCGCGCTACTGACAGGGGCAAAGAAAAAACTCCTGAACCGGTTATTGTCGCAACAGGTGTTGAACCTCCACTTTCCTCTGAGAAGGAACAACTCACACAATCTTTTGCGGAACGTGTTCGTCCCGAAGGTCGTATTTACATGCCAACCGCGTATGAAATCGACACGGCCTTAGCGCAGCGCAAACTGCTCGGTGAGGATTCGCGTCAGGAATTTGCTGCGCTTAGCGCTGAATTTGAGAGAAAAAAGGCAGAGAAGAAAAATCTGTTCGGGAATCAAGCGCCTCGACGATAACACATCTCCAGCAGCACCTACTACCCTCAATTTTCTTTTCTCACCCCACTCAAATACTTGAATGTTTGAGAATTTGGGGGTACATCC
>CAZFOM010000123.1:2829-6047 GCA_964520155.1 uncultured Rickettsiales bacterium
ACATCCATTGCGCAAATACTTATACAAACTGTATCTAAGCGCTTCATCTGTCATGGAAATAGCCACTTCCTATCTCCCGATTCTCGTGTTTTTGGTGATCGCCGTCGTCCTCTCGCTCGTGATGGTGGCGTTGCCCGTGGTGCTCGCGCCGCGCAAACCCGATAATGAGAAACTGTCGGCGTATGAGTGCGGATTCGAGGCGTTTGGGGACGCGCGCGGAAAATTCGATGTTCGCTTTTATCTGGTCGCAATCCTCTTTATCATCTTCGATCTGGAAGTGGCGTTTTTATTCCCCTGGGCTGTATCGCTTGGGGACATCGGGTTATTTGGCTTCTGGTCTATGATGGTGTTTCTGTTCGTGCTGACGATAGGATTCATTTATGAATGGAAGAAAGGCGCGCTCGAATGGGAATGATAGGTTTCAGCTGTCGGCTTTCAGCTGCCAGCTTACTACGATGAAGTTATGAAGCTGAAAGCTGATAGCTGGAAGCTAACGGTAAAAAGGTTTAACAATGCAATCACCAACCACTCACCACCAATCACTAGCCACCAACCAGGACGCTCTCCTTGCCAACGTAATGGAAGAGTTCAACGACAAAGGCTTTGTCGTTGCGTCCCTCGACAAGCTCGTGAACTGGGCGCGCACCGGATCGCTATGGCCGATGACGTTTGGTCTGGCTTGTTGCGCCGTGGAGATGATGCAGGCGGCTGCTTCGCGCTACGATATGGATCGGCTAGGTATGGTGTTCCGTCCCAGCCCACGTCAATCCGATGTGATGATTGTGGCGGGCACACTCTGCAACAAAATGGCGCCAGCGCTGCGTAAGGTCTATGACCAGATGGCCGAGCCCCGCTGGGTGATTTCGATGGGAAGCTGCGCCAATGGCGGCGGTTATTATCATTATTCTTATTCGGTGGTGCGCGGGTGTGATCGTATCGTGCCGGTGGATGTCTATGTGCCAGGCTGCCCGCCGACCGCTGAAGCATTGATGTACGGTATTCTGCAACTACAGAAGAAAATTCACCGCACAGGAACGTTTAGACGCTAAATGATTCATTTTATAAAGGAGTGAGAGTATGAAAAAGTTTTTACTGACGGCCGCATTGATTGCATTGTCGAATGCCGCAATAGCCGCAGGTGCCGTGGTTTCGGTTCCGGCCGCGCATTGTGAAATGTGTGCGGATGCGCTCAAGCAGAGCTTCGGCAAACAAGAAGCAGTGAAATCCGTGTCGCTCGATGTGGAAAAGCGCGAGCTGACGATTGATTTTCATGACGGCAAGACCCTCGATGATGCGGCGATCACGGATACGGTGAAAGCGGCCGGATTCGATGCAGGCGCCATTTCGCGCATGTAATGAGGCGAATGTCATTGTGATGTCGGATCCTCTGTATGCTTATGCTCAGGCAATCGAGTCTGCGTTAGGCTCCAAACTGCTTGGCAGTGAAATTGCAAACGGCGAATACGCATTGATCACCTCACCGGAGCATCTGGTTTCGGTGCTGGCGGTGCTGCGCGATGATGCCGCGATCGCGTGCCAGCAGCTCATGGATATTTGTGGTGTGGATTACCCAGAGCGGGAGGCGCGGTTTGAGGTGGTCTATAATCTATTGAGTCTCACACACAATCGCCGTGTGCGTGTGAAGGTGCGTGTGGCGGAGGATATGTCGGTGCCATCCGTGGCGGGGGTGTATTCCTCTGCCGGATGGTTCGAACGTGAGGTGTGGGATATGTATGGTGTGGTGTTCTCGGGCAACCCAGATCTGCGCCGTATTCTTACTGATTATGGTTTCGACGGGCATCCGCTGCGAAAGGACTTCCCGCTGACGGGTTATGTTGAGCTTCGCTATGATCCCGAGCAAAAGCGCGTCGTGTATGAACCTGTAAAACTCAATCAGGCCTTCAGGAATTTCGATTTCTTAAGTCCCTGGGAAGGAACGGACTATGTACTCCCTGGTGATGAAAAAGCTAAAGCCTGACTTCGGCAGAAAAACATGGAAAGTGGAACCCGCCAGCCAGCGCGACTGGCAGGGTATCTGGGAAATTTTTCATGAAGTGGTGAGCCACGGTGATACTTACAGCTATTACCCTCACACGACGTTTGATGAAGCCATGAATCTGTGGGTGCGTAATGGTGCGCAAGGGTTTGTGGTAAAGGATGGAGATGTGGTGGTGGGTAGCTACTCTCTGCGTAAGAATAAGGCAGGGTTTGGCGATCATGTGGCCAATGCGGGCTATATGGTGCGCAAGGAATATCGCGGGCGCGGTATAGCAAGCGCTATGTGCGAACATTCTCTCAAAGAAGCAAAACGGCAGAAATTCCTGGCGATCCAATTCAATTTTGTGGTCAGTACCAATACGGATGCCGTAGAGTTGTGGAAGCGAATGGGTTTTTCCATTATCGGCACGGTACCCAAAGGCTTTCGTCATGCGACGCTGGGGCTTACGGATATATACATCATGCACCGCTTTCTTGACGATATAGAGGTCTGATATGTGCGTGTGGCAGGTGGCCTGTATTGCTCTTCTGGTGTTGTCCTCTCAGGTGCGTGCGCAAGATAACACGGAGACAAAAGAATATATGTTTCCGAACGAAAAAATATCTATCCATTTTCCCTGTAGAGGGAAAATCGACGATACCAGTACATTCTTTTATGAATACGCTGCCTTCACTGCCAATATGCAGTGCAATCAGTCGGGATTGACCTATTCTGCGGTGTATCACGCCTATCAGCAGCTTGAGGGGTTGGAAGATGCCACGGATGAGGATATCTATTATTTCCTCAGGCAGTTTCGTGATATGGTACGCGAAGCGGATATGGGTGATATGAAAGAATTTGACCTCAAGGATGAAAAACCCACGCAGATTGGCAACCGTAAGGCCATCACTTTTTCATTAGTGGGGAACACGAAGAAAACGGCTGATCTGCGGGTGCGTGCGGCGGTGCTGCTGGATGATACGAATGCCTTGTATTTATCCGCGGCTTTTGTAAAAGACCTTGAGAAAAAGAGTGATCCAGAAGCATTCTGGAATTCGGTGAGAGTAAACAAATGACACAGGAAGTCAGTCTTAAGAATCTGACTCTCAACTTTGGCCCGCAACATCCTGCCGCACACGGTGTTCTGCGGCTGGTGCTCGAGATGGACGGCGAGGTGGTGGAGCGTGCGGATCCGCACATTGGCTTGCTGCATCGTGGCACGGAAAAACTGATCGAGCAT
>CAZFOM010000124.1:0-2005 GCA_964520155.1 uncultured Rickettsiales bacterium
GTTGATGGTGAATGGTTGATAGTTGATGGCGATGTCCATTAACCATCAACCATCAACCATCAACTACCAAGCAGCCGTTTTATACGGTCTGGTGGTTATAGCGCATTGGTCCCACCCGTTCCCATCTCGAACACGACCGTGAAACAATGCCGCGTCAATGGTACTATGGCTTAAGTCATGGGAGAGTAGATCGCTGCCAGACCTTATAAAGCGACTGGAATCGCAAAAAAGCCTAAGAAAATAAAATTTCTTAGGCTTTTTTATTTGCGATTTCGTCGTCCTCGGGCTTGACCCGAGGACCCAAGCATTACCGATCCCCGCGACTTGTCCTCCGAAGCCTTGGCGTAGGAGGAAGGCGGGGAACGAAGCATTTTTATTTGCAATTTCGTCGTGCCAGAGCATGAATAAACGACGATGCGTTCATAGTGTTCCTATGGAAATAGCTACAAAAATGTGTCAGATAGCTGAGTAATCATCTGAAAGTTTTTCATTGTGCGTACTGATGGGACATTTCAGGCATACAACGGGTCGCTAAGCGATATGCTCAGCCGAGACTGGAGTATAACTGAACTTAGTGAGATATTTTATAAACTCGCACAGTGCAGTTATGTGCCCGAGCCAGACGGTAACCCCATTTATGGGTGTGAACTGATTGTGCCAAAGGGTTTTTTGGTGGACGATCACACAAAGTTTCCTGCAATTATTGCCCAATTACATGGCAATGAGCCCGCTGGCTTGGCATTATATCCGGTGCTCAAATGCGCTGCAGAGACGAACGCGATCAATGCGCCAGTTTTATTCGTGATAGGTACGCCGGATGCTGCGCGTCAGTATTTCAATGCATGGTTAGGTAATCCTGATACATCGCAGGCATCTCGCGATATTTTTCGAGCAGGAGTTGATGAAAAAGGCTTGAGATTCGCTGATCCTAACCGAATTCCTTTGGATTATGAGAGCCGTATTGGCATGGAGCGCACGCATTGGAGCCGTACGAAAGAACTCGAAAGACTATCGAATAGAATGAGTGCAGCCCTAGATATACACACCGCACGGGGAAATCTAAGGACGATCATGATGGATTCTGAACAGCACTTGCTGAATGGATCCCCTATCTTGTCTAAGCTCGAGGGAATTGATCAAGCGATTGGCACACCCAACAATAGTTTATCGCTCGCTGGGCTGTTTTCGCGGAACGTTCCACACGTATGCGGAATTGAAGCGGGAACACATGAAGCATCTGAATCATTTAGAACAGCAGTTGCTGTTGGTTTAACGTATCTCTCTAATCTAGGGGTTCTGAATCAACCTGTACCTAAATCCTACGCCGAGGTTAAACGGTATCATGTGCGCAAAGCGATACGTTACGCGGATCTTTTGCCGGAAAGTGAAAGAAAACTAGAAAAAAGTGACCGTATATATCAAGTAAAAAAGATGTATGACGCGAAGGATTTACCGGAAGCCGGGCAAGTGATTGCATCAGGTTCCCAAGGGGATCCCTTGGCCGTATATTCGACGCAAGAAATTCGCAACCTTTCCTTAATAGGGCCATTTTATGTGGTGCATCAGTACGAGGAACTCGAACAAATTGAGAAGGGGCAAGTAGTAGCGGTCTCTGTTCCTAGTGGTCAGGAATTTGTTTCTCAGTATAATTTTAGTGGTGTGTTTGTTTCCAAGAAGGCATCTGACTATAATGATCCAACCGTTTCACCCTGGCCTTTTGACGGTGATGGAATTGATCAGCGCTTCGCTTATGAATGTATCCATGTTAGCCAGCATCGGTCAACAGGTGGCCTTACAAATAGAAATATGCGCAAGTGAACACGACTGCTCAGGCATCGTAAAAAACAAGCCGTCATTCACGATATTGTGTTCCATCTTCGCAAAAGCTACGGCGTGACAAGCGCAAACAGAGAATGACGTCATGCATATGTCATTGCGAGCGACCAACGGGAGCGCGGCAATCCAGAGTTTGCTATTGGCGCAGACTAAAAAACCTATTCCATTT
>CAZFOM010000124.1:2105-6004 GCA_964520155.1 uncultured Rickettsiales bacterium
GGCAGATTGCGGCATCCAGTCCTTGTAAATTACTAGACCCCGCAATGAATGCGAGATGACATCAGCACTGGATCGCCACGGCCTTACGGCCTCGCGATGACGATAACCGATCAGCGCATTAAAGCCTACTGCCGCCCCGATGCAGGCTGTTGCTGATTGGAATTGCGCTGCCTATTTCTGAAATCGCTGCTGCTCATGATTTTTCTATTTTGCGTGCTGTTACCAGGTTTTGCCGAATTGGAAATAGTAGATCTGCCTGCTGCTCCAATGTTGGGTTTGCTGCTCCCGAACGATCTCGGGGTCTTGCGGTTATTGCGCTCTTCGGTACCAGGGGGCTGCACACCAAGCGGCTCGATTCTGGGTCGTATCGGTTTAGCATAGTCATGACCGCTTTCCGATCGTATGGTTGCGCCCGGAATCGGGTTGCCACTTGCATCAACGGTCGTAACGTCAATGCGAAGCGCACCGTCTTTAGGGTTGGATCCCGCATCATTTGCAAGTGCAACCGCGGGAATCATCACAACAGCGCAAAGCGCAAGCAAAGCAGGAACACGAAATCTATTCATAAAGCCTCCTCGAGCTGGCTGCTCATTAAACTATTCATCTATTTTAATCATCTATCCTATAAACTCGACGATATGACTTCGCTGGTGCATAGGTCACCGGTGATTTATTATACAAAAAGCGTGATTTGTTGCATAGGCGCTTTTGCCGGAAAAAACGCTGCGGGTTTCTGCCTTGCGTCCAATGACTTGGAATCTCGATCACCACATGATCATTCCCACGGAAATGCACCTGCGGTTCGCGTACCACTCTGTTCCAGCCGCGGTGCGGGTTGTGATGTGTATGATAGCCATCATCCCAGCCTCTATGCCACGGGTCATGCGCGTGTGTTGTCACCGGTAGTAAGAGCAGTAAAAATACGATCATCCTGCGCATAGGCACCTCCATATGAAGTCATACTACACGGGTTTCCTAACCGGTATCATTCGCCGAAATTACCATCGTGTCATGAAAAACCCCCATTCTATCTCACTTTAGATGCAACAGGAAGGGTTAACCACCTGAGAAACAATAGAGATGTTTCACGTGAAACAGTCGATCTGGCACTGGCGTCTGCGATAAAAATATCCTAGTATGCCGAGGCAAAAAAAGAACAAACATATGCTCAAAAAAGACCAGCGGTTATTTCTTTCCACCTTCATGAAAAATCCGTTCAAAGTGGGCGCGGTGGTACCCAGCAGCAAAACGCTTGCGCGCGAATTTGCCGCCGAAATCGATCCGCACCGCGAGGGGTTTGTCGTTGAACTCGGTGGCGGTACGGGCATTGTGACCGAAGCCTTGCTTGAGATGGGGATGGAGCCGTCGCAACTCGTGATTGTTGAGCGCGACGAGAATCTCTATAAGCTGCTGCTCAGACGTTTTCCCAAGGCGATTGTGTTGCGTGGTGATGCGATGAATCTTAAGTCGCTGTTATCGCATCATGGTATTCATCCGGTGTCTGGCATTATCTCTAGTCTGCCACTGCTTTCGATGCCGCCATCCGTGCGTAAAGCTATCCTTGAGCAAGTGTTTAAGGTATTACCCGCTGACGGGTATTTTACGCAATTCACCTATGGCTTGCTTTCGCCTATTCCGAAAGAACATATGCGCGAACTTGCCATCAAAGGCGAACCTCGGAAACGTGTCTGGCGTAACTTCCCGCCCGCTAGAATCTGGCGCTTTGAGCCATGCTCCACCACATCAATCACTTTTTAACGAATCCAAGGTAAGATCAAGCGGATGGGAAACGCTGCGTCGATTACCGAAAATGAACGCAAATATCTGGTCATCGGGGATGGCTGGAAGCAACATGTCGTTGACGATACCCACATCATTCAGGGGTATATTCCGCCGAGCCAGACAAAGGTGTCTGTGGTGCAAAATGCGTCGGGCTGTTTTTTGAAACTGACACAGGACGCCAGTTGGATAGAAGGCAAAATCAAAAAACCCGAACCGATGACGATTCCTCTCGATGCCCAGACGGCAACGCACCTACTTGAAGTGTTTCGCAGCGTAAAAAAGATAAAAAAAAGAAATCCGCGTATCAAAGGCGAAGATACCATTCCACTGTTGTTGAGCGAAGATGATACGTTACGCATCCGCCTGGATAAATATGGCGCAAAAATCGCGATGAAAACTCCGCGAACGTACCAGCATGATACGATCGTGCGTAAAGAAATCGAAGTACCCATATCCGATTCCCACAAGGCGGAATCGCTGCTTGCCTTTTTTTGTGATAGAGTCATTGAGAAGCACCGTTTTTATGTTCCCTATGGAGATCAGAAACACCGCTGGGAAATTGATGTGTTCACGGATGATCCGATCAAAGGTCTGGTCACCGCCGAAATCGAATTGTCGAATCCGAATATGCAGATTCAATTACCCGATTGGATCGGTGAGGATGTAACGAAGGAGAGTAAATACTCATCGCGCGCACTTGCATCTACACACGAAGAGGAGAAAGTTACCGTGAAAGTAGGTGCGTGGCAAAAAAAGATACTGGATGCGGTTCACGCTCAACATGCCAAGAACGCCCCTGATCATCAGGAACGGGTGCGGTTCTAACATGAATAGAGGCGCGCGCGCGGAAGCAGTATTTGCGCTTCTTTCCACAATCGAACCTAGCCCCAAAACGGAGCTGTACTACACGAATGAATTTACATTGCTGGTGGCGATCGTGTTATCCGCGCAGGCGACGGACGCCGGTGTGAATAAAGCAACCCCAGCGCTTTTCAAAGCAGCAGATACACCGAAGAAAATGGCGGCGCTGGGTGAGACAACACTCAAATCCTATATCAAAACGATCGGATTGTTTAATGGCAAGGCAAAAAACATCATCGCCCTGAGCGAGAAGATTTTGCGCGATTATGGCGGCAAAATTCCTGAAGATCGCGACGCATTGCAAAGTTTACCAGGTGTCGGTCGCAAGACGGCGAATGTATGGCTGAACTGCGCGCGTGGACATCATACGATCGCGGTTGATACGCATGTATTTCGTGTGAGTAATCGCATTGGCCTTACCAAAGCAAAGAATGTGCTGCAAACCGAACAGCAATTAGAAAACTCTATTCCCGAACATTGGAAACTTCATGCACATCACTGGTTGATCTTGCACGGACGCTATGTGTGTAAAGCAAGAAAACCGGAATGCTACCGCTGCATGGTTGCAGATGTGTGTGCGTTTCGTCCTAAAACGCCAGCGCCTTAAAATTGTGCGCCGACCCAGTGGATAGCCTCAAACACGACATGCTGGAAAAACGCAATCACCACAAACGACATGCCAAACGCGGTGAGTATGCCCGCCACGATGCCGACAATGACGAAACCACCGTCTTTACTGAGCAATCCCATCGCCATGATACACATGCAGATGGCGGGAATAAAATTGCCCAGCGGGATGGGCAGAAAAATGATGGCGGAAAGAATAAACACCATCAATCCGACTTTTTTTTCCATCCAGTCGGTCGTAAAATGCTCCATCCGCGGCTTGATATAACGCTCAATCTTTCGCAAACGCGGCAACGCGTTGCGGATCATCGAATTAAAGGATTCGGTCGGAACGGAACGCGAGGCAAGCCAGCGCGGCAGCCATAATCGCTGACGCCCGATCATGAGCTGCAGCGCAAACAGCATAAGCGGCACTGCGCAGATCGAAGAAATACCCGGGATCCCAACCGGTATGGTGTTAGGCAACGCGAATAGCAGGATGGCAAGCCCGTAAGCACGATCCCCCAGGCGCGAGAGAATCTCAGCCAGCGTCAGCTCGGCGCCATGCGGTTGCGAGATAAACTCATCCAGAATCTCGCTGATGCTTTGCTCACGCATTTACTGCTTTTCTTGAATCGAGGGCTGTCCTT
>CAZFOM010000125.1:0-5997 GCA_964520155.1 uncultured Rickettsiales bacterium
CGTCTTAGCGTAACGGATGACACGCCCTAGATTGACTGCAATAGTCATCAATAAAAAAGGGAGGCCGGAGTGTAATCTCCGTCATCCTGAACTCGTTTCAGGATCCATAGATCAAAAGACCGAAACACATGTATGGATGGATGCTGAAACAAGTTCAGCATGACAACCTGCAAAGCATTCTTTCCTCCAATCTTCAGTGCAAAAAAAGGGAGGCATCAAGCCTCCCTTTTTTCTTTGGATCGTCCGAGTTGTTAGACGCTGTAATACATCTGGAACTCGATCGGCGCGGGGGTATGTTCCCACTTGTAGAGCTCTTCCATCTTGAGTTCCATATAGGAATCAATCAGGTCGTCGGAGAATACATCGCCTTTCTTGAGGAACTCGCGATCCTTATCCAGGCTCGCGAGCGCTTCGCGCAGAGAACCGCACACGGTCGGAACGCCCTTGAGTTCTTCTGGCGGCAGATCGTAGAGGTTCTTATCCATCGCATCGCCAGGATGAATTTTATTCTGGATACCGTCCAGACCCGCCATCATCATCGCCGCAAAGGCAAGATACGGATTGGCGGTCGGATCCGGGAAGCGCACCTCGATGCGTTTGCCTTTCGGCGAGGCCACATACGGGATGCGGATCGAAGCCGAGCGGTTGCGCGCCGAATAGGCGAGCAGCACCGGCGCTTCAAAGCCCGGGATCAGGCGCTTGTAGCTGTTGGTCGAGGGGTTCGTGAACGCGTTGATGGCTTTCGCGTGCTTGATAATACCACCAATATAATACAGGCAGGTTTCGGACAGATCGGCGTAACCATTGCCAGCAAAGAGCGGCTTGCCACCTTTCCACAACGACTGGTGGGTGTGCATACCCGAACCGTTATCGCCCTTGATGGGCTTGGGCATAAACGTCGCACTCTTGCCATAGGAATGCGCAACATTGTGCACCACATATTTATATTTCTGCACGTTATCGGCGGTGTAGGTCATGGTCGAGAAATCGAACCCTAACTCGCACTGTGCGGGCGCAACCTCGTGGTGATGCAGTACGGCGGTCATGCCCACCTGATTGAGCGTAGTGATCATTTCGGCGCGCATATCGGACAGGGAATCCACAGGCTGCACGGGGAAATAGCCGCCTTTCACACCTGGGCGGTGACCCATGTTGCCTGCTTCATAGGCGCGACCGGAATTGTCCGGCGCTTCTTCGGAATCGAGATGATAATAGCCTTCATTCATTCCCTGTTTGAAGCGCACATCGTCAAACACGAAGAATTCCAGTTCAGGGCCGAAATAGGCGGTATCACCAATACCCGTAAAGTTGAGATAGGCTTCCGCGCGCTTGGCGGTGGAGCGTGGATCGCGCCCGTACGGCTGGCCGGTCGAAGGTTCGATCACGTCGCAGAACACGATTGCGGTTGGCTGCGCAGCGAACGGGTCAATGAATGCCGTCGTCGCATCGGGCTTTAAGATCATGTCGGACTCGTTGATGGATTTCCATCCGGCAATCGAGGAACCGTCGAACATGATACCGTCTTCAAAACTGGCTTTGTCCACCTTCTTGGCCGAGTACGCGGTGTGCTGCCATTTGCCGCGCGGGTCGGTGAAGCGGAAATCCACAAACTGGATATCGTTGTCCTTTACCATCTTGAGTACATCTTCAGGGGTCTTCGTCGTCATAGTGTTCCTTCCTTGTCTGGATCGTCTGTTGTGATGTTTGTCCTGTTGTTCAAAAGACTCAAAACCCGTACCTGACCCCATGCTGGGTCACGCACATTCGTTTTGCGTATGCGAACGTAAATCAGATCGCGGAGCTGCCCTTTTCGCCCGTGCGGATGCGGATGGCTTCCTCGACCGGATAGATGAAAATTTTGCCATCCCCGATGCGGCCGGTGCGCGCCGCGTTGGTAATCGCTTCCACCGTGCGTTCGACCATCGTATCTTCCACCACGATTTCAATTTTGACCTTGGGCAGAAAATCGACCACATATTCGGCGCCGCGATACAGCTCGGTGTGGCCTTTCTGGCGGCCAAATCCTTTCGCTTCGATGACGGTGATGCCCTGCAATCCGACTTCCTGCAATGCCTCTTTCACTTCATCGAGCTTGAAAGGCTTAATGATAGCTTCAATTTTTTTCATGATATTCCTCTAAAACGTGAGGGGGTTACGAATGAATGCGTAAGCACACTAGCGATCCTTGTCTAACGGTCAATGTTCGCAAGCGCAACCTGCATTCGGATGTCATGTGTCAGCAGGAAATATGCCATTTGGTATAACTTGATTAACCAAATGATTTTGATAAAAGAAATTCTGATTTGCTACGGAGTGTTTAGGGTAAAAAAACGATGAATCGCATAGTTTTTAGGCGTGTGCATATTTTCTGTGCAATTTTTCTCAATCATGCACGAACATCAGCTTGACCTTTCTACAAAAACTGCGCATTAGTGCATCCCTCTTTTTGTGGCGGATGTAGCTCAGGTGGTTAGAGCGCCAGATTGTGATTCTGGATGTCGGGGGTTCAAGTCCCCTCATTCGCCCCAGTTTTTCGATATTCTCATCAAAACATGCGCGTTTAAGAAAAAATGCTCGCGATGACGGTTTGTTATTTCTTCAGTTCTTCAATGTGGCGTTTGACCACGGTTTGAAGCGGAATGCCTTCCGGCAGATCATCTAAAATAGACTCAAATTTCTCTAACGCGTCGGCGTTTTTACCCTGTTGTTTCAGTCCCAGCGCCACATAATATCGCGCCTGAAGGTTGGAAGGATCCTGTAATAATACCATCTCAAAGGCCTTGCGTGCCGGATCATTGATCTCACCGGCAGCTACTGCCATTTCTGCTTTGCCCAGTTTGAGAATGACGGCAGGATCGCCTTTACTCAAAAGTACGGCCTGTTTGAATGTAGCAACGGCGTCGCGGTGGCGCCCCATTTCCGTGTACACATCCCCCAATGCAATTTTAAGCGCAATATCATCCGGTGTTTTGGCTACCTCGGACTCGAGCTGTATCATTTGCTGTTCCAGATCCTCCACTTTTTGCTCATGCTGATCCAGTATTGGCAACAGGCGGGGGCTTCCCATGAAACTATACAGCCCGAACGTCACGCCGAGCACAAACAGACTGGCAAGCACCGGAGGGGTGATCGAGCGCTTCATCGTCGAGCTGCGCTTCAGGAATGGCAGAAACAATAAACCGCAAACCGCAACGGCGATGAGTGCAAGTATGATCAGCAGCGTGGTCATGGGCGTGTGAATTTACGACGTAATAATTTTCTCACAAACCACAACCCGATAAGTAACACCAGAAGCGGAAAGATCCATAACAGCCCCGTGCGAGCATTTACGGGTGTTTTCATCAGCACATGATCCCCGTAGCGCTCGATCAGAAAGGTTTTGATTTCCTGATCGCTGCGACCTTGAGCGATCTGAGAGCGGATTTCGGCTTTCATATCTTCTGCGACCAGCGCATGAGAATCGTAAAGCGATTGTCCCTCGCACACCACGCAGCGCAATTCCTTAAACAAGGCGTTGGTGCGATCATCGCCCGCGTGAAGCGAGAAGGCAAATAGCGCGCAGAGTAGCAAAATTCTATGATTCATGGCGGAGTTTTTCGATGAGTGGAATCAGGGTGTCCTGTTTCTTCTGCGGATCCATCATTCCCACATACACCAGACGAATGTTGCCCTGTTTATCCACCAGAAACGTTTGTGGTACGCCGGTGATGCCAAAGGGAATGCTCGCGCGTCCCATGCTATCCAGTGCGATCGCGGTATAAGGCGAATCCGATTGTGCGAGCCAGCGTTCGATATCGACCGGCTCATTGCGCCAGGCGATACCGTAAACCGGTATGTTCAGTTCCTTTGACAGCGCTGCAATGGCAGGATGTTCTCGCAAGCAGACGCCACACCAAGTGGCGAAGTAATGGACGAGACTGACCTGACCTTTGAAATCCTGCGTTGAAAGAAAGCGATTGGGCTCACCGTACAGAGGCAGGGAGAAGTTCGGTAATGGCCGATTGGTCTCGGGCACAAGATTCTGCACCGCCGGATTGTTGAGCAAGCTGCTTAGCATCAGCCACACAATAAACACAAACGTGAGTAGGGGAATGATGCGTGCGTTCATCGTAGTGCCTGCCGTGCCAGTGAAATCGCTTCGTTCAGTTTTAGCAATTTTTCTTCGTCCTGTCCGATCTCTTTTGCGCGCGAGCGGTACACCGCATTGGCATCGCTCAAGCGTGCGGTGGTGCCAAGCCCCAGATATTGAAGCCACCAACTACTCGCGGATACTGTGGTCACGGATGAAGCGCTCGCGGCGTCGCCATGCGTGACATAGCCTTGCAGCAGAATCGGCAAGGGGCCAAACCCCCATTTCACATTCTGCATGATGTTGCGAAGCATCAGATGCAGAGCATAGATATTATGCGGCGTACTGCTCCAGCGGTCGCAGGGAATCAGGTATTGTATCTCCTCGTAGTGAAACAGAATACTCGCGCCAGGAGAGCCGGCTACTCGCTTGCGCAATCCGGTTTCGGCGATGTGTTCGTAGTTGGTGGTCAGGATGATGAGTTCACACGGAAAGATAAACGCTTCGGTGGAGAGATATTGCAGCGCATCCTGAAACGGAAGATTCGGACTGATACCTGAGGTGGGAACGCTGCGAATATGGGCTTCGGTTTCCGGCACGCGATCCGGCCAGATCAGAGGTGTTTTGCATTCAATTGCCGCCATATACACTTCCTTGTATGGGCGCTTTGCGAATGGCAAGAAATGCACCCAATCCCATCAGGGTGATGCCAAGCCATAGGATGTTGATCAGTGGGTTCAGATACGCGCGGATGGTGCTCGTAGAACCATCAAACGTTTTTCCCAGCACCAGATACAGATCGTAAAACGGGGTGGAGTGAATGGCGGCCTCTGCTGTTTGCATACTGCGAATAGCAAAATGCCGTATTTCTGGCGTGAGGGTGGCGATGCCGGTTCCTGATTGGGTTACCGTGAAAACGGATTTTTCGGTGTCGTAATTATGGCGAGTGAGACGCATCTCCTCTTGAAGCGTGATGAGGTACGTCCCCAGTGTAAAAGACTCACTCGCACGGATAGTCTGTTCATGCGATTGTTTGAGCAACCCTGCTCCGGTGATGCCGAGGATGGTAAGTGCCGCCCCCAGATGCGCAAGTGCCATGCCATACATGGGAAGTGGCACCCGCCGGATGCGGTTGAGCAAAGTGGGAGCGTCATTTCGCTTCACCGCGCGCCGCCAGACGAGCAATGCCGAAAACCCTAGCCACGCAGCAAGTGCAAACGACAAAGACGCAATCACTGTGTGACGATCTATGATTGCGAGGGTAATAAACAAAGTCGCAAGCGCAATAAGCGATAGGGTTTGAAGCGTGGGAATAACATCTGCCCATACGGATTTTTTCCAAGGCAGAAACGGCGAGATGCCAGCAAATATGATCGCGACGGCAAGCATCGGCAGTACAGTGACATTGAAATAGAATGGGCCGATGGACACGGGCGGAAGATTCAGTAGATCAATCATCATCGGATACAGCGTCGCAAACAGCACGGTTGCGGCAGCGGTGACCATAAACAGGTTGTTGATGACAATCATCCCCTCGCGGGAAAGCGGTTGCGTTGCATGAAAACTGCGGATTGTCGGCGCACGCCACGCATACAGGGTAAGCGCCGCACCGGTCACCACGGCAAGGTAGATGAGAATGAACAACCCGCGTTCGGGATCATTCGCAAAACTATGCACCGAGGTGAGCGCGCCGGAGCGCACCAGAAACGTACCGATCATGCTCATGGTAAAGGTAATGATTGCAAGTAGGATCACCCATTTCTTGAGCAAATTACGTTTCATCAGCACGAGATTGGAGTGCAGCAGCGCGGTACCGGTAAACCACGGCAGCAGTGAGGCGTTTTCCACCGGATCCCAGAACCAGAAACCGCCCCAGCCCAGTTCACGATATGCCCACCAGCTACCCAGCCCGATCCCAAGCGTAAGGA
>CAZFOM010000126.1:0-5849 GCA_964520155.1 uncultured Rickettsiales bacterium
GTATATATCGCTGATAGACATCCAATGCTGCAGCTCGAATTACAACAAAAATGTTACCTACTGTAAACACGTCTGATTCAACTTCATTGGATGGTTCGCGTTTTTTCAGAACAAATCCGGATGCGGATGGGATCACACGCTTGAAATATCGATACGCAGATGCTCAGGAATCCGTAGCGTGCAGACACGATATGACATGCGCCCCTCTGGATGAAGAAATGAGAAGCAAAGTCAAAGAAGCGATGCAGGAGTTTGGTACTATTGCACCGATCGAATTTAAGGAGGTTCCAAAATCTGAACCGCTCGATTTCAAGATATACGGTATAAAAACAAGTAAGAATCCGGAAATTGTTGGATTCGTAAGACATACATTGATGAGTGAGAAAAAATTATTTCTGCAAAATAGCAGCGAAAACAAAATGAAAACGGTCTGCACGGTGGAGGGAGAAAAACAGGAATGCGTAGAAAAACAATTAACCGATTCGGAGTTGCAAGAACAAAAGGCATTGAATGACACATTTTCGCAGCTTCTGGTACGGCATGAACTCATGCACATACTTGGGGCAAAACACCCGCATCACGCAGAGCTGTTGAACACGGGTTTCAGGGTGAATCCAAAGGAAATGTCTGACTATAAAAATTCCGTTATGTTTTACGAAAGCAATTCAGGCGTTCAACCTGGCGACGAAATTACATTGGGCAAGTTCGATAAAGAATATATAATACGGCATTATGGTGCAAAGCGCGCACCCAAGAATCCAAATTCCATAAAGCGCTAACCTGGATCGTGCCGCCTCCGCAGTTGTTGCAAGGTCTTCTGGAGTGGCGTCATTGCGAGGCGTAGCCGAAGCAATCCAGTGGAGTGTGTCATGCCGCATGTACTGCGGCATCCGGTCAGGATTCACAAAAGGTACAGTGGCAATGCTGGATTGCTGCGCTCACTTTCGTTCGCTCGCAATGAAAAAAAGAAAAAGCCCCACTCGAAGGTGGGGCTGTATTCTTAAAATTGCGTCATTCTCGGTTTGCGACAGCAATACCGAGAATCCATCTTTCCGTCACGCTTAACCTTTCTCTGGATTCCCGGCACTCGCAACGCGAGGCCGAGAATGACGAGAGTGATTGGGATACACTCGACACGTCATCGCAATGACAAAAAAGAAAAAGCCCCATCCGCAGATGAGGCTATTATTTCTTCTATCGCACTAAAATTCGCTGGCGCGAGGAAAAGAATTTGAGATTCGAGAAGCCGGAGCATCCCGCTTCAAAAAAGTCGCTGGGGCTTGGCAGTCAGGCAGATATTTTGAGAACCGAAAGCGAAGTGTACAGTTTAGTACATGAGCTTTCGGATCGCAGAAATATCAATCTGAATGCCAGCCCCAGATAGACTTTTACAATTCAGTGCCCGTGGTGCGTTCGATATCTTTTTTGTCCTGCGCCATTGGGTCGTGTGCAAGGATCTCGCCTTTGAACACCCACACTTTCACGCCGATGATACCGTAGGTGGTGAGCGCTTCGGCTACACCGTAATCCACGTCAGCACGCAGTGTGTGGAGAGGCACACGGCCTTCGCGGTACCATTCCATGCGGGCGATTTCGGCGCCGCCTAAGCGACCCGAGCAGTTGATTCGGATACCCTGTGCACCTAGGCGCAGCGCGGACTGCACCGCGCGTTTCATGGCGCGGCGGAACGCGATACGACGCTCGAGCTGCTGCGCGATGGATTCGGCGATCAGCGTCGAGTCAATTTCGGGTTTGCGGATTTCCACGATATTGAGATGGACTTCATCCTTCGTGAATTTCGCGAGGTCTTTTTTGATTTTTTCAATATCGGCACCTTTTTTACCGATCACCACACCCGGGCGGGCGGTGTGAATCGTGATGCGCGCCTTTTTGGTCGGGCGCTCGATCACCACGCGGCTGATACCAGCAGAGCTCATGTTCTTTTTAATGTATTTACGGATCTTGAGATCTTCGTGCAGGCGATCTGCATAGCCGTCGCCTGAGAACCAGCGGGAGTCCCAGGTCTTGTTGATGCCGACGCGAAGTCCGATTGGATTAACCTTCTGACCCATGACTTAAGCTCCTTTAGTCGCTTCGCGCTGTTGTTTCAGCACGATGGTAAGATTTGAAAACGGTTTGAAGATGCGTGCGCCACGGCCACGAGCGCGGGCGTGGAAGCGCTTCATGACGATGCTTTTGCCGACCCATGCCTCTTTCACCACCAGAGAATCCACGTCGAGATTCTGGTTGTTTTCCGCATTGGCGATGCCCGATTGCAGGGCTTTGCGCACGTCTTTGGCGATACGTTTGTTAGAAAACTGCAACTGCACGAGCGCATCATTCACGTTCATCCCGCGAATCATCTCCGCCACGAGGTTGAGTTTGATCGGGCTGACGCGCACGGTGTTCAGCGTCACGGTCGCTTCGTCCTCACGGCGCTTATCAGCTGCCTTGAGCTTGGTATTTTTTTTCGTAACGGCTCTTTTACCCATAACGATTCTCCTCGAGGTCTCTCTGGCCTACTTCGTTTCAACTTTTTTATCGCCGCCATGCGCTACGAAGGTACGCGTCGGAGCGAATTCACCGAACTTGTGGCCGATCATTTCTTCGGTCACGAGCACGGGGATAAATTTCTTGCCATTATAGACGCCGAACGTAAGCCCGACGAATTGCGGCAGAATGGTGGAGCGGCGCGACCAGGTCTTGATCACCTGATTGCGGCCGGACTTGTGTGCGGCCTCCGCTTTTTTCATCATGTACCCGTCTACAAACGGGCCTTTCCAGGTGGAACGTGTCATATGCTACCTCTTACTGCGCTTTCTTCACGTGGCGCGAGCGCACGATGTGATTAGTGGATTTCTTGTTGGAGCGGGTCTTCTTACCCTTAGTGCATTTGCCCCATGGGGTGACCGGATGACGGCCTCCTGAGGTGCGGCCTTCACCGCCGCCATGCGGGTGATCGATCGGGTTCATCGAAACGCCGCGGTTATGCGGTCTCCAGCCTTTCCAGCGATTGCGGCCGGCTTTGCCGATCACTTCGTTCTGGTTGTCAGGGTTCGATACCGCACCGACGGTCGCCATGCATTCACCACGCACGACACGCACTTCGTTCGAGCGCAGTTTCACCTGCACATAACCGGAGTCACGACCCACGATCTGTGCATATGCACCTGCGGCACGCGCCATCTGTCCGCCTTTGCCGACTTTGAGTTCGATATTGTGGACGATAGTTCCCACCGGAATGTTTTTGATCGGCATGGCATTGCCAGGTTTAATATCCACTTTCTCACCGGAGATCACCTGATCTCCCACGGCAAGACGCTGTGGCGCAAGAATATAGGACAGCGTGCCGTCCTGATATTTAATCAGCGCGATAAAGGCCGAACGGTTTGGATCGTACTCGATACGCTCCACCGTTGCCGCCATATCGTGCTTGGTGCGTTTGAAATCTACCAGACGGTAGGCTTTCTTGTGTCCACCACCACGGTGCCATGCGGTCACGCGGCCGTAATTGTTGCGACCACCGGTCGAGTGTTTACCTTCGGTCAGGGTCTTTACCGGCTTGCCTTTGTAAAGTTCCTGACGGTCAATCAGAACCAGCTGACGCTGGGTCGGAGTGATCGGTCTGAATGTCTTAAGCGCCATAACTACATCTCCTATGTTTTGCGGCGATTACCTTACGCGGCCGTTCCGGCTGCGATATCGATCTTCTGGCCTTTTTCCAGCGTCACGATTGCTTTCTTATAATCCGAGCGCACGCCGGCATGGCCTTTGAAACGCTTGTTTTTTCCACCGGTGATCGTGGTGTTGACCTTCTTCACTTTCACTTTGAAGAGGGCTTCCACCGCTTCTTTCACGTCGTCTTTGCTTGCCGTGAGTTTCACGCGGAAAATCACTTTATCCTGCTCGGCCGCCAAGGTCGCACGCTCGGTGATCACCGGACGGTCAATAATGTCGTAGTGCTTAGGCGTTACCGATTTGGCTTCAGCGGATTTCTTTTTGGTTTTTTTCTCGGTCATTTCAGTCTCTCCTCGAGAACCGCCACGGCGTCTTTCGCAAGCACCAGTTCGCGGTGATTCAAAATGTCATAGACGTTGATACCGGCCGATGGCAGCACATCCACACCCACGAGGTTGCGGGCAGCTTTGGCAAACGCCTGATCCAGTTCTTTGCCACCGATGAACAGCGGCTTTTGCAGGCCGAGTTTTTCGAACTGTGCCGCCACCAGTTTGGTTTTGGCTTCTTTCACTTTCAGTTCATCCACGATAATCAGTGTGCCTTCTTTCTGCTTGGCAGACAGCGCGGTTTTGAGCGCCAATACACGCACCTTTTTAGGCAGTCCGGTTTCATGGCTACGCACCACGGGGCCGAAGATGGTCGCACCGCCACGGAACTGCGGTGCACGGAGTGATCCGGCACGGGCACGGCCACCGCCTTTTTGCTTCCACGGCTTTTTGGTGGTTCCGGAGATCTCCGAAATGCCTTTGGTTTTATGGGTACCGGCGCGACGCTTGTTAAGCTGATACTGCACCATACGCGCCAGAATATCCTTGCGGACTTCGAGGCCGAAGATGCTCGGATCGAGATCAATCTCGCCGGCGGCTTTGTTTTCGAGTGTGACGACTTTCGTTTTCATGGGTCACCTATCCTTGCGCTTGCTGTTCAGCAGGAGCTTCTGCTGGTGCTTGCGCAGTTGCATTGGTTTTTACTTTGCCTGGGAATGGCGTGTTGGCAGGCACCAGGCGTTTCACCGAATCTTTCACGGTGACATACGCGCCTTTGTGTCCTGGCACTGCGCCTTTCACATAGATCAGGCCGCGTTCAGCATCGGTTGCGACCACGCGCAGATTCTGCACCGTGACGCGCTCTACGCCATAATGGCCGGCCATTTTCTTGTTCTTGAAAGTACGACCTGGATCCTGACGCTGACCGGTCGAACCGTGCGAGCGGTGCGAGACGGACACACCGTGCGAGGCTTCAAGACCAGCAAAGTTCCAGCGCTTCATCGCGCCGGTGAAACCGCGACCAATGGTAGTGCCGGCAATATCCACAAACTGGCCTACGACAAAATGATCCGCCGTGATTTCAGCGCCCACATCGAGGAGGTTTCTCTCATCGACGCGGAACTCGATCACCTTTTTCGCCGGTTCCACTTTCTGTTTACCGAAATGGCCGCGCTCGGGTTTGCTCACGCGGCTGGCCTTCGCCACACCGGAGCCGAGCTGGAGAGCGGTATAGCCATCCTTGGTCTGGGTCTTGTGCGCGATGACGCGGCACGCATCCAGTTGCAGGATGGTCACGGGAATATGCGCGCCTTCATCGGTGAAGATGCGCGACATCCCCAATTTGGTTGCAATGACTCCGGTTCTCATGCGGCATCTCCTAATTTAATCTCCACATCCACGCCGGCCGGAAGATCGAGTTTGCCCAGCGCATCAATAGTCTGCGGGGTCGGCTCGATAATATCAATCAGGCGCTTGTGGGTGCGGATTTCGAACTGTTCGCGCGACTTTTTGTCAATGTGCGGCGAGCGGTTCACGGTGAAACGGTTGGTACGACGCGGCATAGGAACGGGGCCACGAACCTGTGCGCCGGTGCGCTTGGCGGTGTTCACAATCTCGCTGGTCGAATGATCCAGGATCATGTGATCGTATGCCTTAAGGCGAATACGGATTTTCTGGTTGTTCATAATTCGGTTCCTATTTTTTCTACGTCTTAATTCTCTCTTCGTGATCGGTACTCGGTGTTTGGTACTCGGTGTGATGCGAGTACGCAGCACCGAGTACCGAGTACGTCCTTACTGAATAATCTTCGCCACCACGCCGGCGCCGACGGTGCGGCCGCCTTCG
>CAZFOM010000127.1:0-5739 GCA_964520155.1 uncultured Rickettsiales bacterium
ATATTCAGCAGCAAATGGGCGGTCTGAACCGCGCCATGGAGCAATCCTTCCAGCAGATGGGGCAGAGCTTCAATCGGCACTTCACGCAGACCGCGCGGCGGGATGTCAAGGATCTGCGCGGCGTATTGACCTCACTTGTGCAGTCGCTCGAACAATCGTTTCTGCGCGGATATGTGAATACGCTTGGAAAAAATGCGGCAAGCCAGGGGGGCTGGGGCGGCATCGCGCAAGGGGTGTTTTCGGGTAACTGGATTTTTGACCTCGCCAAAACCATTCTGGGCGGAAAAGCAGCCGGAGGAAACGTCGCTGCCGGCGCACCGGTCATGGTTGGAGAACGCGGCCCAGAGCTTTACGTCCCCCATACGGGTGGAAGAATTATGAATAATCAACAACTTAACCAATCATCTGCGGGTGCGATCCACCTGCACATGACCGTAGTGACGCCGGATGCCAATAGTTTTCGTGCGAGCCAGGGGCAGATCCTATCGGACGCCGCCCAATCCATCGCCAGAGCCCGCAGAAACCTGTGATTTTTAGGGTACAGCATCTATTAACAAATCCCTAACAAAAAAGGCATTTTCTTTCATCAAACTGTAATACTTCTTGGGTAGACTCGTGACTGTTAAAAACCGTTAGAGCTATGGCCAGAAGTACATATACCAGCGAAGGCGAAGAATACGATTCGGAGATCGCCGAAAAAGCTACCGAGCAGGTCGGAAAATTTTTAGGCATGGACGTTGATCCTAATCTTCGTGGCCCTATCAATGCGTTAGTTGGAAGGTTGCTACCCGAACTGCGTCCCAAAGCAGAGTCGGTTGCGCGCAGCGCCACTGAACTATTCTTGCAAAAAATCAATCGTCCTGAGCTTACCCCCAAGGCTGCGAGCTATGTATCTGCCGTAGTAGGTTACGGCATTGCGCTTGCACCACAGTTACTGGGATTTTTCTCGACGGCAAAAGAATACTGGAGCACGCTATCTGAGACGAACAAAAAACTCGATCTGGTTTCTTCCGAAGGACGAAAAAACAACTTTATCGTGGATGAAGAGCGCGAGCACTCTTTCCGATCGGTTAAACTCTCACTGAAGGAAAACGTGGGGGGGCTGATAAACGCAGCCCCGCAGATCTACGACAAAATCATCACAGATAAATTAGATAAGGCCTACGAGCCTATCCAGCGCGAAATCAAGGCGCAATTCAAAAGTCAGTATAGTGATAGGTATCTGTCGGATTATGAAAAAGAACGTTATGAACAGCATCTCGAAAATCAATTAAGAGAGTCTCCGGGCGATCTGGCAGATGCGTTTGCAGCCAGTGATAAGTTAATGGAGAAAAGCAAAGGCGTTCAGGATTTTGTCAAAAACTATGGTACGACGATTATTACCCCTCTTACAACACACCTGATCCAAAAAAATATCCGTGATAAGCACAACCAGTCCAATCGCCCCAGCATCTTCTCGATGATCGAGGAGTTATCCGCCAAAGTGAAAAACGAGCCAGGTGCGCAGAGTTATCATCTGTGGGGCGAGCAACGTAACTTGTCGGATGCAATTCAGGTCTTGATGGCAGAAACCCATAAACGCAAATACAAAACAAAATCGGAATTGTCAGGCAAGGCGCTTGAAAAAATCGCAGACCAGATTGCAATCGCGGTTGAAACTGGCGAACTGAAGCCGATGGAACTGGTGGCACTGATCGGTCAGAACATGCTGGTCAAAAATAAAAGCGGCGAAATGGCTTCCGATCAGGAAGTGGAAAAAGCGATTGATGAAGCGATCAAACGCACAACCAAAGAACAACCGGTCAATACGAAAGAGCAGATTGCGTCGCTCGGACTGACGGAAGACGATGTGCACCACATTTTTCAAGATGCCAAAAACAATCCCGAGCAACTTGCGCTGCTTGCGGCAATCACGCCTGTTCAGGTGACCATGCAGCAGACGGGGTTGAAAAAATCGCAGGTGCGCACGCTGATTCGCAAAACCCACAATAAAATCATGGCTGACGTGGAGGATGCTTTCCTCGAGCTTGCCTCGAAATCGGTGGAGGAGTTGCAGGCACTTGGTTTCAGCAAAAAAGAAGCCAATGATGTGCAGGCCATCGCTATTCGCGCCGAAGAAGAAGGTCGCGAGGTGATTAGCCAGTCCATCGGTAATGCCAAAAAGCCTGGGGTTGAGAAATACGTATTGAAAGCGCTCTCAAAGGGTGCGGAGATTGGCGCGTGGACGAAACGGGTCAATGGTGAGCGCTCGGAAGAAGAAGTATCAAAAAGCCTGCGTAACCTCGGTGATGCAGTGAATCAGGAAGATCAAAAAAGCCGCCGCAATGTGAAATCCCGAGGTGCATCGCATCGCAAAGCGGTGGAAGATTCCGACACTGTCGAGCGGGAGCGCTAGGTATGAGCGATCTGGTGCTAGGTCAGGAATATGTTCCCAAAAGCGTACCGCAAAGAAATACGCCGCAAACGGGGCTGAGCAGCATCATTCCGGACTTCAGTTACAAATCCATTTTCGAATACTATTCGATGATGCGATTCATCGGCTATATCGCGTCTGGTACGGCATCGACGATCGGGCGCGTGCTGGATGAAAAATACTTTCCAGAAGAAAAAAGCAAAGGCAACCTGTTTACCAAGGGCAGGCGCTATGTTGCGATGGTGGAAGCCTGCCTGTTTCTGGGAAACATTGTTTTCAATATCTACCGCGACCGTAACAACTTCATGGAACAGATGGGGCCATCGGTTGCAGCAGAACTCGGCAAAACACCTGAGGAACTGCATTTCTGGGATTTGACGAAAAGTAATAATCCCATTGTCAAAAGCATGATGAGCCGGTTCTTTTGGCAGAACACCATCCGTACCCTCTCGTCCATGGGATTCTTGCACTCGATTGAAGCAGGCGTGGTGCTCAATGCGGCGGATATCACTTTTGAACGCGCGATTGCAGTCGAACACACCGCATTTGAGACGCTAAGCAAGGCAGTCAAAAAAGTGCATGACTATAATCTGGGTGAATTTCAACGCACAGAAGTCCGAAAGCAACTGATGGAGTCGGTACAGCGCTCACTGATTGATGATCATCAGATGCATCCGCTTTCGCGTGAAGATATTGCCGCGAATCAACCGTTATTTGATAAACTTACCGATCTGGTCATTGATAAAAAATTTGGCGTGCCGGAAGTGATCTATATGCTTGGGCGTGTGATTGATAATCCTAAAACCACGCATCAGATTTTGCAGGACATGCAGGAGATCGAGCGCAAGGGACTTACGGCGTTCACCCGCCAGAAAGCCACTAGTGGAACGGCCGGTCAGGGGTATCTACGTGATATACTCGCGCGTAAGCTCACAGACATAAATACGAAGCAAGAGTTATCAATGGGTTATTAGGGTGCTTGGTAATAAAAAATTCACAAATCCCTGCTCATCACATAGCGCGAAATTCGCTAGAGTAGGGCAGAATGTAAAGGATAATTAGAGCAGAACATGCCCGCAGTCATGCCACCTCCTTTTGGATTAAAAGATGCCGCGCAACACGCGGCGCATGGTGCTGCGCCTGCTCATGCAAATCGCCTTGCTCATAGTGGATCGGTAACACCTACTAAAACCCACGTCATCAATAATGCGACGAATGCCGCTGCATCCTATTCTGCGGGATCCTATGTCCCTTCAACCCATATGGGATTGTTTGGTACAGCACTCAGTAAGGTGAATGGTACGATTGGTTCGGTCATGGGTGGTGCGTTCATGCTATCCATGGCGGGCGGACTTCTTGGCTTCTTGGGAAAAATTCCTGTTATTGGCGCACCGTTTCAAGGCCTTGCAAAAGTGGCTGGCGCACCACAGCAAATTCTGGATTCCAATACGATCGGTGATATACCGCACGCCATTTCTGGTTCGATCACAGGTGCTAAGAAAGTTATCGATAAAGTGCTCGGCGAAGGAAAAGCAGATGCACTTGCAGAGCGTGTGCGTGGTAAGGAGTCACGAGTCGGTGAAGTGGTTTTTGCCAAAGCCAATCAGGCGACCAGCTGGCTGGGTTCGGTGATTGGCAAAGGAATTGATAACTCCGAGTTTCTGAAAGATATCACCAGCAAACGTGCCGCAAAGATGGCAGGCAAAGCAGGTGAATCCTTTGAAGCCATCCACAAGACGCTGGGAGAACTCTCCGGTCACCTTAGCGCGAGTGAATTGAGCGAAGTAAACAAAGCCGTTGAGGAAGCAAGGAAGCACATCGGTGGTTCCGCCTCTTCAATCAACATGGCTGGATTCCAGAAGGCTATGGAATCGGTGGGTGAAACACTGAAGGGCGTTGCGACCAAAGATAACAAGGAACTCAGCACAGCGGTGGGAAAAATTCACGGCGGACTGAGCGAGCTGACTCATCAGGTGAGTCAGACGCATAGTCTTCACCAGTCGAGTCGCGGCTGGGCAGATATCAAAGGTGCGATTTCCAGCGTGCCAGAAAAACTCAAGGGCGTGAAACTGCAGGAAGCTCTGTGGAAAACCAGTATCCATGCGGGCAACGCCATGATGGCGTACTCGAACGTCAAGCAAAGCTCGACGGGTATGAGTGCTCTCAAAGATATGGCACAGGCGTTGACCGGTAAACGCCCTTCGACGCTTGGTATCCTGTTTGGCTCAGGCCTGCCTGAGACGGTCAAAGAAGCGCGCAGCCAGTATATGAAATCGGCGATCGTGCGCACCCTTTCTGATGCACTGGGTATTTTCGTAAACACGAAATACTCTGGAAGTGTAGGGGGTGGAGCAAAAGGACTGGCGATGGTGATCGGTGTTCCTATGCTCGTGGGTAAAATCAGTGAAATAGTGACCAGCAACAACCAGTCCGCCGAGTGTTTCGCACAGCTTCGTGATGCGCAGGCCGCAGGTCAGGGCATTCCTCCTGAACTGATTGCGCAATTCATCGGGGTTACGAGCAAAAAGGCAAAAGCCGCAGGCGGTGCTGAAAATAAATCGGTGCAGTTGATCGCACAGCAATACGCGTCAGAAGGAGTGTCGCCAGAGCAAATACTGCTCGAGATCGAAAATGGTGGCCTCGATCAGCGCCGCGCCGCGTTGAAAACTGCGCAAGTCGAGCAGGCTCGCGGTCGTGCCGCACAACCCTCACAGGGGCGTGAATCGGTGGGTACCCATACATCCCGCCTTAATCAAGTGGGTGGCGTTCCCTTCGCGCCGATGCTTCGCGCTTAACATACTCTTTCTCATTCTTTTCTCATTTCTTTTAGGAATCGTCATGGCATTTCATGAAATACGGTTTCCAAGCGATATTGCGTTTGGATCCACCGGCGGCCCAGAATTTTCGACGGATATCATCATCACCCATAGTGGCTATGAACAGCGCAATAGCAACTGGGCATCGGCACGCGCGCGGTATAACGTCGCACACGGGGTTAAAACGCAGGCGCAGCTCGATACGCTGATTGCGTTCTTTCGTGCACGCAAGGGCAGGGCACACGGATTTCGCTTCAAGGATTGGACGGATTTTGTGGCCAATTCCCAAACGCTCGGCACGGGCGACGGCACCACCACAGGCTTTCAATCCAGAAAAATCTACCAAAGCGGTTCCGATACGGATGTGCGCACTATCAAAAAACTGGTGTCAGGATCGAGCTGCCAGTCGGTTGAGGGTGCGACCGGCCGCGTAGTCTGACACCAAAGTTGGCATTCAGAAACCCTAGCAGCCGTCTTGCCCAAATGGCGCAGGGCAGCTGTGTAAGTGAG
>CAZFOM010000128.1:0-1017 GCA_964520155.1 uncultured Rickettsiales bacterium
CGCATACCGGTGTGAACGACGTGCGCGACATTATTGACTCGGTGCATTATGTCCCCTCGGCCGCGCGCTATAAAATTTACATCATTGACGAAGTGCACATGCTCTCCACTAACGCTTTCAATGCGCTGCTCAAGACATTGGAGGAACCGCCGCCGCATGTAAAATTTATTTTTGCCACCACAGAGCTCCGCAAAATTCCGGTCACTATTCTATCGCGTTGCCAACGTTTCGACCTTCGCCGCACCGATACCCCCGTGCTGCAGGCGCACCTGAAGAATGTTGCAACCAAGGAAAACATATCAGCGGATGAAGAGGCGCTGCTACTGATCGCTAATGCGGCGGAAGGATCGGTGCGTGACGGTCTGTCGCTGCTCGATCAGGCAATCGCACATAGTTTTGTGCCAGGCGCGGCTTGCCACATCGGAACCGAAACCGTGCGCAACATGCTCGGCATGGCAGATAAATCGCAGCTATTCGGCCTGATGGAAACGCTTTTTAAGGGCGAAACCGGCTCCCTCATCACGCAGTTACGCCAGATGATTGCCGCCGGTGCCGATGCGATTCTATTGCTACAGGATTTGATGGAACTCGTGCATCTTATGACACGGCTGCAACTCGCGCCGGACAGCGAATCGGATCTTGCCACCTATTCACGCGAGGAACGCGAGCACGCCAAAACCATGGCGCAGAAACTGCCGATGGCGGCACTCACACTCGCCTGGCAGATGCTCCTCAAAGGCCTGAACGAAGCACGTTTTGCACCCAATCCGCTATCGGCAGTCGAAATGGTGCTGATCCGCACCTGTTACGCCTCTACCCTACCTACGCCGGAAGAATTACTACGCAGCGCGGGTGCGATGAAATCCTATGATTCCCCTTCTCCACCAAATCCGCGCGGCGTTGCAACATCTCGTAGCGCCGGAGCAGCCACCGCCTCCGCGGTTGCCAAACCATCCGCAGCGCCAGAATATGTGTCTCCTGCCTCGCAACCTAAGCCCACGATCAACCGCTTCGAGG
>CAZFOM010000128.1:1027-5318 GCA_964520155.1 uncultured Rickettsiales bacterium
GGATATTGTCTCGCTGTTTGAACATAAACGCGAAATGATTCTCTACACGCATCTCAAGCAGGATGTGAGCGTCGTATCTTTTGCGCCCGGGCGGCTGGAAATTCATCTGTCGGATACCGTACCGGCGGATTTTCCGCAGAAAATCGGTAAACTGCTGTGGGAATGGACGAAAGAACGCTGGGTCATCAGTGTGACGCAGCAGAAGGGGTCCCCACCGCTTGCCGAGCTGGAAAAAATCCGGTTGCAGCAGCAAAAAGACCATCTACAACACGACCCACTGGTGCAGGAGGTGCTCAAGGCATTTCCGGGCGCCGAGATTATTGATTTCAAACCGCGGAAGGAGTAGCGCGCGATGAATTTCCAGAAGATGATGAAGCAGGCGCAGGAAATGCAGCAGAAAATCAACGAGATGCAATCCAAGCTCGAGGAAGAGGAAGCCGAAGGCTCCTCTGGTGGCGGCATGGTAAGCGTGACCATGAACGGGAAGGGATTCGTGCGCAAAATCCATATTGATACGAAGCTCATTGATCCGAATGAAAAAGAAATGCTCGAAGATCTGATCATCGCCGCGCTAAACGATGCCAAAACCAAAGTGGAAAGCAATTTTACCGAGCAGATGGGTAAAATTGCAGGTTCGATGGGACTTCCGGCCGGAATGAAACTGCCATTCTAGATGTCTACACAAAGCATTGAGCAGCTGATTCAGCAATTCGCTAAACTACCAGGGCTTGGGCAGCGTTCTGCACGGCGAGTGGTGCTGCACCTGATCCGTAACCGCGAAAAACTCGTAAGTCCGCTGGTGCAAACACTGCAAACGGTTACCGATTCGATTCATACCTGCTCGCAATGTGGTAATCTCGATAGCGAAAACCCATGCAGCATCTGCACCGACACACGTCGTGACCATACGGTAATTTGCGTGGTCGAAGACATCGCCGATCTCTGGGCGATCGAGCGCAGCCATACATTCCGCGGACTCTATCATGTGCTGGGCGGCACTCTCTCCGCGCTGGATGGACGCGGGCCAGACGAAATCAATCTCGCAAGCCTCGCCTCGCGCGTTAAAAACAGTGTCGTCAAGGAAGTGATCATCGCCACTAACGCCACGGTGGATGGCCAGACCACCGCGCACTATATCACCGACCTCTTATCAGGAACGAGCCTTACCCTATCCCGCCTTGCACAAGGAATTCCCTTTGGTGGCGAGCTGGATTATCTGGACGACGGCACCCTGAACGCCGCCTTCAAAGCACGGGTGGGGTTTTAGTTATTGTTTTTCATAGCGTTACAAACATACACTTTGTTAACTCAAATACTGTAATTATTGTACTATGGAAAACATCGCTACTGACCCTGATTACAGCGACCCGATGGCGATTGCTATTCGCCAGGAACTAAAGCGCGATCTGATGTCTGCAATCAATTCCACACCTTTATTTGCGGATCAAAATCGTCATACCGGTTTATTCTGGCTTTTTGGGAGTTCAAGCATGAATGCCCATTGGCACTCCGGAACCGTCTTTCCCTATCAGGCTAAGAAATCATTAGACGTTGATTTATCTCTGTATCATGTGCCCGAGTCATTCAACTCACTTCCAAAGTCCCAAAAACACTCTGTGTTATCTGATTATTTTTCGCACATATTCAAATCAATTGGTGCTACCGCGTACAACCCAAAGACCAAACGCACTCAAGATTACCCGGGCGAAGGTGAATGTATTATCGAGATTACTCCAGACCAAGATATGATTGATCGGGCAATCAAGTATCATCCAGCCCTAAAGCCTGAACAACATAATCCACCCAAAAAAGTTAGCCTAAGATTTGATTTTTCAACGACTCCGCCTCCGATGCTGCTCCCACCAACTGCGCATAAATTGTTTTCCTCAATAGAACATTCTCAGTGCTATGTAGATGATCCACGAAACTTTCTTGCCAAAAAATTAGCACGCAGCGTAAGACATAGAAATTTTCAGTATGAACGCGCAGCAACAGGTTTCAAACCAAGAGATTTGCTTGATATATACAATATAACCCATGCTTCTCCGCCCATTTTGAATCTAGATCCGAATGACCCCGAATCCGATTTGGGTATTATTCGCATGATTTTCATCAGTAGCGCTATTTCCATGGGAAAAGATATTTATTCCGTATCCGCAGAAGATTTTCTGCCTACTCATGAAAATAAATTGCTTTTCAATAACGCACTAAAAGAAATTCTGGCGAGTAATTTTGTTCTAAAAGATTCTGACATTGAAGCGATTCTCGAGGGAACCCGAGATCTTATTCATCGTGTTTTTCCTGAGACTGAAATTGGCAAACCAATTCACCTAACCGACAAAGAGAAGATGTTTATTGCAAAATGCGTTGGTTATGAAACCCTTCCAGGGAATTCTAGAAACAGGCAACTTAAATTACGCGATTTAGGTATAGCCCCTATGCTTCTGGTTCAATCAGCGGAAGAAGTATTTCGTCGTAAAATTCCCGCAAGCATCGTTAATGAATTCACCCGTAGATGTTCTGAACTTGATGGTTTGAAAAATAAAATAGAACGTATTACAGAACTACGATCTGGTGCCGGACTCGAATAAATTAAGCCACTTCTTTCTCTTTGCTGTCCATAATCGCCGGATATTCCTCGATGGCATCTGCATCGCTGTCTATAAACAGCATATCGTTGGAAGGGCGGATGTCGTAACTAGTGAGGCGCCCGGGTAGTTCTTTCTGTTTGCTGGGTTTCACACCGAGGGACACAAGGCGTTTGAGCTTCGGCAACATGCGTGAATTGACCGAGCGCGCGAATTGTTCGAAGTGATCATTCGCAGACTTAAGCCCTTTGCCGACTTTTTCTGCATAGGTCAGCACATTGACCATGTTATCCATGAGATCCTGCACGCTGCCTACGATTTCGTCCTGATTTTCCATCTGGCGTGCAATCCCGATATTGAGTCCGGCGAGCGAAATCAGGCCTGACAGACTCGCAGGCCCCGCAAGAATAATCCCTGCTTTTTCGACCTTGAACAGAAACTCCGGATCCGCGCGCTTGATCGTCTCCACCATCATCTCACTGGGCACATACATCACCGTGAGGATGCGTCGCACCTTGCTCGTGCGACCCGATTCGCGGTAAGCCGCGTCAATCGCATCGCTATACGCGCGTGTCATCAGGGTTTTGAGATGATTGTTCATCGTGCGTTTTAAGCCCTCAAGCGCGATCGGTTCTTCCGGAGTGCCTTCAAGCTGGGCGATATCGAGCGAGAATTTCGTCGCTTTGCTGTCCACCACCATCACGATATCCTGCGGCAGGAAAATCACCGCATCCGGACGCAATGCTCCACCCTCCCCGCTGCCGCTGATGGCATATTGCATGATGAAATCACGGCCAGGTTCCAGCCGTAAATTCTTGAGCGTATTCTCAAGCCCCACTTCTGCGAGATGCCCTGCACCTGCCGGCGAGGAAAGCGCTTTCCATACGGTTGCCATCTTCTCGCGTGTCTCAAGCGTTTGATCCTTGAGTGATGCAACCGATTTCGTCACCTGCATCATTTGTTCCACCAGCACTTCGGAGGCTTTCTTTGCGCGTTCTTCCGAATCCTTACGCGCCGCTTCCACTTCGCGCTTGTGATCCTCCAGCAGCTTGCTCGACATCTGCCCACCTGCCTCAAGAATTGAGGCTTTTGCGGCCTTGAGTGCTTCCTCGCGCTGGGTTTCCCAGTCTTTCATGCGCTGATCAAGATCACGCATTTTCTGCTGCATCAACTCCACCTGTTTAAGCGCTTCCTGCTTACCCTCTAAAGCCGTTTCCTTTTCTTTAAGGAAGGTATCGCGCTCGAGTACCGCCTGTTCCCATTTCTGCTCAAGCGTCTTTTTCTCTGTCTGCGCAATGGAACGTTGCTCCAGATAGGTTGAGTTCGTCTGACGCAGCAGGCGCACTTCTTCAGCCTCCCTGCTTACCGTCTGCAACTGCGCATTCGCAGATGCCAGTTGAATTTCGAGCAACTTCACTTTACGTTGCGCGTTCTTAAGCGACGCAAGCAGGAAAAAAGCGACCGGTATGAGCACGAGCGCAAGTGTGGCGCTGATGATGAATAATGGCTGCATGTACCCTCTCCCAAAGTCCGATGTTTTGTTCTTGCAGCGGGTAAAGAATTTTTGTTCTTATGGTGATGTCTAATTTTAAGACTTGTTGTAATTGTATAAATTAGAAATTTTATAATTTTAACGATAATACATATTTTATCATGGTTGCAAAAGCAGAAAAAACTCAACTCGCATGTATCATTCTGGCAGC
>CAZFOM010000128.1:5328-5597 GCA_964520155.1 uncultured Rickettsiales bacterium
ATGAAAACCTCGCTGCCAAAGGTGCTCCACTCGGTAGCTGGCAAGCCGATGCTGTTTCATGTGATTGATACCGCGAAGGCGCTAAACCCCGCCAAGATCGTGGTGGTGCTCGCTCCCGACATGAAAGACCTTGAGCCGCTGCTTAAGCGACCTGAATTCGGTTGTGAAGTCGCCTATCAGGACAAACAACTCGGCACAGGTCACGCCGTAAAATGCGCGGAAAGTAAACTCAAGGGGTTTAGCGGTAACATCCTTATTCTGTATGGTGA
>CAZFOM010000129.1:0-5569 GCA_964520155.1 uncultured Rickettsiales bacterium
CTATAAGGACTGCTGTTATGGGGTAATTTGGTTTGCCAATCGAGCGGAATGGCTTTGGTGCGCTCAGCGATCGCATCAATATCGAGTGCGAGTGCGAGTGTCACCACATCCGCATCCAGCCCGTCAATAACGGCCCTCGCCTGCTTGCCGGAACCGCCATGCGATTGCCGCACCGACACGTCTTCACCGGTTTTCTGTTTCCAGTATTCGGCGAACTTCGCATTGTATGCTTCGTAGAACTCCCGCGTTGGATCGTAAGAAACATTGAGTAGAGTTTTGGATTCACCTGCTTGTGCCGTCGCCGCAAACAGGGAAAATGCAAGAATGGAAAGCCATTGTTTCATGTGAGTCTCCTCTGGTTAGAATCGAAATTGTGCGCGGGTCAAGAATACGGTTTCATCCTCACGATCAACGCTGCCGCCAGCACCACCGTCAAATGTGGTATATGACAGGTTTGCATTCAGTTTGACACTGGTATTCAGGTACCAGGTTGCACCGAGCGTCAGATCGCGTGCGTTTTGTGCTGAGCGGGACGCATCCGAAAACAGTGGAAATGCATCACGGTCAATATCCAGCTCACTGTAGCGCGCCAGCACTTCAAACGCACCCCACGTCCCCGCACTGATGTCAAAATTTTCTTTTGGCTTCACCCCATCAAAACTCGCATCCTCGCCGGTCACGACATAGGTAGCAACTGCCATCCACGCCTGATGGTTAAGCGTATCCGAAATCGTGCCTCTTCGCATCTCCTGCCCGCTTAACACATATTCCGCGAGCAAACTGAACGCTCCATTATAATAGTATGCCTGCGGATTGAGACGCCAGTTTACGCCGTCAGCAAATACGGTGTCGGTCGCGCCGGAGCGGTAGCGGAAGAATCGTGCCTGTGCAGGCGTGCGATAGCCGTCCGTCACAATAGGGTTTGTGACGCTACCATCACGCTGTCCGTACGACCCCGCAATACCAATACCCAGCCCCTGCAAGGCTACCGTATCGGCGTTGCGGAACGGGTGGGCAAAAAGTCGCGCGGTGACATCCTTGCTGTCGTCTTGATCGCGGGTAGGATCATCCAGATCCGTCGCACCATTGGTGAATGCAATCTGGTATTCCAGTTGCTGCGGCAGTAACTCACCATAAAACTGGAGGCCAATATCGCGAAACGGTACCAGATTCGTAGGCATTCCGCGCTCGACAAACAGAATTTCCTGCTCGGACTGCCAACGCTCCAGCCCAATCGGCGCTTTGAACTTGCCCAGACGCACATTGAATGCCGGATCCGCTTTATAATCCACAAACGCATCGAGCAAGCGCGTCTGCCCGCCGCCGAAATCCAGCATCAGCCGCGCCTGAAAATCATCATAGATTTTGGATTCGATGATCGGGCGCGCCGAGCGGATCAGAAAACTATCCACGTTATCGGTATTGCTGTTGTTGAAAAATGTGCGGGTGTCGGCCTGCACATATCCCCGCAGTCGTAGCTGAAAGTTTTTATC
Organism: uncultured Rickettsiales bacterium; assembly: GCA_964520155.1. Classification (GTDB taxonomy): domain Bacteria; phylum Pseudomonadota; class Alphaproteobacteria; order Rickettsiales; family JABCZZ01; genus CAZFOM01. The sequence goes on from CAZFOM010000129.1 coordinate 1,494, forward strand.
AGGAGATGTAACCGTCAACCCGCGATCACCATAGGTAACGCTTGGGGTTTTTTCAGCCGCTTGTTTCTTTGCGTCATCGTCGAGTTCTTTCTGGCGCTTCAGCAGTGCAATTTCCTGCTCCAACGCCGCAATGCGATCCTCAAACGAAGGGGCTGTAGCATACGCTGATGTGCTATATAACAACGCCATGGTAATACTGCATGCAATCCAACGCTTCATTCTTTCCTCCTGTGTGTTAAGCCGTGCAAAGATCACGAATGGTTTTGCTATCGAGTACGCCCGCCATGGCATCCCGTACCTCAATCATCGTTTTGCGGATGCGGCAGGTTTTTTCGTCGTCGCAGTCATCGCATTTACGGTATTGTGATACACTCGCACACAAAACCGGCGCCAGTGGCCCATCCACAAGCCGAATGACCGCTCCCACTGCAATCTCGCGCGAGGGCTTGGCCAGAAAATGTCCACCAAAAATACCGCGCTTGCTGTCCACAAATCCTCCGTTTCGCAGTTCCACCAAGATCGTTTCCAGAAATTTCTGTGGAATATCTGCTTCTTTGGCGATGGTCTTACTCGACAGCATTTTCTTTTCGTGCTTTGCCATCACGGTCAGCGCTTTGAGCGCATATTTGGCTTTCATTGAGAGCATGATTTTGCCACCTTCCCTAACTCATATTATTTAGATATGATTTATATCATACTAAGTCAATAGGAATTAGACAGCCGTTGCGCGGGTATGGTTTTTCGCTACACTCCGCCCCATGACCAAAGCCGAAAACAAAGTGTATGATGAGATTCGCATCGGCGACAGCGCAAGCCTCATGCGGCCGCTGACCCATCAGGATATTCAGCTCTTTGCGATGGCCACCGGCGATATGAATCCGGTGCATCTCGATCAGGCCACCGCGCGCAAGGAACATTATCAGGATATTATCGGCCACAGTATGTGGATCGGCACGATGTTTTCCTCGCTCATGGGTATGCAACTGCCCGGGCCGGGTACGCGATTGGTTTCGCAGACGGCTCAGTTTCTGAAACCCGTCAAGGTCGGAGATACGGTCACCGCCCATGTCAAGGCGCTTGCGAAAGATGATGCCACAAAACAGGTGACGTTTTCGCTGCTTGCGACCAATCAGCTACAGGAAGCGGTGATGAAAGGGGAAGCGGTGGTAGTGGCACCGACTTTCAAACAGACCTGGGAATACTCGCTGCCAAATAGTGTGTGCTTCACCAATAACGGCTATCACGGATTTGCTACCGTTCTGCTCGAGAAAGTCAAAGGCCTCGCTCCCATCACCACTGCCGTGGTGCATCCGGTGGATGCGCTTTCACTGCTGGGTGCCGTTACTGCACATCGTGATAAAGTCATCACCGCCATTCTGGTCGGGCCAGAGGCAAAAATCCGCGCGGCTGCCGAAGAAACAAATACGTCGCTCGATGGCATCGAAATCGTCGCTACTCCGCACAGTCATGCGGCGGCGGAAAAAGCCGTGGAACTCGCACGGCTGGGTAGTGTGGAAGCGCTCATGAAAGGCAAACTCTCAACCGAAGAGTTGCTGCAGGCGGTGATCCATAAGGAAAAAGGGATCCGTACCGCGCGCCGCATGAGCCATGTGTTCGTGCTCGATGTGCCAAGCTATCCCAAGCCTTTGCTGCTCACCGATGCGGCGGTCAATATTCAGCCCAGTTTGTTTGAGAAAAAGGACATCGTACAGAATGCGGTGGATCTGTTCCATGCGATCGGGCTTGGCACGCCGCATGTCGCTATTCTCTCAGCGGTGGAAACGGTGAATGAAAAAATGCCCTCCACGCTCGACGCGGCGGCACTATGCAAAATGGCCGACCGCGGCCAGATCACCGGTGCGATTTTGGATGGGCCACTCGCGTTTGATAACGCCGTATCCGCCGAAGCATCCAGTATTAAAGGCATCACGTCACCCGTGGCGGGTAATGCCGATATTCTCGTCGTTCCTGATATTGAATCCGGTAATATGCTCTATAAACAACTGCGCTATTTCTCCGGTGCCAACGGCGCGGGAATCGTACTCGGTGCCAAAGTGCCTATCATTCTCACGAGCCGCGCCGGTGACGCACAAAACCGCGCCGCATCTTCCGCGCTCGCACAACTCTATGTGCGCTCCAAGCATTGATGCGCGCGATCCTCACGATCAATGCAGGCTCGTCCTCCCTGAAATTGGGATGGTTCGATGCGGACACATTATCTTGTATTGCACGCGATACACTCAAGCCCGATGCTTCTATTTCGGATTGGATCGGCAAACGATCAGGCACGTTGGTTGCGGTGGGTCACCGGATCGTGCATGGCGGCAGTGTTTTTGCTAATCCCATACAGGTGCATGCACCTGTGCTTGTACAGTTGAAAACTCTGATTCCACTGGCACCATTACACTTGCCTCACAATATATCTCTCGTTGAAAAATTACTACATACCTATCCCGATTGCCCGCAGATCGCCTGTTTTGATACCGCGTTTCACCACACGATCGAACCGCTAGAAACCCGTTTTGCAATTCCAAGTGCGCTGCACGATGCAGGCATCCGGCGCTACGGGTTTCATGGGCTTTCCTATGCGTATATCGCCTCGGTTCTTCCCGAACATCTGGGAACAACCGCGGCAGGCAAAGTCGTCGTCGCACATCTAGGCAACGGCTCTAGCATGTGCGCGATGCGGGATGGAAAAAGTATAACGACCACCATGGGGTTTTCGACACTCGATGGCCTCATGATGGGATCGCGCTGCGGCACATTCGATGCGGGAGCGGTGCTGCATTTGCAAGAACAGATGGAATTATCCGCGCATGAAATTCATACACTGCTGTATGAGCAAAGCGGCCTGCTCGGCGTTTCAGGTATCAGCAAAGACATGCGTGAACTGGAGCGCTCAAACGATCCCAACGCGGCGCTTGCGATTAATCTGTATTGCCGCATGGCCGCCAAACATCTGGGTAGCCTCATGATGGTGCTCGGTGGACTCGATGCGCTCGTATTCACCGGCGGTATCGGGGAGCATTCGGCACGAACGCGAAAAACCATCCTAGGATATCTTGAGTGGTTCGGTGTAAAGTTAGATACCGCGCAGAATGATGCTCACGCACTGCGAATCAGCATGGAATCCAGCTCCATTCCGGTGTATGTTATCCCCACCAATGAAGAACTTGTCATCGCCAGAGCATGTAAAGTCATTCTATGAGCCTCACCTTCAAAGATGCCACCAAAGAACAGATTGACGCATGGGTGGATATGCGCGTCGCCCTATGGAAACAATACTCACGCGATGAACTGCGCAAAGAAGCACTCTCGCTTCTCGACAACCCGAAATATCAAACCATTTTTGTAGAATTTGAAGCCGACCTCGCCGGATTCATCGAAATCCGCCTGCGGGATGTAGCGGAAGGGTGCGATAGCTCCCCCGTAGCCTATATCGAAGGTTGGTATGTGAAACCCGAATACCAGCAACAGGGCATCGGCATGGAATTACAGAAACACGCCGAGGCGTGGGCAAAATCGCAAGGATGCAGCGAAATGGCCTCTGACACCGAGGAAGACAACGACAAAAGCGTCGCCGCACACACCAAAGCCGGCTTCCGCGTTAGCGCCCATCTGATTCATTTTTATAAGAAAATTTGAGCGTTCTTCATCAAACCGTCACACGGCCGTCACGAAACTGTCACAGAGTTTGCGTATGAATAGAGAACACACATCTTACAGGAAATTCCCTATGTCACACCGCCACACCCGCAAAGCCCAAGCCAAAGCCATCGCCCTTGATGCGCGTGTGATGCAGATGACAGTGTTGGGTTCGTTTGTAGTGCTGCTTCTGGCTGTTTTCTCCACAATCTAAGCCATACTCTGTGTCATCCCAGCGAAGGCTGGGATCCATTTCGTGCGACAGTTTTGATGGTTATGTTGGTATGGATACCGGCCGGAGTTTATGCCCGCGAAGGCGGGTACCGGTATGACGATTCAGGTAAACATTACATAATTAAAATGTACAATTATTTATTTCACAAATTATTTGATTAATTAATCCTGATAGCCTATAGGCATGGCTCTGTTAT
>CAZFOM010000130.1:0-5528 GCA_964520155.1 uncultured Rickettsiales bacterium
ATATAAAATCCGTATCGCTATTGCCGAATGTGCTCGCGAAACAGGCTGCAACCGAGGCTTCGGCACGCGAGGCATGGCTGCTCACCGATGAGGGGATGATCACCGAAGGCGCCGTGTCTAATAATTTTATCGTAAATGCCAGAAAAGAACTGATCACCCATCCCAAGAATTACTGGATTCTGGGTGGAATCACCCGCGATGTGGTGGTTGAAATCATCAGGAAAAATGGCTTCAAAATCGTTGAACGTCCGTTCAGTCTGAAGGAGGCGCTTGTCGCAAAGGAAGCCTTTCTTACCAGCACAACCTCGAACATTCTTCCGGTGGTGCAGATCAATGGCAAGAAAGTGGGGGATGGTAAGGTTGGCGAAATCACCCACCAGTTGCTCGCACTTTACTATGAGCACATCCACCGACAGACAGGGAAACGATGGCACTCGTAACGCCGCGCGCGATCCTGTTTGACTGGGATAACACCCTTGTGGACACTTGGCCGGTCATCCATCAGGCGCTTTATAGCACATTCACCCAGCTGGGAATGACCCCGTGGACGATCGAGGAAGTGCAGCAGCGTGTGGCCAAATCCATGCGCGATTCCTTTCCCGTTGTATTTGGCGAAAACTGGCAGGAAGCTGCGGGAATATATCAGAAAGCATATCAGTCCATTCATCTTCAAATGCTGAAACCTCTGATGGGTGCTCGTGCTTCACTAGACCTTCTGCGAGATAAATCTATTTTTGTTGCGGTAGTGAGCAACAAACGCGGGCATAATCTGCGTACCGAAGTTACACATCTCGGCTGGAGTGCTGATTTTGATGCGCTGGTTGGTGCGGATGATGCTGCGAAAGATAAGCCTTCACCCGAACCCGTGCTGTACGCACTCAAGGATACTGGTATCGCTCCTTCCGCTGATGTATGGTTTGTGGGCGACAGCGTGATCGATGTGGAATGTGCGAAAAACACTGGTTGCAGCGCGATTTTTTATGGCAATGCCCACCCGCCGGATGCAGACGGAAAGGGTATTTCCGGGTTCCCTGTTCATGCGTGGATCCGCGATCATGCGGCGTTGCAGCAATTATTCCTGTCTCACATCTAGGTCAAAGCGGTATAGGAGAGTCTGGTAGCGCGGATGCGCTCCAGCTCCATCATCAGATCGTGCGCCATGCCACTGGCGATAAGCTGACGCATTTTTCCCAGCGCTTCAAGGTAACGCTCTAAAACGGGAAGCATTGCCGAATAACGAGTGGAAATAGCTTCAATATCCTTCTCGGGCGCTTCCACCGCCGGTGAACACACATCCGCAAAGCCTCGCCCCGCATATCGTGCGACGGGAATGTTTAGTTGCTTTTCCAGTTTGGACACACAGGCAATGAGGCAGGAGGCCGCAATACGGGGAAACAGATCGGATGCAACATGCACCGCATTATCACCCTCTTCGGCTGGATCTGTGCCTTCGCGTAGTTCCTGATAAATCTGCTGACAGAACGCCATGTAATCATCGAGCGCGGCAACCACATAGCGCTGATTGGAAAGCGCAATATCCGTCCATAACAATGCGGGGGATTGTCCTAAGCGTATAAAACGTTCAAACAGATGCGGGGCTTTGGGCATAAGCGAAGTCTCTTTACCAAGCGTAGCATAGGCGGCAAACGCCACCAGTTGCGGCAGATGCGACACACTCGCATAAATCTGATCGTGCAGGAACGCTGGCATGAACTCAACTTTTCCGCCCAGCCGTTCCCACATAAGGCGAATTTTTTGCAGCGCAGCATGTTCAAGCAGCGAATCGTCCGGCGTCAGGATGATGCGGCGTGATTCAAACAGATGCGCAGATCCATATTCGGGGCCGCTTTTTTCGCTACCCGCAATCGGATGCGCAGGGATGAATACACAACCTGACGGAAGGTTTGGCATGATTCCCTCAAGCGCGGTTTCCTTCACGGATCCGACGTCTGTAATGATGGCACCCGACGGAATGGATGCAAACGCCTGTGAGAGCAAAGCAGCATAGGTGGATACCGGTGTGGCGAACACGATCAGGTCGCACCCGCTCACGCATTCGGAAACGCTTGCGGCGGCTTCCTCAATGATTCCCTGTTGTGCACAGAAATCGAGATGCGCGCGATGCTGATCGAATCCCACCATATGCTCGCATATATGCTGCATACGCAGTGCACGAGCGAGCGAACTACCCAGTAGCCCTAGCCCAATGATGGCAACGCGTGAAAACAGAATCGGGGTCATGCTCGCATGAAATCGGCGAGTGCGTCGCACACGGCCTGATTTTCTTCGTTCTTGCCAATCGAAATGCGCAGGCATTGCGGCAAGCCGTACGATTCCACATCGCGCACGATCAGTCCTTTTTCGCTTAAATACGCATTTGCGGCTTGCGCGGTTTTGCCGTTTGTGGGAAATCCGACCAGCACGAAATTGCCCACACTCGGATAAACGTGAAGCCCAAGCTCGGCAAGGCGCTTATTCACATAGTCGAGCGCGTGATCGTTATAGAGCTTCACGGTTTCTGTGTATTCGGTATCTTTGACTGCCTCAACACCCGCCGCAAGCGATGCACCTGACACATTGAAGGGGCCGCGAATCCGGTTCAGTACGTCGCTGATGTTAGAAGGGCAATACGCCCAGCCGAGGCGCAGCGAGGACAACCCATAAATTTTGGAGAATGTGCGCAGCATCACGGTGTTGGGCGTGGATTCCACCAGCTCTGAGCCTGTCGTGTAATCGGGTTTGTCCACATACTCAGCGTAGGCACCGTCGATTGCAAGAATCACATGGGGAGGCAAACCGTCGCGCAAACGCTTCATTTCGGATGACGAAATATACGAGCCGGTCGGGTTGTTCGGATTCGCCACAAACACGATTTTCGTGCGTGGTGTCACGGCTTTGAGCAGGTTATCCACGCTCGTGGTGAGATTGACCTCAGGTGCCGTCACAGGCGTTGCGCCAAATCCCTGCGCATAGATTTTATACATCAGAAAGCCGTACTGGCTGTAGAGCACTTCATCACCCACCCCCGCATAGGCATGAACGAGCAGGCCAATCAGTTCGTCTGAGCCAGCGCCGCACACAATGCGCGAGGCATCAAGAGTAAAGACCGAGGCAATCGCCTCGCGTAGCTCCGTGTGCCCGCTATCGGGGTAGCGATTGAGCTTAGCGGCATGGAGCACATACGCCGAAAGTGCCTTGGGGCTGGCACCAAGCGGATTTTCGTTTGACGAGAGTTTGATTGGCGTGATCCCAGCGGCCGCTTTGGATTTACCCGCAACGTAGGCCTTAATGTCGAGAATCCCGGGTTTAGGTACGGGCAGGGTAGCGGAATCAGGGTTTTTCAGTGCGGGTTTTGTCATAGGAATCCGTAAGGGTGATTGGGGTGGCACATGCGCCAAGGATAGAGTGGGACAGGATCGAAGCCCCCGCTTCGCCAAGCATGGCATTAAGCGAGGTATTTTGTTTTTCGATCAGCCCGTCTAATTCCACCAGATATTGCCGATCCGCGCTGCTCGCATAAACGGCGACCCAGCGCGCGCTGAGCCGATGCTTGGAAAACAGACTGTTCAAACGGCTCTGGCTGATCTCCATGTCCGTTTTAAGCGCGATATAGCTGACATCATTGCCGGAGGTTTCGGGGGTGATGTTCGCAATCGCAAATGCACCCAGCGAATCGCGCGGCGAGGCGATGTTTACAAACGGCAGGCGCGCAAAGATATGCGGCGCGGCCTCGCCCTGCGCGGCAAGCAGCGGCCACCAGGGATCGGGTTCGTCATTTTGCGGAAGGGGCAAAATGCCGATATTGGCCTTGCCATCCACCACGTCGCCGATCACGCGCTTTGCCGTGGGTTGACGCTGCACCGGACAGAATGCTCCGAAATACTCGCGCGCAAACAAGGCCAGCGGTGTATGTTCGGAGGGGGCGTACACCGACAGCTTGAGTGGGGATTCCGTGTTGGCGGATGCGGCAATAATCTGACGCCAGATGGTTGCAACCGCAAGCGGATGAAACGCGGAACCTTGAAATTGATTCACCATGCGGCGCAGCATCTTCGCTTCGCGGCCAGAACGGATCACGAACTGATCCGGTGCATGGGTATGTTTGAGTGCGCCTATGGCTTTCACCTGCTCCAGCCGCTGCTTGAGTAGCGCCGCGATCTGATCATCAATGGCATCAATTTTTGTGCGCACGGCTTCAATCGCCTGTTGCCAGTCGGTGGTTGAGAGGGTGTTTGCTGGCTCCTGTGCCACGATTTACTCCATGAAAGTGATGTGAAAGCTATTAGAATTGCTCAGGATATGCAACCCCTCTGCTGGGTTTCATCAGGCGGCGAGTTTCGCGATTTCGGCAATCGAATGGCCGACTCCGTAGAGTTTTTTCTCCGGATCGTCCCATTTTTCAAGCAGAAGCAGTTTATGATCAGAGCGGAGTTTGACCGAGCGGGTGTTTTTTGCAATGTATGCGAGCAGTTTTTCGGGGTTGGCAAATTTATTTTCGCGGAAACTGAGCACAGCGCCATTGGGGCCTACGTCAATACGCTCCACGCCTGCCTGTTTGCACAGCAGTTTGATCTGCATGACCGAAAGCAGATGCAGGGCTTCTTTGGGCACAGGGCCAAAACGATCCGCCAGCTCTGCCGCAAAACTGTTGATTTCTGCTTCGTTTTCCAGCGTCGAAATTCGGCGATACAAGCTGAGCCGCAACTGCAGATCCGATACATAGGATTCCGGAATCAGCACCGAGGTGCCAAGATTGATCTGTGGGCTCCAGTCCTGCGTGCTCGTGGTTGGAAGTGTGCCCAGCCCCTTCTGGTTCCTGCGCGCGGCCTCCACCGCTTCCTCCAGCATATGCTGGTAGAGTTCTACCCCCACTTCCTTGATATGCCCTGATTGTTCTTCGCCTACGAGATTGCCAAATCCGCGAATATCCATATCGTGCGATGCGATGGTGAAGCCTGCGCCAAGCGTGTCGAGCGACTGCATCACCTCAAGCCGTTTGGTCGCCATCGGTGTGAGTAAATGATGGTGTGGCAGGGTGAAATACGCATAGGCGCGCAGTTTTCCGCGTCCCACCCGTCCGCGCAATTGATAAAGTTGTGCGAGTCCGAGCATGTGCGCGCGATCGACTATGATGGTATTTGCGGAGGGGATATCCAGTCCCGATTCCACGATCGTGGTGGAAAGCAGAATATCAAACTTCCCATCGTAAAAATCATTCATAATGGTATCGAGCTGGGTGGGCGTCATCTGCCCATGCGCGATCCCGAGCTTGATTTCCGGCACCAGCGCGGTGATCTCATGCTGCAATTCGGCAATGTACTTGATGCGCGGCGTGACATAGAAAATTTTCCCGCCGCGATGGTATTCCCGCTGGATCGCCTCTTTGATCACGACCGGATCGTAGGGGCTGACAAAAGTGCGCACCGCGAGCCGATCCACCGGTGGGGTGGTGATCAGGCTAAGCTGCCGCACCCCGCTGAGTGCCATTTGCATGGTGCGCGGAATCGGTGTGGCCGAAAGTGTGAGCA
>CAZFOM010000131.1:0-5518 GCA_964520155.1 uncultured Rickettsiales bacterium
GGTGATGGCCGAACGCGGTAAGGAAACCCTGAGCTTTGGCCCCATGAAACCGGTGGGACTTAAAAATCCGCACTCAGACGAGCAACCCTACGCGGTGGTGCAACTGCGGCAGGATAATAAACTCGGCACGCTTTATAATATGGTCGGTTTCCAAACCAAACTGAAATACGGCGAGCAGCAACGTATCTTCAGGACTATTCCCGGGCTTGAGAACGCTGAATTCATGAGACTAGGCGGATTACACCGCAACACATTTATCAACAGCCCGAAACTGCTCAGCCACGATCTACGGATGAAAACCCTGCCCCATATTCGCTTTGCCGGTCAGGTCACCGGCGTGGAAGGTTATGTGGAGAGCGCCGCGATCGGCTTGCTGGCCGGACGATTCGCCGCTGCACAAGCGCGCGGCACAACTGCACCCGTTCCGCCTCACACAACAGCACTGGGCGCACTGCTCGGACATATCACGCAAGGCGCAGATAGCAGCAGTTTTCAGCCGATGAACGTGAATTTCGGCTTGTTTCCACCGCTGGGAATAAAACACAAAAAAATGGACAGGCCAAAACTTTACGCAGAGCGTGCGCTAAACGACTTGGCAACGTGGAATAGCGAAAAACTCGCGGCTTAGAGAGAAACGACCACGAGTAGCAGAATGGTCATGGCTAGAAAGCCGGTCACACTTACATACGCAACAACATCATCACTATCGTAAGGAGTTGCATCACGGAGGCTGATATTGTCAATTTGGCTCTGAGTGGCGCTAGTCATATGAATTCTCCCTGTTATACTTTTATACGTAACAAGGCCAGTTATGACGCAGGATTCTTAAAACTTAGTTAAAAACTGCGTAAATTTTTGCGCAAAATTGATTAAAAATGGACATGTCCGCTATTTTTACCACGTCTAGCACTCCACCACAGGTTGATAAGTAGTCCGATTCGACCACCGACAAAGGACGGATGCTGGATGTTTCCCTCAAAGCGTATGATACGCTTCAGCCACCAGCGCGCATGGGTATCAAACACTCTAAGGCGACTCAGCAACGCAGGAAAGGAATGCCAGTCAGGTTGATCGAGCATGTGTTGCTGCGCCATTTTTGCGATTACAGTGGAGATGACCTCCATCGGCTTCATCGCGTGAATCTGTTCCTGCGTGAGATTTTTCTGACGCAACAGATCCTCAGGCAAAAAACACCGCTGTCTCTGCGCATGATGTGCCACGGATCGCAACATTCCGGCCAGCGCCCATGTTCTGCCGATCTGCGAAAGCGTCTGGTGACTGGCGTGCCCGCATTCACCGAGCAGATGCGCAACAAGCACCAGCAACGCGGATGAGGTCTGATCAAAATACCTATACAGTTCATCCTGCGTGGCGAAGGGTCTGGGATCAAAATCGCGTTCGCGTGCGGCTATCAATCCTATGAATACGGGCTGCGGGATGCAATGACGCCTCACTATGTCCGCAAGCGCTTGGAGTACCGGATGTTCACGCACGCGCTTCCCTGCATAGATTTCTTCGATCGCTTCTTTCCACCAGGCAAGGCGGATCATCCCGATCATCGGTTCGGATATCTGCGAGGAAAGCACCGCAATCTCGTGCTGAAAAGCAAACAGCACCAGCATATCGCGGCGGATCGCTTCAGGAAAAAACAGGCTGCACACATACCGATCCGCATCATGATGCTGGACTTGTTCAGCGCAGTAGGCAACATGGGCAGAATGGTCGGACACGGTTCTCCACTCAACGTAATTGTCGTCGGCGCAGGGCTTGCTGGCCTTGCGGCGGCGGTATGGTTAGCACGAAACGGGCACCGCGTCAGCCTCTTTGAAGCCGCGCCATTCGCGGGCGGGCGCTGTCGCTCATGGGAAGACCCGCTGCTTGGGCGCACGATTGATAACGGCAATCACCTGCTGCTTCATGCGAATCATCACACGATGCAATATCTCGACTGGATCCACACGGATCACACGCGAGGCTTGCGCACCATCCCTTCGCCGATGATTCTGCGCGAACCCAAAACACGCGCTGAATATCATGTTACGAGCAACCGGCCGGTTACGGGTTTTAGCCTGTGGGAGCAACTTTCAGCCTTGAAGCTCCTATGTTTTGCAAACGGAAAAACCGTGGCTCAATGCTTCGATCCTGATTCCGGTTTTTACCAGAAGATCATCGCACCGCTATGCGTTTCCGCGCTTAACACGCCACCTTCTACCGCAAGCGCCTCGCTATTTGCCAGAGTGTTGCGAACATTCATCTGGCATTCGCATCCCGAAGCGGAATACTGCCTGCCCGTGCATTCGTGGGGCGAAACCGCCATTGAACCGGCCTTGCGGACACTCACTGCGCAAGGCCATGCGATCCATTACAAAACCGCCCTCAAAGCGCTCGAGATTACCGAAGGTCGCGTGAGCCTGCTGCGTTTTGCTGATTGCGATAGAGAGGTGACTACGGATACGCGCGTGATCCTTGCCCTACCGTCATGGAATCTGGGAATGATGCATCCCTCACTTGCGGTAGATCTGACCTATCATCCCATCGTGAACGGGCATTTTCTGCTCGATACCACTACGCATACGCTCAGGAGGGATTTTGTAGGGCTGGTGGGAGATCACACCGCGCATTGGCTTTTCTTCAAGGATGGTTTGGTTTCGACCACCACCAGCGCCGCCGATGATCTGATGGGACTGGATCACGATGAAATCGCACAGCGCCTGTGGATGGATATATACGAAACACTCTACACGGTTCCAAAGGCACTTCCGCCGCACCGGATTATTATCGAGAAACGCGCTACATTTGCTGCCACGCCGGAGAATGAAAAAAAACGCCCCGCCACGCGCACGCCTTGCAAAAACCTGTTTCTTGCGGGCGATTATGTGAATACCGGCCTGCCCGCCACCATCGAAAGCGCGATTTACTCAGGATTTATGGCGGCAGAGGCTTCGAGTAAATTCCCCCATTGAATAATCCCTCTCCAGGCACTATGTCTCTTGCACAACCATTCGAGGAATCCATGCCGATCACTCGTCGTTCATTTGTCAAAACGGTTGCCGCCTCTGCCGCTGTTGTAAGCGTACTGCCAGCCGGACTTGCCGCAAAAACTATTCTATCATCAAGTGAGGAAACCATGCCTTTTACCCTGCCCGACCTGCCTTATGCGCAAAATGCGCTGGAGCCATACATCTCCGCCAATACGATGAGTTTTCATCACGGCAAACACCATAATGCGTATGTGGTGAATCTCAATAACCTCACCAAGGACACCGACATGGCAACCCTGTCGCTTGAGGAGGTGATCAAGAAATCCGCCGGCGATGCTTCCAAAGCAGGTATTTTTAATAATGCCGCGCAGGTGTGGAACCACACCTTCTTCTGGAATTCGATGAAACCGCAAGGCGGTGGTAAGCCCACCGGCGCAATTGCGCAGAAAATCGAAAAGGATTTCGGTAGCTACGATGCCTTCAAAGAAGCATTCAAGCAAGCCGCAGCGACGCAATTTGGTAGCGGCTGGGCATGGCTCGTGCTCGATAAAGGCACGCTCAAAGTCACCAAAACCGGAAACGCCGAACTACCCATGACAGCCGGACAAACCGCTATCCTCACGCTCGATGTGTGGGAACATGCGTATTATCTGGATTATCAGAACCGCCGCCCCGATTTTATCAGCACGTTCCTCGATAATCTTGTGAACTGGGATTTTGCAAACGCGAATCTCGCGAAGGCGGCGTAAATTCTTTGTCATGCCAGAAGCCGATTTTCGATCAGAAAATCGAGCTATCTGGCATCCAGCAATAATATATCTGGATGCCAGCCTTCGCTGGCATGACAAGAATAAATCTAGCCAATCGCCATCAGCAACGCGGATACTCTGCGGTCTTCGCCGATCAGCACATTGTAGGTGCGACAGGCGGCACCCGTGTCCATACACTCCACCATGATACCGTGTGTGCGTAATTCCTGTCGCAGCGCCGAAGACACCTGCTCCATGCGACTACCCGTACCGACGATGAGTATTTCGGGTTTCGGATCCGATGCAATCAGTGGCGCAAGTAACGATATCGTTACGTCGGCTAGTGTTGAAATAGCAAGAGATTGCGTATGATCACCCGCGATAAGAATGGTGCCCGTGAAGGCCGCGTCATTGACCTTGAATCCACCGCTACCATAGGAGCGGATGACCTGCCTGCCTTTACTCACCAGCGGAGTAACGTCCATGCCTAAATCGGAATCGTTTTGGGTTTCACCGATTTCAGCCACAGCACGATCATCATGCGCGTCACCAAAATCGCGGTAAACATGGAGGATACGATACCGATCGACAGCGTCACCGCAAAGCCCTTCACCGCGCCCGTGCCAAAGTAAAACAGCAAGAATGCCGCGATCAGCGATGTGACGTTTGAGTCAATGATGGTCGAAAGCGCACTGCGGAACCCATGATCAATCGCCGCATAAGGGGTTTTGCCGTTGCGGATTTCTTCGCGGATACGTTCATAGATCAGCACGTTGGAATCCACCACCATGCCCAACGTCAGCACCATGCCGGCAATGCCAGGCAAAGTCAGTGTCGCCTGAAACAAAGACATCAGAGCAATGATAAAGATGATGTTGATCACGAGCGCGATATTGGCAAATAAGCCAAACAGACCGTAGCACAGGATCATGAACCCCATAACCAGCACCACTCCCAGCATGGAGGCACGCTTTCCCGCCTCGATCGAATCGGAACCAAGGCTTGGGCCGACACTACGTTCTTCAAGCACTTTCAAGGGAGCAGGCAATGCGCCCGCACGCAGCAGCACCGCCAGTTCATTGGCGCTTTCTGTGGTGAAATTGCCGGTGATCACACCACTTCCACCCATGATGGGCGAACGAATGACCGGCGCTGTGATTACCCGACCATCGAGCACAATCGCAAAGGGTTTACCCACATTCTCCCGCGTGATTTCGCCAAAACGCTCGGCACCGGTGGTGTTAAACTGAAACGCCACCGCCGGCATTCCCTGATCGAATGTGGGAGAGGCATTGGTCAGCATATCCCCACTCAGCATCACGCGGCTGAAGATGGGATAACGGCGCACCTGCCCATTCGCATCGAGATCGTCCTCATCGCCTGGTAATAACCGTGTGCCCGCCGGAATCGTCGCAGATGAACCTGACCAGGCTTCGGTATTGACCATGTGGAAGGTCATTTTCGCAGTTTTACCGAGCAAGCGCTTTAGCTGCTCGGGATCTTGCAGACCTGGCACCTGCAGCAGAATACGATCCGTACCCTGACGCTGGATGATCGGCTCGCGCGTACCGGTTTCATTCACGCGGCGCTCGACGATGTTGATGGATTGTTCCATCAACTGAAGTTGTGCGTTTTTGCGCGCTGCATCCGAATAGGTCAGCGTGTATTGGCGTGTTGCGGTTTCCTCTACACTCAACTCCGCATCCACCGCGCGCACCAGATCCGGAATGTTCACCGGCGTAGCCGCCGCATCCGTGGGAGGTAATACCGTAAACTGGATCGTATCCC
>CAZFOM010000132.1:0-2154 GCA_964520155.1 uncultured Rickettsiales bacterium
GAATAGGGTAGCTGCAACACCCGTCCCACATCGCGCAGCACTGCGCGTGCTTGTAGTTTTCCAAATGTGATGATCTGCGCCACGCGGTCATGACCGTATTTTTCTTGCACATACCGAATCACCTCATCGCGGCGATCCTGACAAAAATCCACGTCAAAATCCGGCATGGATACGCGTTCGGGATTCAGGAATCGTTCAAACAGCAAGCCGTAGCGTAGCGGATCAAGATCGGTAATCAAAAGCGCCCATGCCACAAGCGACCCCGCACCCGAACCACGCCCTGGCCCTACGGGAATTCCCTGCCGTTTACTCCAACTGATAAAGTCGGACACGATCAGAAAGTACCCAGGAAACTGCATACGCGTAATTACGCCAATCTCATATTCCAGCCGTTCACGATAAGGCTTTGCCACTTGTTCCCGTGCTTCGGCGCTCATACGTTCGGTAAACACATGCTGCTCCAGACGCTCCTCAAGCCCTTTACGCGAGCGTTGCATGAGGATATCAGCCTCACTGAGTAAGGCGCCAGAGGCATCTTTCTCTTCGTATCTAGGAAGTATGGGCGCGCGACCCGACGACATGACGCTGCAGCGCTTGGCAATTACCACGGTGTTAGCGAGCGCTTCGGGGATATCGGAAAATAACTCCGCCATCTGTTCAGCGGATTTGAAATAATGCTCGCGGGTGAGCTTACGTCGGTTGTCATCCAGCGTGTATTTTCCATCGGCAATACAGAGCAGCGCATCGTGCGCCTCAAACTGTTCCGGTGCAGCAAAATACACATCGTTGGTTGCTACCAGTGGGATGCGATGTTGCTGCGCCAGCTCGATCAGCCCTGCTTCAATCAACTCCTCACTTGCAAGCCCGTGGCGCATCAGTTCGACATACAAGCGATCCGGAAAAAGTGGCATCAAATGCTTTAGAGCCGTTTCTGCTTGCGCGCGCTTGCCCGCAATCAGTTGTCTGCCAAGCACCCCATACATACCCGAGGTCAACGCAAGGATGCCCTCCGTTTTATGTTCAAGATCTTTGTAATTCAGGCACGGTGCCTGCACATCTGCGGGCAAGAGATACGCCTGACTTGCAAGTTTCAGAAGATTCGCATAGCCCGCTGCATTCTGCGCAATGAGTAACAATTGCTCGTTTGCAGTCTGTGGCTGGTTTCGCGACTCTTCCTGAAACATCGGCTTGAAGGGCATCACTACCCCGATGATCGGTTGAACACCTGCCGCACTCGCAGCCTGACTGAATTCCAACGAAGCAAACAGATTTCCGTTATCACTGATCCCGATTGCCGGCATTTGATGCTGTTTGCATAAAGAAACCAGCTGCTTAACCGGAATCGCCCCTTCCAGCAGGGAGTAGGACGAATGCGAACGCAGATGCAGAAACGATGCGGTCATATAATTGAAATCTAACGTTTTTCGCAAAATGAACTTTTTGTGATGTTCATCATTCTGTCACATTGGATTGGTAGAGTGAAGGGAAGAAAGAACACCATCCACAAGCTGTTCACATGAAGACGAGGTTCACATGCAACTAGAGAAATCCACCCTGAGCGCAGACGATAATCATGTTGTTCTCGATCGGCGCGAAGAATTTCGCCTTGATGAAACCATCGTGATGGCGTTTTCCATAGAGTACGTGCCGACCATCCTCGTTGGCATGTTCATCAGCTTTCTGTTCTTCAGCGTGTTTCCCAATATGGTTGAGGTGTTCCAGATGGGATTACATTCCGCACTGATCATTGACTATACATTTATCGCCATCAAACAGGATTATTTTCCTGCCGTCTGGCCGGATTCCATGATTCCTGCTGCCTGGGCAATCCCGATCGCAGGGGCTGCCGTTTCCGTCGGATTTCACGCGGTATATTCCAAGGATTAATCTACACTAGTACACCGCCGCGCATCGTAAGCGTGCGGCGCATCCGGTTTGCGATGGCCGGATTGTGCGTCACAATTAAAGCTCCAATACGCCGTTGCGCGGCGAGTTTTAATAGCAGGTTCAATACCTGTTCGGACGTATCGGGATCGAGGTTTCCGGTGGGTTCATCCGCAAGCAGGAGTTTTGGGTCATTGATCAGCGCCCTGCCAATTGCAACCCTCTGCTGTTCGCCACCAGACAGTTGCGCCGGTTTATGATGAAGCCTTG
>CAZFOM010000132.1:2164-5488 GCA_964520155.1 uncultured Rickettsiales bacterium
TGCAGATAGTCCCAGTTCACCGAGCAATGCTTCCGCTTTTGCGCTTGCAGATGTGCGGGAAGCACCGTTTATCATTTGTGAAATGATGAGATTCTCTATTGCACTGAATTCGGGCAGCAGGTGATGAAACTGAAACACAAAGCCCAGATATTTCCGGCGCAACTGTGAGCGCGCATCGTCGGATAATTCTTCCACCGACGTACCGTCCAGAACCACCGTGCCACGCGAGGGTTGATCCAGCAATCCTAGAATCTGCAATAGCGTCGTCTTGCCCGAGCCGGACTGGCCAACGAGCGCCACCATCTCCGATTCAGCAATCGAAAGACTCACCCCTTTAAGAATGTCGAGGGTTTTGTCTCCTTGCGTATAGGAACGCCAGATATCCTGAATCTCGAGCAATTTACTCATAGCGCAGTGCCTCCGTCGGCTCGAGCTTTGCCGCGCGCCGTGCAGGGTAGAGCGCCGATAAGAAAGACAACCCCAATGCCATGAAAGCAATGCCAATCACTTCGACCGGACTCACATCCGATGGAAGGGTGGAGAGAAAGTAGAGCTGCTCCGCAAGCACCTTGCCGCCGCTTGCCTGCTCGATCCACTCACGAATACGGTCAATGTTGATCGCAAGCACCAACCCAAGTGCGACACCCAGCAGGGTACCAATCACGCCAACACTCATGCCGCTCAAAATGAAAATACGGTGGATCATCCCGCGCGTTGCCCCCATCGAGCGCAGGATGGCAATGTCCCGCCCCTTCTCTTTCACCAGCATCACAAGGGACGAAATGATATTGAACGCCGCCACGATGATAATCAGGGTCAGAATGATAAACATGACATTGCGCTGCACTTTAAGCGCATCGAAAATAGAACGGTTTGCCTCCACCCAGCTATAGACACGAAATCCGCGTCCTAACTGCTCACGCATAGATTGCGTCACCGCATCCACCTGTGACGGATCATGCAGTTGCACCTGCAACGTAGAGACACGGAAAATTCCTGCATCGGAGAGTTTGAAATAGGTCTGGGCTTCGTCAAAGGGCATCAGGATCAGCCCGCTATCATAGGCAAACATGCCGAACTCAAACAGGCCTACCACGGGATATGCCTTGATGCGCGGCACGAGTCCGGCAATGGTCTGGCGTCCTTCAGGGGAGATCAAGGTGAGGCTGTCTCCCAGCTCGATGCTCATATTATCGGCCAGCCGTTTGCCAATCACAATGCCCTCACCTCGCGTCATGGCCTCAAGCGATCCCGCCACCATCTTGGTTTGGATGTCTGGTTTTTGCGCAATATCCTGCGCGCGAAAACCAAACACCTGCGCGCCAACCGCGCGACCTTGATTCGCGACCATCACCTGCCCTTCCACCACAGGGGCTACAGACTGCACCTGAGGGTTGGCAGACAGCGATTGGATTAATGCGTCATACTCGTGAATACTGCCGGTGTTTGCATAGATATTAACGTGTCCGCTCCAACCGATGAAATGCTTCATCATCTCACCGCGCACACCATTCATGACCGATGTGACGATGATGAGTGTGGCGACTCCCAGCGCAATGCCTGCGATGGAAAAGAAGGTGGAAATCGAGATGAATCCTTCCGAACGCCGCGAACGCAGATAGCGAAAAGCAATAAAGCGTTCGAGCGCAGAAAACATCACTGGCTCACCGCCTCGATCTGAATACGCACATCCACCGCGTTTGCAATCACGTCGGTTGCTGCCCACTCTCCCTGACCGACGCCAAAATCGAGGCGATTGATGGGCAGGCTGCCTTTGACCCTCGCATAACGCTTGCCCGCATCCGCACCTTCACCCGCGATAGAATGAAAGGTAAAGCGAAAGGATACAGGTTGTGTTTTGTCGCGGATCGTGAGGGTGCCTTCCGCCAGATAATCCCCCTCCGGTTGCTTCAGGATTTTACTGGTTTCAAAAACCGCCTGCGGAAATTGTTTTGCGGCGAACCACTCCGCCATCGGTAAATAGGTCTGCGCGTCTTTGTCCCCAGAGGCAACCGAAGCAATATCCACCCGCATCGATACTTTGCTGCGCTCGGGTTGTTCCGGATCAAACAACACCTCGCCCGAAAGCGTTGGAAAATGCCCTTCGACTTTGTCTTTGCCGTAGAGCGCCGTAAACGCAATCTGGCTTTTTTCGGGGATGATCGTCCAGTTTGCAGACAGCGCCACCGATGGAAATAGCAATACACTGAGCAGCCAAATGATACGCATCGTGTTTCTCCTATCGCTATGTTTTGAGCAGTGATTCTACCGCTGATTCCATGGATACTTCCCGCTTCTCACCCGTCGCGCGGGTTTTGATCTCCACGATACCCGCCGCAACGCCCTTAGGCCCCACCACCATCTGATACGGCAGCCCGATCAGATCCATCGCCGCAAATTTCTTACCCGCACTTTCTGGGGTGTCATCGTAAAGCACATCACAGCCGGCCTTTTGCAATTGTGCGTATAGCTTCTCAGCCGCCGCATCGCAGGCAGCATCGCCCACGCGGATATTGATCAGGCCAACCGTGAAGGGCGCTACCGCCTTCGGCCAGATAATCCCTGCATCGTCGTGACTGGCCTCGATGATCGCTCCGAGCAGGCGCGACACGCCAATCCCGTATGATCCCATTTCGGGGGTGATTTCAGCGCCATCCGCGCCGGTAATTTTCGCGTTCATCGCGGCAGAGTATTTCTTACCAAAGTAAAAGATATGTCCCACTTCAATGCCGCGCGCCGTGAGTTGTTTGTCCTTCGGTACTTCCGTATCAAACCGTGCAGCGTCGTGCATTTCTTCGGTTGCGGCATAGAGTTTGGTGCGCTGATCCACCAGCGATTGCAGATCGCCGCGCCAATCCAGATCGGTGCCAGGCGCTCCCATATCCACCAGATCCTTGTGGCAAAATACCTGACTTTCACCGGTGTCTGCGAGGATGATAAATTCATGGCTTAAATCACCGCCGATCGGCCCTGTATCGGCGCGCATCGGCACTGCTTTCAACCCCATGCGCGCAAACGTGTTGAGGTACGCAACGAACATACGGTTATACGCCCTGCGTGCACCGGCTTCGTCCACATCGAACGAATACGCGTCCTTCATCAGAAACTCTCTGCCTCGCATTACCCCAAAGCGCGGGCGAATCTCGTCGCGGAATTTCCATTGAATGTTATAGAGGTTCAAGGGAAGGGATTTGTAACTTTTGACATAGGTGCGGAAGATATCGGTCACGACCTCCTCGGCGGTGGGGCCAAAGAGCAGTTCGCGTTCATGGCGATCGACGATCCGCAGCATTTCCTTGCCATACGCTTCATAGCGACCGGATT
>CAZFOM010000133.1:0-5417 GCA_964520155.1 uncultured Rickettsiales bacterium
CGTACACAGGCCGACTACGGTTTCTTTGCCGTCAGGGGTTTGACGTGAGAGTTTGATCCACCCCTTTGTAACTAGCCACAAACTATTTGCCGGATCGCTATGATGTAAAACCACATCATCTTTGGTAAAAAGTTTGTTCCGTACATGCGGAGCGAGCTGTTTCCATGTGCTCTGATGACCATGAAAAAGAGCCGGCTCCTGTATAATTTTCTGTTGTGCAAGGGTAGCTTCCATATTCCGTAAATTTACATAGCTTAACAGAATTGGCTAGCCCTGATTTTGATCGGGTTGATATCGGTCTAAACAGACTTTGTAACCTTTCATTCCCTGATAATTCCCTGTTTCTATTATAAGCGTTCCGAGAATGGCCGTGTTGCTGGCTTCCAAGCAGATAGCCCCCAATATCCAAATAGATCTTCGCTGTTTTTCTTCAAATTTCCCTGTACTTATACCCTGATAAGCCATTGGCATGGTGAGACGCAGGTTGCCGGAACCGTCCATACACAGCCAGCTAGCTTTTCAAAAAGCGATGCTTTTTAGAAAAGCTGCTGCCCTGCGTAGGCGGAGACAGCAGCATACAAAAGATAAATACCCACGAACGACACGTCGCAAGAATGGCCCCATACCTAAATTTGGGGTAATCATAAGCCAGTAACTGAGTTCTCTTCAGACTTCATGTAATGGCCAATTAGATAATGAAGAGAATGCATAGTATCTGTCAGTTTTTGCTTAGCATGTTGATAAGGATCGTCGTAGTTCTTAAATGAGGTTCCCAAAGCACTATGAATATCACTGTCAGGTATTCCCAACTTGCGCATACCATCTTCGATTTCTTTTAACCAGCTATCCACCGCTTCAATAAAACGCTGGTTTGTGTCAGAGGGATCGGGAACAGTTGCTCTTGGATATAGAATGGGGAGTTGATCGCCTGCCGCGTAAAACTCGCGTAGTTTTACATGTATTCCTCGAGCGATAGCTTTATTTTAACTTTCTTTTCCAGGTTATTAATGGTTTCCTGTTGATCTCTATATAGACGAAATGGAGCAAGAAAAAGATTGTATATAAGAACGCTAAAAAACAACGTTACTGCTGCTGAGAGGCCGCAGATCATTCCTTTTACTGTGCTTCTGAGATCATCTAGCCATCCAAAATAAAAAAACAAGGCAGATGTAATCACCCACAAGATAAAGGCACGAAAGAGGCCACTCAACTTGAATCCTTGCCAATCCATGAAATGGCGTGAGTTGTTCCAAGCGCTGTTGAAGATTTTAGCGGTATATCCCATTCTACAACAATACATTCTGTCTTCAGCAGATCAAGTTTGTACGCACTTGCCCAGCAAACACAAAAATTGACAAGCCTCGCTAATCCTGTAGCGTACCGGTTTTCAACCATCCGAGAAATATATGGCGCTTGCGCAACGTAAAACACCCGATGATGTGACCGTGCCGGATCAGGCGGTGCGCACGCTGCTGCATGTCGGCTGCGGGTACCGGAATTCGACGATTCCAGGCTATTTCCGCACGCAAGCGTGGAAAGAGGTGCGCCTCGATATTGATCCTAAAGTGGAGCCAGATATCATCAGCAGCATCACCGATATGAAGGTCGTGGAATCCGGCTCGGTCGATGCGCTGTATTCTTCGCACAACATCGAACATCTGGAGTTCCACAATGTGTTTGTAGCGCTCAAGGAATTTCATCGCGTGCTCAAGCCTGAAGGGTTCATGCTTTTGCTTTGTCCGGACTTGCAGGTCGTAGGCGAGCGGTTGGCGGAAGATAAGCTGTTTGATACGCTCTATGAATCACCCGCCGGCCCGATCGCACCCTTCGATATGCTCTATGGCTACCGCAAGTATCTTCCCGTCAATCCTTTCATGGCGCACCGCTCGGGGTTTACGCTCAAGTCCATGATGCAGGCGCTCGATCAGGTTGGATTTGGTACGATGATTGGCGTGCGCAATCCCGACATGTTTGAGCTGAATATCGTTGCCTATAAATCCAAAACCGAACACGAAAAGGCAAAGCAGCAATTCCAGGAAGTACTGCTATCAAGATTTAATTGATACACCTCTTCCCAAAATAGGACGCGCAGCTTTACCAATTGTTTAGCATGTTTTCCCGTAGGATTCGATTCCTGATACGGGGAAGCTCATGTTGCTAAACAAACCGATTTCACCCTTACGACTTGTACATACCGGCGTATTTCTGCTGGTACTGGTCGTGTTTTTCTGTGTGCTCGGTTTGCTCGTTGCGTTTAACTGGCTTGAACATGATCACGAATTCAAAGATCAGTTTCTCTGGTTTGTGTCGATTATTTCGAGCATTTTTGTGCTGCTGCTATCGGCCTATGCTTATGCCACGCTTAAACACACGCGCAACATCGAACAGGAAATCGAAAAGCGGGTACTCGCGGAAAATCAGACGCGCCTGTTTGAAGCAGCGGTCGTGCATTCGCAGGATGGCATTCTGATCAGTCGCGTGTCAGGCAATCGCGACGAGATCATGTATGTCAACGAAGCATTCCAGATCATCACAGGATTTTCCGCCGAAGATGTGCTCGGGAAAAGCCGCAGAATACTCTGGAAACACCACCGCCAGCCGATGGAATTTATTTCCGATGCGGAATACATCGAATCGCAATCCACGTCGCGTGAAATGGAGTTTATCCGCCCCGATGGGCGTTCGATCTGGTTGCAACGCAACATGGTGTTGCTGCGCAATGATCAAAACGAGGTGACACATGTCATCACCAGCAAACGCGATATCACCAATCAGGTGGAATACCATCGCCAGCTGATGGAACAAAAAGCCAAGGCCGAACAGCTCAGCCGTCTGAAAAGCGATTTTCTGGCGACGATGAGTCATGAAATCCGCACTCCGATGAATGGGATCATCGGCATGACCGGATTGCTGCTTGATACCGAACTCACGCAACAGCAGCGCGGCTATGTAGCCACCATTAATAACTCTGCGGATTCGCTGCTTACGATTATCAACGACATACTTGATTTCTCCAAAATCGAGTCGGGGCGGCTCGAGTTTGAAAGCATCCCGTTCAACCTACGCAGCGCGGCAGAGGACGTGCTCGATCTGCTCACCGTGCGGGCGCGCGAAAAAGGTCTTGAGTTGCTGCTACGCTATCTTCCCGATACACCGTCCATGGTAGTGGGGGATCCTGGACGTATCCGCCAGATACTCTATAATCTGATCGGCAATTCCATCAAATTCACCGCGCAGGGGCATGTGCTTGTGACGGCGGAAGTGGAATCCTGCTCGACGGTCGAGCCTACCGTGCAGTTCCGCCTGTCGGTCACGGATACGGGCATCGGCATCCCCGAAGACAAACTGAATCATATCTTCGATAAATTCACACAGGCCGACTCTTCCACCACGCGTCGCTTCGGTGGATCGGGACTGGGGCTTGCCATCTGTAAACAACTGGCGCGCATGATGCACGGCGAGATCGGGGTGGAAAGCAGGCTCGGCGAAGGCTCTACCTTCTGGTTCACGGTCAAACTGCGTCTGGCGGAAAATGTGCCGCAGGAATCTACGGTCAATCATGCCATTCTCAAAGGCAAGCGTCTGCTCATGGTGGACGATGTGGCGATCAATCATGCGATCATCGAAGAGCAATTGCAAACAGTAGGTATCCGCACCGAATTCTGTCTCAAGGGTATGGATGCGCTGCGGCAGTTATACGAGGCGGAAGAAAAACAGGATCCGTTCGATTTTGCCATCATTGATTACCTGATGCCGGATATCAACGGCGAGGAACTGGCGCGCATCATTCGTCGTAACAGTAAGCTCGAGCATACGAAACTCATTATGCTGACGGCAGCGGATGAGCGCCGATTCAGCAAAACCCTCGCCGATGCCGGATTCTTAAGCGTACTCACGAAACCGCTGCGGCAACAAATGCTCATCGATACGCTGGCTCTGGTGTGTGATCCCGAATCCTCGCATATTGTGAGTTCCGGATTTTTACCCCATCCCACCCCCAAACCGATGATGCTTGAGAGAAAACTCTATCCGGGCGTGCGCGTGCTGCTTGCTGAAGATAACATGGTCAACCAGCAGGTCGCGATCCAGATGCTCAGCAAGCTCGAATGCCAGGTGACGGCGGTGGCCAACGGTCAGGAGGTGATTGATCTGCTGCGCGATATTTCCTTTGATGTGATTTTTATGGATTGTCAGATGCCGGAAATGGATGGATTCGAGGCGAGCCGTATTATCCGAACCCTGATTGCGAATGGCCAGGTGCGTCCTACCCCCATCATTGCGATCACGGCGAACGCGATGCAGGGCGACCGCGAAAAATGCCTGCTAGCCGGAATGCAGGATTACATCGCAAAACCGCTGCAATCAAGAGATCTCGAGGCGATGTTGAATAAATGGGTGGTAGAGGCTTCCTCCAAGCCCGCATCTTCGCCGGAGCGCTCGGTGTGCGAATTCGTCCACCGTCACACATTCGATGCACTGAAGGAAATGATGGGAACCAGTTTCAGTTCTCTACTTGATAATTATCTTGCTACGACGCCAACTTACATGGAACAGATCCGCACCGCCGTTTCCGCGCAGGATGCGGCATTGCTGGTCAAAGCCTCGCATACGCTCAAATCTTCTAGCGCCTATCTCGGGCTGGAACAGCTTCGCAGTATTGCCTCAGACCTTGAACATATCGGCCGCAATTACAAGGATGTGGAAAACTGGCCAGACCGCGCTTTAACACTCCTTGAGGAACTGCAACATGCCTATGGCGAAAGTGTTCGCTGGATTAAATCGCAGAACCCGCAATCCATAGTCGCATAATATATTGAAATATAATGTATTATGGAATAGAAACGCCATAGACAACCATCCGGTCAACTAAGGATCTGGCGCCGGCGGCAACTACGAAAAAAAATCATAAAATTCAATTCTTAGACATCAAATTGTAATATAATTGGCCTAGTGTGTAGGCGTCCTGACAGGGTTTGCTTCAGGGCATGCATACTTTTTGAGGCCGATTTGACGATATACCGCTACGCAGAACCCTCGCTGATTGATGAGGTTCGGATTGTAAAGTCCGAAGGCGGTGGCGTGCGCGCGTATCTGCATGCGGGACGTACCGCCACGCACACGCAACTGGAAACGATCTGCAAGTCTCTCACCGAGCAGCACTGGCAATCCTTCCCTGCGCAGGTGGACGGGCAGCCGCTCCTCGAATTACGCGGCTTCAAAGACGAATCCGAAGTGACGGCACTGCTTACGGGTAAGCAGTTTGTATCCGGTGCGCCTACGCGCGAAGAAACGAAAAGCGATCGCTTGCCGTTTATCGAACGCGTGAAAAAGAACACACTGCGCGCGAGCGGCACGTTTTATATTCTTGGCGATATCGGGTTTGCAACCTATGGGTATCGCAAATTCGCCGAAGATTA
>CAZFOM010000134.1:0-5363 GCA_964520155.1 uncultured Rickettsiales bacterium
GTATTGGCCGCATCCTGAGGGTTTTGGTTGATGGTATCATTCAAAGATAGCGCCTCATCGTCCTCTAAGGTGCCTGGCAGGGGGGTGTTGGTAATTTGAAAACCCACAAATTCCTTCTTAAACAAATCCAGATATTCCTGCGCTACTCTCGCCAGCTCTTTATTATTTCCAGGCGGCGTCAGAAACTCCACTTCGACTTCGGCACTGATTTTTCGTTCATCCGTAGTCTCTGTTACTTTAAGCGCATCCTGAACGCTCCACCGGAAATCCCGTACTAGCACGGCTCCGTTCAGTTTCTTTTGAACCTCCTGCAGTTTATGAATCACCCAGAACGGTGATACTTCCGATTTGGTAAACGTAGTGTGAAGCCCTACGATATCCGTGATACGGCTTATATTCATCGGAAAATTACTCATGACTTCCTTGGTATCTTCCAACTGCGCGAAATTTGCCTTTTTCTGGCGTTCTAACCCTTCAATCTCTTGATGTGTCGTAAACCCGTTATACACGCTCATGCCTGTATAAAACACAATGGCTACACACGCGAGCGCGGCCAACGACTTTATCGCCGTGATCGCCATACTAAGCTGGCCGACTTTGAGACTGTATTTTGTATTCAATTTGAGCAGGTGCTTTTTACTGCTTCCAAAATGCGATGCGAAAACCACGTCGCCGAAATGATCTTCCGGCATGGCGGCCTGCTCCAGGCCTAGTGCGGTTGCGACTTCAAATGGAGTGAATAATTCGACATGTGTGCTTTTTAATTTCTTGGGATCGATCGACACTTTGATGTCCTCAGATACGATCACATACGTATCAAGACCGGCCTGTTCGTTATACCCCATGCGCTTGAGGTATTCGGTGGTATTCATCACTTCCTGCTCGATATTGCCGGCAATCACCTCGGGCAAGGATTCCCCAATGGATTGCGCCATACGGGTAAAAATCACCTTCTCGTCCTGAAATACAACCTGCCGGAATCCGCTTACTTTGTTGTGTGTCACCAGCAACTTCCACTGTGAGGCGGATTTTTTCCCCGTACCCTCGGCCAGTTTTTTCATGTAGATTTCTGCTTCCACCGGAAGCATATAAATACCGCTGAAGGGATTCGGACGTTCGATCACCAGATCAATCCAGCGATTGAGCGTGGGCGTGTTTGCCGCAGAAACCATCAGAAAATTCCAGTCTTTGCGTCCGGATTTTTCGCGCCCGAGAATAATCGCACCCTTGATGTCGTCGGCGGCCAGATCTCTGTCCATTCGGCGCTGAATGAGTTTATTGACGGATAGCTGGGTGACGGGGGGCAGGGTTTGTCTTACGAATGTCAGATCAATCGTATCGAGCAAAATACTGATGGGTGCCTCTTTATCGTTATTCAGCGCCTCCATCAGGCTACGCGTATTCGTCGGCTCGGGTGAAGCGGCAAACAGCCTTCGTAAGACTTTCTTGCCGCTCATATAGACAAGAATGGCGCCTTCATCCCCCACGAAGAGAATAAACTTTCCTCTTTTTGCTTTTTTGGGTTTCGAAGCAGCCATGGGTTAGAATTTCATTTTGCTGAAAGATTGATAAAGCGGGCCAAATACCGCCGAGACGACCCAGAAAATGAGGCAGCCAAGCACGATGGTCAGGGCAGGTTGTATCATCCCTACCAGAGAGTCAACGGCATCATTCACTTCACGGTTATAAAAGAAAATGACGTTTTCCAGCGCATCGTGCATATTTCCGCTGTCCTCACCCACCTTGAACATGCGGATGACGAGATTTGGGAATTGATTGGTCATGCGCAGCGCGGTAGTGAGTGGCGTACCGTCTGCGATGGTTCGGGTAGCGGTCACAATCGATTGCCGCAACACCCGGTTTCCTACGACGTTCTTTGCGGTATCCAGTGACTCGAGGATGTCGATACCGCTGTTAAACATCACGGCAAAAAAGTGCGTAAACCGTGCCATGTTAATTTTACGGATAACGATGCCAATGATGGGTAATTTGATCATCATCGCATCGAACGAATAGGCAAAATTCTCCGACGTTTTATACAGCGCGATCAGGGTGATGATTGCGAAAATGGGTACTCCAAAAATAATGTACCAGTAATCCACGAACGCGGCAGAAGTTGCCATCAGCGCTCTCGTATGGATGGGAATGTCGAATCCCTGAGAGGTAATAAAGTCAATCAGTTTAGGAACGACGAACACCATCAAAATGGCAATCACACCCGTCATCAGTAGCAGCAGGGCAATGGGGTAGCGCATGGCTTTTTTGACTTTGCGCTGAAGATCGTTTGTCCATTTCATATGCTCGGACAAATGGGTAAAGGAACCAGAAAAATCCCCTGTTTTTTCGCCGGCGGCAATCAGGCCGATAAACACTTCGTCAAATACTTTGGGGTGTTTGGATAAGGCTTGAGAAAAGGTTTCACCGCCCTTGACCGATTCATACACCGACGTCATGGTATCTTTGAGTTTTGCGGACTCGGTCGAATCCCGCACATCGGCAATCGATTCCAGCAATGGAACGCCGGCTTTGATCAGCTGTTCCATGTGCAGACAGAACACAATCATATCCTGTATTTTGACGCGACCGCCTCTGCCTCGTTTCTCTTTGGCCTCGCGAAAATCCAGTAATTCCAATCCGATCTGTTCGAGGCGAGACTCGAGATCCACCTCGTTTTCGGCCATGACCACGCCGCTCACCTTGCGGCCCAGCTCGTTCATGGCATAGTATTTGTAATTTGGCATGGGTTGGTACTCAGCTCATGCGTTCGGTCAAGTCAATGGTACCAATAAGTTCTGCCATATCGATTTCCCCGTTTATAACTTTGTCTATACCATCTTGCATCATGGGTATAAATCCATTTTCGAGCGCATGTTCCAGCATGGTGTTACGCGTGGCATGGGTGGCGATCAACTCATCAAGTCCTTTGTCAATGCGCAGGATTTCCATGATGGCGGTTCGGCCTTTATAACCTTTGAAGTTACATTTCTTGCAGCCCGCGGCGTCGTGCACCATCGGCGCTTCATCGGGTTGATACCCAAGAATCCTGCATTCGGTGGCGGTGGCCTGTCGCGGCGCTTTACAGTGTTGGCAGAGTTTACGCGCGAGGCGCTGCGCGATAGAGCAGATCAGGGAACCGGCAAGCAAGTGTGCCGGTACGCCGATGTCGCCCAGACGCGGAATGGCGCCGAGTGCATCGTTCGTGTGCAGGGTAGTGAATACCTGGTGACCCGTGAGTGCGGCGCGCACGGCCATGAGTGCGGTTTCCTCATCGCGCACCTCGCCGACGAAGATAATATCGGGATCCTGACGCATGAGCGATTTGATGCCTGAGTTGAAATCCACCGATCCTTCTCGTACACTCGTTTGGCGAATGAGCGGAAGCTGATATTCCACCGGATCTTCGAGCGTCATGATATTGACGTCGATCGAGTTAATAAAACTCAGCACGGAATACAGGGTCGTGGTCTTACCACTACCCGTGGGGCCGGTCACGATAATGATACCCTCAGGGCGCTTGAGCAATCGTTTTAGCAGGCGTTCGTTGTGCTGGCTGAATCCAAGTTTATCGAGCGGTACCAGCGATTTGGTCTTATCGAGCAGACGCATCACGACGTTTTCGCCATGCACGGTCGGCTGGGTGGCAACACGGAAATCCACCTCGCGTCCCATCACGTTGTAGCTGATGCGACCGTCCTGTGGATTGCGCGTTTCCGCAATGTTCATCCCCGACATGATTTTAATACGCACGGCCATTGCCTGCCAATAATCCTTGTGGAAGCTACGCACCTGCTGCATCTGACCGTCGATACGGTAACGCAAGCGCAGGAAGGTTCCCTCCGGCTCGAAGTGAATATCGGAGGCATCGCTCTTGATCGCATCCACGAGCAAGGCATTGACCAGACGCACGGTGGGGTTGACATATCCTTCCTGACGCCCGTCGAGTTTGGCGTTTTCACGAATACCGGTTTCGATCTCACGCAGAATGCCATCAATCGACATCTCGTAGTCGTAATACTGATCGATCAGTTCGAGAATTTCGGATTCGGTACAGAAAATCGGCAAGATCTTGGTGCCGCGCGGGAAATGCCTGCGCACCTGATCGATGGCAAGCACGTTATACACGTCTGCCATGGCAAGCTGCACCGTATTGTTCTCATACGAAACCGGAATAACCTTATGTCGTGACCCAATTTCTTTTGGCACCATCTTGATGACATTGGCATCCAGCATCGAGGATTTCGGGTCGAATTTCTGGGTGCCGGCGGATTCGGCAAGCACTTCACCCAGCGCACTCTCGGTGATGAATCCCATCTCGACCAGAATGCTGCCGAGCATCTTTTTGGAGGCTTTCTGCTCCTGCAGCGCAATTTGTAACTGATCGGTTGAGATCAGGCCGATGGAGATGAGCTTTTCGCCGATGCGAACCGGTTTTTTCTCTTCTTTAGGGGGCTCATCCGCTGTGGTGGTATCGCTTGGCGCAGGCGCCATCTCGACAGGTGAAACAGCAGGAGCGGAAGGAGCGGGTGGGGAGGCAGGCTTCGGAGCAGCAGAAACAGCGGGCGATGGCGCAGCGGCTTTTTCGCTGGGGGCAGAAGGAGTCGGTACATAAGAGGATTTGATGGCGGGTTTTTTCACCGCCATAATGTTGTCCTCATCCTCCATATCCGGAGTCGTCTGCTCACTACCGGTGGCAGGTTTTTTCGATGAAGAACCAGGCACTAATGCCACTGCGATTTCCCCCGCGCTGAGACGCACACGTTGCATTGAAGCGAACGGATGCAACCGATGAACGTTTTTTCATTCTAGAACGAAAACCAGTTACAATCAATTAACATCCTGATTTATGCAGATAAGGCATAATTAGTTAAAAATTTGCTAACAATTGAAAAACTATTATCAAGCGGCTTTTTGACGCAGCTCCAGTTGGGTAAGGCAATCATCAATCCACAGTGCGGTTAATTTCTCATGGACACCGTTTTGAATCAGGCGTTGGTTCAGAAATGGCCAAGACACCTGATCGAGCGCCTGATCCTGATTGAAACAGGAATAGACATAGGTGATTGCGCCTGACTCGGGATCCACATGTTGTTGAAGGCACTGGGCACAGATTTCCTTCATCATACACTGCATGGGGGAGTTGATGCTGCCGATAGCGGTATGTCCAGGCTTGAGATGCGGTTTCAAAATACCGTGACGAGCGGCTGCGACCGCTGCCATCATCCGATCTGAACCAATGGCGATGATATGATCGCAAGTAACGGTGGAGATGCCCTCCCCTTGAGGGAGGGCAGCATCGACGAAAGTCGATGCGGGAGGGGTATTAATTGCCTCGATAATCCTTGTGACGACACCATCTATATTAC
>CAZFOM010000135.1:0-5256 GCA_964520155.1 uncultured Rickettsiales bacterium
GCGGTATAGCGGCCATTGTCGCGCGCGAGTTTGACATCTTTCACCGTACCGTCCTCCTGCACTTCAATACGCAGCACGACCACCAGATCATGCGCGTCTTTGGCACCAATGGGGGCGTTCCAGTTGCGCTCGATCTGCTGGCGGATGGCATCTTTCTGGCTGAGCGAAAGCGGCAAGGCCGGATCGTAATTCTGTGAGCGGCTTACAGATGCATCAGGTGTTGCGGGCGTGTCGGTTGGCGTATCGGATTTCTCTTTCTTCGCCATATCCTGCACACTCTTCAAGATGGATTCCAAACTCTCATCCTGCTTTTTCTTCACCTCTTCCTTTTTGGGTTTCGGCTCTTCTTTTTTTGGCTCCGGTTTTTTCTCCTGCGGCAACGGCACGGCGTCGGGTTTCTTTTCTTCTACCGGTTTGCTTGCTTCCTGCGTGGCCTGTTTGGCGGTCGCGGGTTTGGGCTCGACCTTCGGTTCTTCCTTTGGTTTCTCGGGCGTCTGTTCGGAGGGTTTGACGTTGGAAATCTGGCTGATGGGTAAAATCTCTACGGTCATGGCGGTGGGTTCGGGCAGGTCACGTTGAA
The DNA here is from genome assembly GCA_964520155.1 of uncultured Rickettsiales bacterium. Lineage (GTDB taxonomy): Bacteria > Pseudomonadota > Alphaproteobacteria > Rickettsiales > JABCZZ01 > CAZFOM01. Next base: position 581 of record CAZFOM010000135.1, read on the forward strand.
ACCAGCTTGGCAGGCCAAACACCATAAGCAGCAACAAGATCAGATGTATCAGCCCTGAATACTTGATACCGCGTGCCTGATACGATCCCTGATGCAGTGCGCCTACCAGTGACATAACTGTCAGCGACGCCCTCCCTCGACGAAAGAAGGATCGGTGATCAGCGCCACCTTGGTGAAGCCCGCGGCATTGAGTGCGCCCATCACGCTCATCACACGGCCATAATCCACCACGCGGTCACCGCGGATGAAGATGCGCGTGTCTTTTTTCTCGCCGGTAATGGCCATGAGTTTGGTTCCAAGTGCCTCGATTTCGACCTTGGTATTCTGGAGATAGACTTCCCCTTTGGCGTTGATGCTAATCGAAAGCGGTTCGTCGTTGCCCTGCACCGGATCGGCCTTGGAAGACGGCAGATCCACCGTCACGCCGGTGGTCATCATCGGCGCGGCTACCATGAAGATGACAAGCAGAACTAACATTACGTCCACAAATGGGGTGACGTTGATTTCGGTAAAGCCTCTGCGTGTGTTGCGCGCCGACCGACCGGAATTTCCTAAACTTGCACCCATGATCTATCTCTCTAGGTTGTTTTTCTGGCCTAAACCGAATGTTGTCTCAAGCTCCGTACATTCCTCAGGGTAAATTGATTTGAGCGCTTTAAAACGTTCTTCTGTTATCGCAGGTGTACCATCGTCTCCATTAATTTCCCATGGTTTGACATTTTTGCCTGTGACTCGGTTAAACACAGCAAGCCTCCTAAAAGCGAATGAAAATTCTCCCGCTTGCATTTTTTGCCCAATACCTTCCATGAATAGTTTGTTCATTCCCCAAACGACGAGCGGCCCTACCGTATGATCTCTCCATCCCATGCTTATCCCTCAATCTGTCGCGACAACAACGTATTAAACTCGACCGAGAAATCTTCGAGTTTGCCTGCGTATTTATCCACTTCCCGTGCGAATTTATTGTAGGCGATGACGGCAGGAATCGCGGCGAATAAGCCGATGGCCGTTGCAAAGAGTGCTTCTGCGATACCAGGTGCCACGACGGCGAGCGACGTGTTCTTGGATACTGCGATGCTGGTGAAGCTGTTCATGATCCCCCAGACGGTTCCAAACAACCCGATGAACGGGGCAGAGGATCCGGTGGTCGCTAGAAATGCGAGACCTTTTTCGAGTTTTTCGAGTTCGCGGTTGCGTGCCATCATCATCACCTGATTGATGCGCTCGCGCACACCTAAGCGCTGCGCCATGTTTGCCGCAGACATATCCTTCATTTTGGAGCGGAAGAATTCTTCCATTGCGGCTTTGAAGATAATCGCCATCGGGTGATTGGCCTTATTCTTGATCCGTTCATAGAATTTATCGAGCGCGTCGGCTGACCAGAAATCGCTTTCGAACTGTTCGGCTTTACGCTTGAGTGAACGGAAGGTCATGAATTTATCGAAGATGATGGCCCATGCCCAAAACGATGCGAAGATCAAGAGAATCATCACTGATTTCACCACGAAATCAGCCTGCATGAACATGCCCCAGGCGGAGTAATCATGTTGGAGAGGGGCCGCGGCGCCAGCAAGCGTGGTAGCATCTACTCCCTGTACGGCGGTATCAACGGTCTGTGTCATGCGAGGGGTCTCATATAGGGTTGGGTGTTATGGTGTGGTGCGACAGGCGGCTAGTAGTTTCTCGGGCAGTCCCTGCGGTTTACGCTGCGTATTTACACAGGCAATTTCCACCCGAATTTCCACCAGTTTTTCTTCTTTCCGCCAAACGGTTTGCGTGAGAGTCATTCGCACCTTGCGTATATCCTCTATACGGGTCTTAATTGTCAAGTAATCATCGAGGATAGCAGGCGCAATAAAATCGCATTCGGCTCGCCTAACGACGAATCCGATGCCTTGCGTTTTCATCAGAACCTGCTGGTCAATGCCGATGTCGCGCAGCCACTCGGTACGCGCACGTTCAGCGAATTTCAGGTAATTGGCGTAATAGACGATACCGGCCGTATCGGTGTCTTCGTAATACACGCGGATGGGGAAGCTGAATTCAGGTTTCATGGAAGATATGACGGCGCTGGGAGATCATTCCTTGGGATCATCGGTAAAGAAATCTTGTTGTGACTCAAAATTCTTTGGCGCTTTCAGCCCCAGATGCGTGAATCCTTTGGGCGTTAGCATCCGTCCGCGCGGGGTGCGTTGCAGGAACCCCACTTGTAAGAGGAATGGTTCAATGGTTTCCTCGAGCGTATCCTTTTGTTCGGAAAGCCCTGCGGCAATCGTTTCGATACCCACCGGCCCTCCGGCATAATGCTCAGCGATATAACCAAGGTAGCGCCGATCCGCGGAATCCAGCCCCAGCGCATCTACCTCGAGTTTTTGCAGCGAGCTATCCGCCAGTGTGCGGGTGATGGTTTTAGTCTTTTCGGCAATCGCAAAATCGCGGACTCGTTTCAAGAGGCGAACTGCAATACGCGGCGTGCCGCGCGAACGTTTGGCGATTTCCTCCGAGCCGTCCTTGGCAACGGGGTGTTCAAGAATAGTCGCCGCGCGTTCGATGACGGTCTGCAAATCTTTCGTGCTATAAAATTCCAGCCGCAGGGGAATCCCGAAGCGATCGCGCAACGGATTGGAAATCAGGCCAAGCCGCGTGGTCGCACCCACCAGCGTGAAGGGTTGCAGGTCAATACGGATGCTCCGCGCCGCAGGCCCTTCGCCGATAATGATATCGAGCTTGAAATCCTCCATTGCCGAATAGAGCACTTCTTCGACCGCGGCACTCAGACGGTGAATTTCATCAATAAACAGAACATCGTTTGCTTGCAGATTGGTGAGGATGGCTGCGAGGTCACCGGCCTTGGTGAGCATCGGGCCGGAGGTGGCGCGAAACCCCACTCCCATTTCTTTGGCGACGATCTGCGCGAGCGTGGTTTTACCAAGCCCGGGCGGGCCGTAAAACAAGACGTGATCGAGTGCTGATGCACGGGATTTCGCCGATGCAATAAACACCGCCAGATTATCGCACACTTGTTTCTGGCCGGTAAATTCTGCAAGCGACAAGGGCCGCAGTGCGGGTTCGGTGGTTTCTTGTTCGAGTATGGTGGGGGTGGTGATGCGTTCTTGGTTTGGTGTCATGGCTGATCAATAGAATTGTCATGCTGAACTTGTTTCAGCATCCATGCATCCACATGCTCCAGCGTATACTAGTGAAAGATGGATCCTGAAACAAGTTCAGGATGACAGTACGCTACCACAAATATCATCATATAAATCATCCCATGAAGGATTATGCTGATTTATAAGATTGATCTTCCATTGCCTATGCCAGTTTTTGAGTTGTTTTTCGCGCATAATGGCAGCTTCAACGGATTCTGTTTGTTCATAATAGACGAGCTTGCCTACATCGTATTCAGCAGTGAACCCGCTGACCAGTTTCTGTTTATGTTCATACACACGTCGAATAAGATCATTCGTCACGCCGATATAAAGTGTGCCGTTTTTCTGACTCGCAAGTATGTATACGTAATAGTTTTTCATGTTTGTGACGGCGATTTTATGTAACCCTATGCATACTGTCATGCTGAACTTGTTTCAGCATCCATGTTTGAGCACGCTTCTGTAACCCGCACTGGTGAAGAATGGATCCTGAAACGAGTTCAGGATGACAAGTGCTAAGATGCCCTTGCCATGTGTTTCAGACCTTCTTTAATCAGCCCATCCAAGGTGGCATCTTCGCCGAGGCTGCTTGCCGCACGCGCAATTGCCGAGAACGCATCCGAGCGGGTGTAGCCCAACGCCGCAAGTGCCGAGATCGCATCTTCGTTCATGTTGGAAGCAGGCGCTGCAACGCCGGAAGATTTTGGTGCTGCAATAGTAAGGGCAGGTGCAAGCTTAGCGACTTTGCTTTTGAGCTCGGTGGTGAGGCGTTCTGCGAGTTTATTGCCCACGCCGCTGACTTTGGTGAGTGCTTTGATGTCTTTGGCGGCAATGGCCTGCGTGAGTTGATCGGGCGTGAACACGCTCAAGATTGCCATTGCCATTTTCACACCCACACCCTGCACGGTGTTGAGCAGCAGGAACCACTCTTTTTCGTAGGCGCTCGGGAACCCGAGTAAATGAATATGGTCTTCGCGCACATGGGTTTCGATAATGAGTTCAGCGAACTCACCTTTTCGAGGAAGCGCTGCGAGCGTGCGCGGGCTGCAAAACACCAGATAACCGACCCCGCCGACATCGAGTATCACCGAGTCTTCGGTCAGTTCGTCAATGCGTCCTTTGAGTTTACCGATCATGGTTGATGGTTAATAGTTAATAGTTGATAGTAAGCTAAACCATCCCCCATCAACTATCAACCATCAACCACTAACTGTGATGTGCATGCGTAATTGCAACTGCCAGCGCATCCATGGCGTCGGCACCATATTTTCCGCATCCAGGTAATAGTAATTGCACCATATGCGCAACTTGTGATTTTTCGGCACGCCCCGCACCGACGACCGATTTTTTTACGAGCGTTGCCGCGTATTCGTATACGGGTAGACCCGCTTGTGCGAGAGTAAGCAAAATCGCCCCGCGCGCCTGTCCGAGTTTCAAGGTGGACTGGCCATTCACATTCACGAAAGTTTCTTCGATCGCGGCAATGTTGGGTTTGTAGAGTTCGATGACGCGAGTGAGTTCGGTGGA
>CAZFOM010000136.1:0-5246 GCA_964520155.1 uncultured Rickettsiales bacterium
ATGGGCGCTGCTTCTTTATCTTCGGTGCATCCTCTACTTTTTTAATCTCCACAATCGGGATATTGCGGCGGCAGATACGCACAGTTTCCCCTTGCTCCACTTTATGAAGCAATTCAGACAGTTGGGCTTTTGCTTGGGCGACATTTACGGTTATCATGGTCATATACTAGTCCATGTAGTTGGTCATGTCAAGGGAAGGTGTCAGTGTTCAGCTGCCAGCTTTCAGCTTTCGGTTTTTTATGATCCCTAGTTTCGTCATGCTGAACTTGTTTCAGCATCCACCTATAAACTTCTACCACCCGAGATTATTTTGTATGGATTTCGAAGCATCAGGCTTCGCCAAAGGTTAGGCACAGACAAGAGTTCAGGATGGAAAAGCTGGCAGCCGAAAGCTGAAAGCTAACACCTAAACTTTCGCGTAGCTCTTCTCCACATACTCCACCACCATCTGTTTGAACTCGGCGGCGATGGCGTTGCCGCGTAAGGTCGCGACTTTCTTGCCGTCTACAAACACCGGTGCAACCGGAGATTCGCCGGTGCCGGGCAGAGATATGCCGATATTGGCGTGTTTGCTTTCACCGGGGCCATTCACAATACAGCCCATGACGGCGACATTCATGGTCTCCACACCCATATATTGCGTTTTCCACACCGGCATCTGCTCGCGCAGGAAACTCTGGATGGACTCGGCGAGTTCCTGGAAATAAGTGCTGGTGGTGCGGCCGCAACCGGGGCAGGCGGTGACCATCGGGGTGAAGGAGCGCAGCCCCATCGTCTGCAATATCTCCTGCGCCACTATCACTTCTTGGCTGCGCGAACCGTTTGGCTCCGGCGTGAGGGAAATGCGGATCGTATCGCCGATACCTTCTTGCAGCAACACCGACAAAGCAGCGGTCGATGCGACGATGCCTTTTGATCCCATGCCCGCTTCGGTCAGTCCCAGATGCAGCGCATATTCGCAGCGCGTAGCGAGCGCGCGGTAGACGGAAATCAAATCCTGCACGCGACTGATCTTGCAGGAGATAACGATCTTGTCGGCGCCCAGCCCGATCTCCTCGGCGCGTTTGGCGCTCTCGAGGGCGGATACGATGAGCGCCTCGCGCGTCACCGCATCGGCGGAGAAGGGTGACTTCAGTTTCGCATTTTCATCCATCATGCGGGCGAGCACCTGGCCGTCTAGGCTTCCCCAATTACACCCGATCCGCACCGGCTTGTTATATTTGATCGCCGCTTCGACCATCTGCGCAAATTGTGCATCGTGCTTTTCTCCGAAGCCGACATTGCCCGGGTTGATACGATATTTCGCGAGCGCCTCGGCGCAGTCGGGATATTTGTTCAGCAGCGTGTGGCCGTTATAGTGAAAATCACCAACGATCGGGACAAAGCAATTTTGTTTCGCAAGCCCGTCACGAATCGTAGCGACCTGTTTGGCCGATTCCTCATTATTCACGGTGATACGAACAATCTCCGATCCCGCATCCGCGAGTTCTTTGATTTGTTTGATTGTGGCTGCCGCATCTGCCGTATCGGTATTGGTCATCGACTGCACCACAATCGGCGCACCGCCGCCCACCATGACCGAGCCGATCTTCACCCCGATGGATTTCCGGCGCGGCATCAGTTCGGTTTCTTTGAGGCAGTTCAAACTACTCATACGCAACATTCACTAAATTACCTTGTCATGCCAGCGCATGCTGGCATCCAGTCATGTAATGTATGCTGGATACCAGCTTTCGCTGGTATGACAATAAAAGTTCAATAAAAACTCATAGCAAAATGATGTTATATTTCTCATTTTCCATTAGCTAAACCGCAGTGATTCAGGGATTGGGAAAGGAAATAAAATCAGCTCTGTTCCCGCTTTTAACAAACGGAAACGATAATCCCTTGATTGCATCCATCAAACTCGCAGGGTAAGTCGGGTTTTCCGCCCACTCGATAGTCTGACACATCGCCTGCGGATTTTCGACCAGTAAGAAGCAGGATCTCCAGCGTGGTTCGACCACAAGCGGTGGGGGGTTGAGGATACGCTCATAGCGCTCCGGCAGCTCCTGCACGGTGGCAATCGCCGTCTGTTCCGACTTACGTTCAATGCTCAGCCACAGACCATAAAGCACGAGAATGAGGGCAAGCGAAATCAGGATCACGCGCGAGGACGGCATGTTATGTTTGCGCGTGGGTTCGGGCACAAAGAATGTATCGCGCTTGATGCGTCCGCTTGCCTCATCGTATGCGCGCAGCAGCATGGCCGAATCGAGGCGGAGATAATCGGCATATTGCTGGATATAGCCGCGCGCGTAGATACCGCTTGGCAGTGCCTTCACGTTGCCGGCCTCCATCGCTTCCAGATATTTGGCGCGGATATGCAGTTCCTTCGACGCACGCTCGATGCTTACGCGCATACTTTCGCGGCAATCGCGCAGATACGCTCCGATATCCTGATAGGTTTCAAGCAGTGGGGTCATGGTTTAATCGGTGAGTAATCCGTGATCGCGCGCATAGGTTTCAAGCTGCGGACGGATGGAGAGCGCATCCAGCTCCATCAGTTCGCGCAGGAAGGACTCGATTTCCTCGATTCTAAGCGAACGGATCATGGCTTTGATCGGGCCGAGCGACGTGGTGGGAAGCGACAGGTTACGCAGTCCCAACCCGATCAGCGCCATGGCTTCAAGCGGTTTGCGCGCCATTTCGCCGCAGAAACTCAGCTCAACCTTTGCCTTTGTGCATTCGGTGACAATCTGTTTAATGACTCTGAGCACTTCCGGTGCGAGCGTGTCGTAGCGATCGCCGATGCGGGTCGAGCCGCGATCGCAGGCAAAGAAAAATTGCAGCAGGTCGTTACTGCCGATCGAGACGAAATCGACGCGCTTGAGCAACGCAGGTAATTGCCACAGAATCGACGGCACTTCGATCATCGCGCCCACACGGATCGGATCGGGTAGCACAAGCCCTTCGCGTTTGGCGCGTTCGCTTTCGAGCGCGATGAGTTTGCGCACCTCGTCCATCTCGCGTGCCTGGGTGATAAACGGAAACATCACATCGAGCGCCTGGCCGGTGGCCGCGTGGATCAGGGCGCGCAACTGGCGCCTCAGGATAGCGGGGCGGTCAATCCCGATGCGGGTCGCGCGCCAGCCCATCGCCGGATTTTCCTCATCATCAATCGGGAAATAGGGAAGCTGCTTGTCCCCGCCAATATCAAACGTACGGAAGATCACGCGCTTGCCATGCACCTGCTTGGTGATCTTGCTGTAGATTTTCTGCTGCGATTCCACATCCGGCATGGAGTTGGAAATCATGTAGGGCAGCTCGGTGCGATACAGGCCGATGCCTTTGACGCCTTCATCGCTCAAATGCTTCACATCCACGAACAGTCCGGCGTTGCAGTAGAGATGAATCAAGGTTCCATCCACCGTGCGCGGTTCCTGCGCGCGCAGCGCCTCATACACTTCCGAACGTTCTTTGCGGTGGCGTATGTCTTCTTCGACCGACTGAATGATTTTGTCGGTAGGTTTGATGAACACATCGCCCGTGTCGCCGTTGACGATGATCGGATCGCCGTTTTCAACCAGCGCCGTGATATCGGCCACTTTGCCCACCACCGGAATTTCGAGCGCGCGGGCGATTACCACCACATGCGAGGTGGCTGAGCCTTCCTCAAGCACCAGCCCGCGGATGCGCCGGCGGCCATATTCGAGCAGCTCGGCTGGGCCCAGTGACGACGCCACCAGCACAAATTCTTCGGGCAGATCCTGCTTGGTGCCGGCAAGGCCTGAGAGATGTTCGAGCAGGCGGTTTGAGACATCCTCCAGATCCTGAATGCGCTCACGAATATATTCGGACTCCACCTTGCTCATGCGCTCGTGGAGATTTTCCCGCACGCGCGCCACCGCAGCTTCGGCGGTAAGGCCGGAATGGATCGCTTCAGTAATCTGGTGCAGCCAGCCTTTGTCGTGCGCGAACATCTGGTAGGTTTCCATGATGTCTCGCTGCTCGTTGTTGCCTTCGTCTTCGGCGTCCTTGCGCAGGCGTTCCACCGATTCCTGAAACGCGCTAAGCGCTTCGTCCAGGCGCTTTTCTTCGACGGTGGGATCGTCGGCCACCGTATGTTTGATCTCAAACTGCTTGCGGTGCACGAGTGCCGGTGCGCGCACGATACCTGGGGCGAGTCGTAAGCCACTCACATGGTTGGACACCATGCCTTCGCCGCTTGCTTCCGCAATCTCACTTTTGCTGACCAGTTTTCCAGATGCGTGCAGTTCGGCGAGCACCATTGCAACCGTCTGGAGCACCTCGATCTGGTCTTCGCTGTAAGGTTTGGATTCCTTGCGCTGGACAACCAGCACGCCAACCACGCGTCCGGCCTGAAGGATCGGCAGACCCACAAAAGAGTGATAAATCTCTTCTCCCGTTTCGGGTTTATAGACAAATTTCGGGTGGCTGCTGGCATCGGCGAGATTGAGCGGGGTTTGGGTGGCTGCGATTTCGCCTACCAGCCCTTCGCCGACTTCCAGCCGCGTGAGGTGAACGGCGTTCGGATTCAAGCCCTCGCTTGCGAACAGCTCCAGAATATCCCCCGCACGCAGCAGATAGACCGAGCACACTTCACTTAGCATTTCGCTTGCGATCACGCGCACCAGATCGTTGAGGCGTGCCTGTGCCGATTCAGGCGACAGCATCACATCGCGGATGCGCCGCAGCATCAGAAGCGGCGAGGTGATCTCCTCAAATGGGCGCTTGGCGTTATGCGGCATGGCGGCTGCGTTGCTCCAGATAATCGGTGGCCTGCGCAATCAGTTCATCCAGAATCTCGCGCATGGGCTGGATTTTGGTCACCATACCGACACTTTGTCCGGCCATGAGCGATCCGTTTTCAACATCGCCGTCAATCACCGCGCGGCGCAGCGCACCCGCCCAGAAATGCTCGATATCGAGCTGTGCTTTTTTCTTATCCAGTTCGCCCGACTTCACCTTTGCGATGGTTTCGATCTGAAAGCGTGTAAACGCATCCGACGCTTTGTTCATGATCGCGCGCACGGGAATGACCGGAAAATCCGGATCCACCTGCACCGAAGGCATCGCATCCCGCGCAGCGGCTTTAATGAAGGCTTCCTTGAATTTCGGATGCGCGATGGATTCCTCCGCACAAACAAAACGCGTGCCGAGTTGCACGCCGGAGGCGCCCATTTCGAGGAAGGAGGCCATCACTTCGCCGCGGCCAATCCCGCCGGCAACGAATACTGGTACAT
>CAZFOM010000137.1:0-5246 GCA_964520155.1 uncultured Rickettsiales bacterium
GGCTTGGAGTTGTTGCAGGTGACGGATACGGATACAACGGTGACAAACGTTCTGGGAACGGTCACGCTGCGAACCGTTGTGCTGGGCGCGTTGGTACCGAACAATTTTATCTTCAACGATAGCAGCGGTGTGTTGATCGGCGATTTGACGCTTGCGACCACTGCCGATGCCAATGCAAATACCATCGATGTGGGGGGAAACCCTGCACTCGCTGCCTATCTCAATACGAACAATCTGCTCATGGGGCTTGCCGGAGGCGATACATTGAACGTGTCGGGGTTGGGGAACAACCGGATACTGGGCGGTGCGGGCAATGATACGATTTCTGCGGGTAACGGAAACAATACGGTAATCGGGGGCAATGGCGTAACCGATACCGCAGACGGTGGCGATACCTTCACACTCGGCAGTGGCAGCAATCTGGTGTATGGAAACGCCGGCGCGGATACGATCACGTTCTCGCTGGTCACGTCACTTGGCAATACCACAACGATTTTTGGTGGTCTGGGGGCGGATACGGTCAACGGTTCCAATGCGTCCGGAAACCTGAGCATTTCCGGCGGCGATGATGGCGACCGGATTACGGTGCAAACCTCTGCGGGAAATCATACGGTCAGCGGCGGCATTGGATCGGATATACTGGATTTCACCGGCAGCACGGGAGCGATGCTCGTGTTTGGTGGCGGTGCCGTGACCGACACACAAGATGCGGCGGATACCATCACCAGCGGCACGGGCGATCTGGTGCTGTATGCTAATGCCGGTGCCGACACGTTGACGCTGAACACGGTGGCCGGAAAGACGGCAACGCTGTTTATGGGCGTGGATAACGATACGGTTACGGCGGGTGCATCGGCAGCGGGCACCGTGCTGGTGTATGCCGGCGGTGGCAGCGACAATCTCGATCTGTCGGCACTGACGGGCAATGTGACGGTCTTTGGTGGGATCGGGATAAATGATCCCAATGATCAGGCGGATACGATCACGGCGGGTAGCGGCAATACCGTGATCTATGGCAATGGCGGAAATGATTCAATCATCATCTCGCCGCGCGCGGGGCAAAGCATTTCTCTGATCGGTGGGGTGGGGGATGACAGTTTCAGCCTGAACCATCAATCATCGCTCGCAAGCACCATCATTCGTGACTTTGGCAGCGGGAATGACCGTTTGCAGGTGACTATGACTTCCGGCAGTGCTGCTGATCTGATTATCACGCGCGATAGCAGTGGCACGGTCGTACAGAACGGCGCATCCGAGCGCATCACGCTGCAATCGTTTCAGGGGAATTTCACCTCGACCAACTTTGTGCTTCAGGATGGATCGCGGTTGCTCACCAATTTTAATGCTTCGGCGGTGGCACTCACGGGAAGCGATGGCAATGACCTGATTTTTGCCGGCGGCGGTGGCGATACGATAACCGCAGGTGCCGGAGTGGATCGTCTGTTTGGCAATGACGGTGCGGATACGTTCATTTTCCGTCCCACGCAGTTTTTAGCCAATGATACAGTTGGCGGCGGAAATGGTACGGATGTATTATCACTTTCAGATAACTCTTCCGGTATATCGGATGCGGCATTTGCCAACAAAACCGGACTGGAAGTGCTGCGACTTGCAGCTTCAGATTATTCGGCGCTAACCATTGGCATAGGCAATCTCGCCAGCGCAGCGGGAATCAACCGTGTGGACGGCGCAGCCACCAACAAATTCTCGCTGGATGCTATTTCCATGACTCGCGCCATGCAGATCGACGGCGGTACAGGTGCGGATACGATCGTGGGCAGCATCTTTAACGATACGATTACCGGAGCGGCTGCGGACGACAGTATCACCGGCGGTATCGGCGTGGATCGTCTGACGGGTGGTGCGGGCAATGATGTGTTTCAATTTGATGCGGCCGCAGTCTTCATACCCAATGAAATGGGCGACACGATTACTGATTTCGATGCGGGTACGGCAACCACTGCGGTGGATCGCCTGCGCTTCAATGCCGGTGCGTTGAACTATAATCTGGGAGATAACAATTCGGTTGTGGTGGCGGCGATCGTCTCTTCGGTGACACCGGCAGGTACGGCTGGAACCGAGGTGGTCATTTTGAATACGGTGGGAATCGCAACGGCAGACATCACTGCGCGGCTGGATACACTGAATGCCCTGACAACCGCAGGCAAAGGCGTGGTGGATATCTTCTTTGACACGACCAAAGGATATGCTGTCGTGTATTATGACAATAACGGTTCAACAGCGGGAGGGCACGCGCTGCTTGCCAATCTGACCAGTATCACCGCACTGTCTGACATGACGCGCTTTGATTTTAACGATGTGGCGTTTGTTTGATGATCGATATCCTGCTTGGAACGTATAACGGCGCAGCGTTTCTCGCGGCACAGCTTGAATCCTTACTGGCACAGTCACATACGGACTGGCGACTGATCGTGCGTGACGATGGATCGACAGACTCCACCACGGCCGTGACCGAATCTTTCCGCAAGCGTTATCCCGATAAAATACGGGTGTTCCCAGTGGATTTTGATCACAGTGGTATCTTAGGAAACTACGCCACCCTGCTTGGCGCATCGGACGCGCCGTATGTAATGTTCTGCGATCAGGATGATGTATGGTTGCCTCATAAGATCGAGACGACCTTTACTGCCATGCGGCGTCTGGAGTTGTCGAAAGGGTATCACACGCCGATACTCATTCACACCGATTCGCAGGTGGTGAATCAGGATTTGAAGCCCATTTCACCCTCTTTCGCCCGTTACTTTGGGACATTTCCGAAAGAACATGCGTTCAGCCGATTGCTGGTACAGAATTATGTGCATGGAAGCACGGTGATGATGAACCGCGCGCTGGTCGAGCGGTTGTTGCCTATTCCCGCGCAAGCCCATATGCACGACCACTGGGCAGCACTGGTGGCATGTATGGTAGAGGGAGAAATCCACTACCTCCCGCAGGTGACCATGCAGTATCGCATCCATGCGGGTAATGCCGTTGGCACGGGGCATTACGCTGGGCTTATCCAACGCCTGCTGAGTGTTCCTCATGCGGCTGCATCTTCCTTCCGGCAGGCAAACGCCTTGTTGGAACGGTTTCCGAATGCCAAAGAAGCATTCATCGTGCGCACTTTTGTGGAAGGACAAACGTTAGAGAAATTGAGCCGCATTAAACACGCGCTTCGACACGGATTCCTAAAAAAACCATTCACCAAAGCCCTCGCACAATTATTGCTGAGTTGACAATAACCTTAGGCTTCCGAAAATCCCGTGTTTTTCGTCATTAGGGCCAGCGGCGAAATATAACGCATTGCTATCACCGAGGCTTTCTCCATTTCCAAATAAAATTCCCCAGATCTTGTCGATTTTAATGGGAGTGCCCTTCGCATCCCGCATCACATCCTCGAATGTTTTGCTTACAGGGTCGAACGCGGCAATGGTACCGTCCCCAAAGTTTGAAACGAGGAGCTTTCCCGACAACGCGCCGAAATTGGAAGGTGCCACCGCTAATCCCCAAGGAGCACTTAGTTTGCCATGGTCGTTCCAGACCGCGATGAGTGTTCCATCCTCACGGAATTCTGCAATGCGGCCATTTCCAGGTGTTGAAGTGTCTTCCTCGCCAGCATAGATCTCCCCCTCTTTACATGCACCGGCTTTCACTTCTGGTGCAGGACAGGCTTGCGTTTTGGCATAGGACACCAGCAGATTCTGCTCGCCGGAAGGCAGCTTGAGCGACTGAATGTTAAACGGCGCGAATTCGCCTGCATCCACTTTCCCGTTCTTATTGTCATCGAATGGATTCTCAAAGGTGATTGCGACGGGTTTGAACGCGCCATCATAGACTCTGATAGATGGCGATGCGCCGAAATCAGCGGCATATAAGCGGTCGTAGTTGGTGCTGATGGCCAACCCAAAGAACTGCGCGCCCTGCGCGGAGGCATCGATTACTTGCAAGGCTTCGCCGGAGCGATCGAAGGTACCGTCTTCTTTTTTGCGCTCCGTCCATGCGGAGATGATCCCCCCGTCACTGGCGAAAATGAACTTCGCAGGTGCTGTGATCGGCTCCAGCCCTTTGATGTCCTGCGTGATGACAAAATGCTCCTTGCTGCCGTTAAAAACGACACCGGCGGCGAATTTATCATCGCCGCCCACCGGCAGTTTCACATATTTCAGTTCGTCCGCATGTAGCGTACGCAGCTTTTCATCGGGTGAATTCTGGACATCGCCCACATACTCGAAGCTGATATCCTTTCCCGTCACCCAGAAATGTCCACCCGCACCCGCAGGACGAATGGCAATCCCCCATGCGTTGATCAGTTTGGGATCGACCTCATACGTCGGTGCGTATTTCGCGTCATTCGCCACCAGATGGGTCTGGACGTAGTCGTTCTGCGACGGCGCATCGGCAGCAGACAAAGCGGTTGAAAACACGAAGGTGGCAAGAAAAGCAATGGTTGGTTTCATATACACTCCTAGACTAGGAATCGGAGTATATGCGAACGATTCGCAATAACAATTGATTTTGGTCAAGTAAATTGCTCGGGCAGGGAGGATTGTCAATGGAATGGTCTGCTGACCATTCGCCGTCAAGCGGCAGCTCGACTTCGTCTGCGCTGACCAATTTTGCTTACTGCAAAATTGTCGAACCTCTTCGTCGGTTCGTAGCCACTCACACCATTACTAGAGAGGGGTAAACCCCTCTCTAGTAATGGTCGGGGAGAGAGGATTCGAACCTCCGACCCTCTGGTCCCAAACCAGATGCGCTACCAGGCTGCGCTACTCCCCGACAATATCACCACCAGAACAGAGCCTGGTAGCGATTATACAATTCCCTCACTTACGTTCGGGTGGCAGGCTGCGCCACTCCCCGACAATATCACCACCAGAACCTAGCCTGGTAGCGATTATACAATTCCCTCACTTACGTTCGGGTGGCAGGCTGCGCTACTCCCCGACGTAAAACTCAAGCTGCCATTCCTGCGAAAGCAGGAATCCAGAAGAACTAGGCTCCCGCCTTCGCGGGAGTGACAGGTTGCTAACCACTCACTACGTTCGCGGAGCAACTGGTCAGCTGCGCTACTCCCCGAGGAAAAACCGTACTTTTGCATTGCATCACGCGAAAGAACTTTCTAGACCAACGCAAGGCGATGTGCATAGGACAAATGCGCCAAACACGCAAGCATCTATTGTATCTGTGTAAAACGGTGATTGACTCGTACGGTGCAATAGTTATTTATTCAAAATAATCAAACA
>CAZFOM010000138.1:0-5139 GCA_964520155.1 uncultured Rickettsiales bacterium
CGCTTTCACCCGATAATACGACATACCTCTATAATCTGGCGATTTTATTGGATCGGGTAGGGGAGTGGCCTCAAGCCTCTGCTTTATATCAGCAACTTATTGAATTTGCTGAGCGCGGAGACACCTTACCAGCACGGCAGAGCGATATTCAGGAAAGATTAACGTTTATACGCTCTAATAGTGCTAGCCGCGTTATGTAATTCGGGGTGATGACTCCGAAGCGCGCAAACGACGTTCTTCACACATGAGGATTTCATGGAAATTACCGATCTGCTGATTTTTGCTCAGAAAAACAATGCGTCTGACCTGCATCTTTCTACGGGAAATCCGGCGATTTTACGCGTTAACGGGGATATGGTGCCGATGCCCAAAACCGGACATCTGAGCATCGACGATGTCAAATCCATGATTTATTCGATCATGACGGAGCAACAACGCTCCGACTACGAGCGCGATCTGGAACTCGATTTTGCGATTTCCTTTGGCGAACACATGCGCTTCCGCGTCAATACATTCAACACGATCAATGGGCCGGCGGCCGTCTTACGAACTATTCCGACCAAAATATACTCACTGGACGATCTAAAAGCTCCGGAGGTACTCAGGAACCTTACCGAATTGCATAAAGGGCTTATTCTGGTGACCGGCCCAACAGGCAGCGGTAAGTCCACCACGCTTGCTGCCATGGTACATCACATTAATCTGCACCATGCCAGACACATCATCACGGTCGAAGATCCTGTCGAGTTTGTGCATAAATCCGCGCGTTCATTGATCAACCAGCGTGAAGTGGGTGCAAGCACGAAATCCTTTGCACGAGCGCTCAAAAGCGCACTACGCGAGGATCCGGACGTGATTCTGGTCGGCGAGTTGCGCGATCTCGAAACCATCCAACTGGCGATGACGGCAGCGGAAACCGGCCACCTGGTGCTTGGCACGCTGCACACGAATTCTGCACCCAAGACCATTGACCGTATCATTGACGTATTCCCTTCTGAAGACAAGGAGATGGTGCGCGCGATGTTATCGGTTTCCCTGGAAGCCGTTATCACCCAAGCTCTGGTGAAAAGGGCAGATGGTGGAGGGCGCATTGCCGTGCACGAGATACTTCTGGGAACCAATGCTGTGCGTAACCTGATTCGTGAGAACAAGATTCCGCAGATCAACTCGATGATGCAGATGGGAGTCAAATTGGGAATGAAGACCATGAAAGATGCGGCATTCCAACTGATGAACGATGGTGTTATCACACAGGAAGTTGCTAAATCGCTCATTGCGACATCTACGGGTAGCGGGTCGGATGAATCGAGCGCAGCTTCCTCGGAAGGCAGTACCAGCACGACTACCGGAGCCATACGCAGGCCGGCTGCTTCCGGCGGCGGCGGGCTGAGAAGCTCCTCTTCTTCATCGGGCTTCTGAGTATGCAAGAGCACAAATCGTATCCAACGCTGGACCCGTTTTTTTCCAAGATTCTCGAACTGGGCGGATCTGATTTATACATCACCTCCGGAATGCCTGCCTCGGTGCGTGTGGTAGATAAAATTATTCCGGTGTCCGAGGAAGTTCTGACCGATGCGCATATCGAACAGATTCTTCAGGAATTGCTTCCAGAAGATAAACTCGATGAGTTTCAATCGACATTTGAGCTGAACACGGCGCTCGCGTGGAAAGATAAGGCGCGATTCCGCATCAACGTGTTCCGTCAGCAGATGCACCCGGGGTTGGTGATACGCCGGATCAATACCGATATTCCCACACCCGATCAGTTAAAGCTACCGAAAGTGTATTCTGATGTGGTGATGGAAAAGCGCGGTCTGGTGCTGCTGGTTGGTACGACCGGCTCGGGAAAATCCACGTCGCTTGCGGCGATGATCGGGCATCGTAACCGAAACGGGTACGGGCACATTATTACCATAGAAGACCCTATTGAATTTGTGCATCAGCATCAGAATTGCATTATCACGCAACGCGATCTGGGGATTGATACCTATTCGTTTGGTATGGCCTTAAAGAACGCCTTGCGACAGCGTCCGGATGTGGTGCTGATCGGTGAGATACGCGATCGCGAAACCATGGAACATGCCATTAACTTTGCAGAAACGGGACATCTGTGTTTGGCAACACTTCATGCCAACAATGCGAATCAGGCGATAGAGCGTGTTTTGAACTTCTTTCCGGAGGAAAAACATCGTCAGGTGTTAAGTAACCTCGCGCACAATATCCGCGGGATACTCTCGCAGCGGCTAGTCACCAACCTACAGGGCAACCGTTCGCTAGCGACGGAGATACTATTGAATAGAGGATTGGTGAGAAACCTGATCGAAGAAGGAAAGACCAAAGAAATCAAAGATATTATGGAGAAGAATCGTGACCAGGGGATGCTGACGTTTGATCAAAGTTTACTCGAACTTTTTCACAAAGGCGAGATTTCCGAAGAAGTCGCCATCGCGGAATCGGACAATCCTGCCAATGTGAGACTACAAATCAAGCAGCAGCAATTGGGATCGAAAAAGCCAGCAGAAAAAAGCATCGGCGGATTAGGAACGAATACATTCAATCCTATCCAAACTAGCAGTTCTCAATTCTAACTAAAGTCATTTGAACTGAAAATGCCCTATCCTACTGTGTCATCCCGCCGGAGGGCGGGATCCATTATGCAGCAAGTTCTGACTGTGATGATAGGCGTGGATACCGGCCTACGCCGGTATGACGGCAAAAAATTGGTAGCAATAACTGGGGTATTCTTAAGTCAAATGACTATATTGCATCAGGCGATCGCGTTCAGGAAGGATTGTTCCAACGATGCGCTGCCGTATTGTTGCTTGAACGCGGCGGGCGTGCCTGTGTATCGTAGCTTGGTCGAGTGAATCACGCCAATGCGATCACAGATTTCGTCGATATCAGATAGAATATGCGAACTGAAAAAGATGGTTCGGCCTTCGGCTTTGCACTGTAATAATAATTTTTTCAGCTTGATCCTAGCGCTGGGATCCAGGCCACTCATGGGTTCATCCAGAATCAGCAACGGAAGATCGAGCAGGATGGCGCTCAGCAAGCCAAGTTTTTGCCCCATCCCTTTGGAATAAGAACCCACGCGCATCTCGAGTTTCTCCGTGGATAAATCAAGTTGATCCGCCAATGCGCGTGCCTGCTCCGCATCAAACGATTTATCGTAGTAGGAGGATGCAAGGCTTAAATACTCCAGTCCGGTCAGGTGACGAGAGGGCTGAAATTTCTCAGGCAGATACACTAGATGCTTTCGCGAATCCTTATCGGTCGAAGCCATACCAAATATGCGGCATTCACCCTGATCGGACTGCAATAAATTCAGCACTATTTTAATCAATGTGGTTTTGCCAACGCCATTAAGGCCGATCAGCCCAAACATCTCACCCTTTATGAGGGATAGAGACACATCGTCGAGCACACATTGTTTGCCAAAACGTTTATGAAGGTTGGTGATTTGGAGAGGGATAGTTTCGGTATTCATTGGACTGGGAGGGCAGAGGTGGCAGGGATATTTCGAGGATCTGAGGAAACAGTTGGGGGCGCAGAAAATGGAGCCGAAAAAGACGAAAATGGAGGGGCTTGTGCAGGTATACTGGGATCCGGCCCCACGCCCGAGCCAGCACCCTCAGCACTGGCCAACTGAACGGTTACGGAGGGAATTCTACCTTCTTCCACGGACAAAATGCTGCTCACAAAAGTTTGGTTGGGGCGCAACGTGAATGTGATCGATTTATTGACCGCATCAATAGGAACCTTATCCGGATCATCTTTCTGTTGGACGGCAATAGATCCCAGATGCAGTAACATCACGCTGTCCGGTTTCCAAGTGATACGAACCGACTCAGGAGAGATTTCGGTTACATATAACGGGTCTGTTTCCTTATTCATTTTATTGGTCAGGCGAAACCCGTTTAACCAGATCGCCCACTCGTCCGGGCGCTCATAGATGATGGAGCTTAAGAAGAAACTAGGGTAAATAATGCGGGTCGGCACGGCTTCGGATTGCCCTACTCTAGGAATCTTGTTCAATATCTCATCCAGCATGTCTTTAGTGGATTCCGTCGTATCGTCGGCAACGTCCTGCGAATCGGGATTTCGCAACTGTCCGGCGCTGATCGCGCGAATAATCGTGTTTACACTGTCTACATCTTCTACAGAAAACATGATCGACGTGGGAATTGTATCCTGCAGCAGTTTTTTGGGTTTTAGATCGGCCGGCTCTGAGGGGGGATTTACGGATGGATCATTGCCTACCTCACTTTCCGTAACTGCGGGCTTTTCACTGGCGACTGCTTCCACGCCAACCGGTTCGGCAGCATAAGCGACACTGAACAACCATAAGAAGATCAGGGAAAAACAATACCCATGGAGTATCTTTGTCAGTGAACTATTCATCGGCTGCTCCATCGGGTCGAGGAGAAGTCTCGGTGTCTTCGGGTTTGGATTTTATTCCAACCCACATAAAACCCATCGTGGCGCTGACCAAGGGCGGAAAACTTCCGCGCCCTAATTCGGACAGTGCCGCTCCATCAATTTTTCCGCGCCGGGTGATGGCGAACGATTCAATAAATACGAACCCGGGCATAGAAGAATATAAGCCATGAATAAACTGAAATACAATCTCGTCCGTGACTGCTTCAAATCCCAGTCTGGCATCGCTTTTCACCACAATACCGGAATCCCGCTTGAAACCTGGTTCGGTGATTTCCATGATTTGTGAAAAGGAGTTTTCGCCTGCGAGTTTTAGCCTGTAGCGCTCTCGAAGCTCTTTGAATATATTTGCACCCACCTCGCGATCAACGCTGAAATCCTCGCTTTGATTCTTTTTTCGGATTTTCTGATACAGTTCTAAAGAACTGGTAGCTTTGTTCTTTTTATCCATGAGCGACGTCTTCTCGGCGATGAGCGAGGCGTTCTCCGCCTGAAGTTTGCGCTTTTGAGAATCCAGGTCTTCCACAAAAGTGGAAACGGCAAAAAACACCCCACCCAATACCGCGAGCATTGCTCCGGTTACTCCAGACGTTACGGCAATTTTTTTAATCAGCCACTTGTCCTTTTTCATATCAATTTACCGGCGTAGTGGGAAGCGCATTTGGAGAGCCAGACAGAGTCAATCGTACCGTATTGGCC
>CAZFOM010000139.1:0-884 GCA_964520155.1 uncultured Rickettsiales bacterium
ATGCTACACCGCCTGAGATTTTAGACGAAACGATCCGCAATTACCAAAGTGATCCGAATAAAACACTGGCAGCCTTTATGCCGCTGATCGTTATGAATGACAGCGACCAAAAAGAACTGACGCGCAACTATATTCGTGATCTGCCGCCGCTGTGGGAGGCGGGTCTGAAATGGTTGAAATACCTGAAAGAGTTTTCCTGTGCGAAGAAAAATCTTTCGCTATTGCCAAGGCGCATAACCCTGATCCACGGGGATGCCGATGTGATTACACCTGTTACGCAGCTGGGCTATTTTCGCGAAGCCTTACCTAAAGCTGATATATATGTAATGGAAGGCTGCGCCCACGCTCCGCACTGGCACGATGTGGATGCAGTGAGGAAGTTGATTATCTAGCATCAAAGCAATACCGGCACGATTCACCCTCCACAAAACGTGAATCTTCGCGTTCATGCGGTTTGAGCGTATGCCCGCAAGCAAAGCAGTAGCTTGCGGTTTCGGAGGCTTTCAGGCCGTGTCCGACCGCGATTCGGCCATCAAACACATAGCACTCGCCATTCCACAGACTTTGTTCCGGTGGGATTTCTTCGAGATATTTCAGAATGCCGCCCTTTAAGTGATAGACCTGCTCAAACCCCTGATCGCGCATCCATGCGGTGAATTTTTCGCAGCGAATGCCGCCGGTACAGAAGGTCGCGATTTTGGTCTGTTTTTTGTCACCGAGCGTATCACGCACGAATTGCGGTAGTTGCTTGAAGTTACGAATCTCAGGATCAATCGCACGCGAAAACGTACCCAAATGCACTTCGTAATCGTTACGCGTATCCAGTACGATCGTATCGGGATCAGAAATCAGTGCATTCCATTCCTGCGGACTCACATATTGCC
>CAZFOM010000139.1:894-4202 GCA_964520155.1 uncultured Rickettsiales bacterium
ACCTTGGGCAGCGGGCATTCCTCACCCAATCCAATCGTTTCTTTTTTGAGTCGTACCTTGGCTTTGCCAAACGGCTGCTCATCGGTTTTGCTTTCCTTATGTTCCATCTGCCCTTGAATCACCTTGCGCTTGAGAAAGGCAAGAAACTGATCCATCGCCTCGCGCGAACCGGCCACGGTGCTGTTAATCCCTTCCGGTGTGAGCAGCAGTGTACCGGTAATCCCCAGCCGATCCATCTCGCCCTTAATGTTTGCGCGATGCTCGGTAAAATCGGGAAAATCAAAAAAATGATAGAATGCGGCCACTACATATTTCATACGCCGCGCGGTGTAGCATAGGATTTAACGTGAGGCTAGAGGGAGTGGCTTGCCGAGCCGGAGCAAGATTCTGGCTTCGCCTCAAAACGGCATTTGTATGTTCTGCTGGCGTAAGCCATCCGAAGCCGTGCGGAGGGTGGTCGACCTTAGCGGACCGCGTACAAAACCTGCAACAAGCGCAGGCTATTGATTTTACAGATGATAGAATGCCAATTGGAAATAAACTTCCTTTTAACCAATATCGTATTATAATACGAGTCGTAGGTGGTTCGCTTCCCAAGGCTGGGTTGAACGACACCTACTTCTTTCTATACACGTATAATCCCCTTTTTCTTTGGATCGTTTTTGAAAGCCACTTTAACAAGTGATTTATCAAGTTGTTCAAAAGCTCCCGAAACTTTTGGCTGAGTGGAACCACTTATAGGCTTTTCATTACGAAGTAAGGAGAAAGCTAAGAAATCTGCTAATTGAATAAAATAAGAAGACTTTGAAGTTTTAAAAAGTGGATCTTCAATTATTCTTTCTAATGGTATGTTACGTTTAGCACCATTAAAGCCATACATATCTAATCTATCAGGAATATGATTCTCTTTCTGCATACTGCGGACAACAGATGTCAGTTTGTTTTCATTTCCTTCATCGCAGATCAACACACCAAAAGCGTTGTTATATTTCAGCGTATTGTTTACTCGCGTAAGCATCCATTCAAAAAGCTGTAGGTGCTTCTTTTTATCGGAAGTAATTGCATTGATAATCCTGATATCTTCTATTCTTTCAACTCGCCCGATCGCTTCATAAAATAACTCGGCACGATACAATTTATCTCGATTATGGTGTGGTTGACCTCTGCCTGCAATAAAGTCTGTTGCATGAAGTTCGGTATCAAGGGCAATTTGGTGTTGCCCAAACCAGTCACCTCGCCATTTCAATAAGTGTTGAAAATAATTATTCCAGCGGAACGCATCAACGAACATCGCAGAATAGACAAAGTGAGTGTCATCGTAAGACTCATCAATATAGACCAAATACATTTTTGTTGGGGGAGATGTCATTTCATATCCGAATAAACTAGGGCGCTACAAAAAATTGATTAAACATCTGGCAGCCGTACCCTTAAAATCTCTTCTTTGATGCGTGTATCGTTTTGCAATTTTCCTTTGAGCTTTGCCTTATCCATATTCATCTCGGTAGGTGTTGACACCCTGACAAGACTTGAACCTATGAAGTATAATAAAATCAATCGCTAAAGAATCTAGTTCAATTTCAGAAATACCATGCCGAAAATGTATATATAGCCAATTTAGATGCTAATTCGGCTACTTGAAGAATGGTCGGAGTGAGAGGATTTGAACCTCCGGCCCCTTGCTCCCGAAGCAAGTGCGCTACCAGGCTGCGCTACACTCCGATACTAAAAAAACCGTCTTTATATAACGCAATATAACGCAGCCTGTTATTTTATTTGCACGGCTCCGCCATGCTGCTGCGCTACACCGACACCTATTCAAGCCGCCATTCCTGCGGAAGCAGGAATTTTGAGCAACTGGACTCCTACTTGCGCAGAAGTGGCGGGAACTAAAAAACCCCTAATACGCTCTGGCGATACAGAAATCCAAGGTTTCAATGAGAGCGTCTTTCTGTTTCGATGCGGGAAAGATGCCTAATGAATCTCTGGCTTTTTCGCAATAGGATTGTGCGACTTTTATGGTTTGTTCTACGGTATTATATTTATTGATCAATGTGATGGCATGATTCAGATCAGTATCGGTCTGCTTAACATCCCCCATGGTACGCTGCCAGAAATCACGTTCTTCTGGGATGCCATGACGGTGTGCGAGCAAGACGGGCAGGGTGATTTTACCTTCACGAAAATCATCGCCGATGCTTTTGCCGAGTGTGGCTTGCGTTGAAGAATAATCGAGTGCATCGTCCACCAGTTGAAACGCAATACCCAGATAAAGCCCAAACTCTGATAGATGCTTTGCCTGTTTAGGTTGTTCCATGATGGTCGGGCCGATTTCACAGGCCGCGGAAAACAAAGTGGCGGTTTTGGCGGTAATGACATCGAAGTATTTGGATTCTTCGACGCTCAGATCATTGGCAATCGAAAGCTGCAACACTTCTCCTTGCGAAATGACAGCGGAAGCATCCGATAAAATTTTGAGTACGCGCAGCGAGCCGTCAGCGACCATGAGCTGAAATGCGCGGCTTAGCAGAAAATCGCCCACCAGCACACTGGCTTTATTGCCCCACAGATCGTTTGCGGTGGCGCTGCCACGGCGCAGATGGCTATCATCCACCACATCGTCATGTAGTAGGGTTGCGGTGTGTATGAATTCGACTGCTGCCGCGAGCTTCACATGGCGCTCCCCCTCATAGCCGCATAGCTTGGCGCAGGCGAGTGTGAGGGCAGGGCGCAGGCGTTTACCTCCTGCGGCGACTATATGGCGCGCAAGCTGAGGTATCAGCGGCACATTGCTCGTATCAATCTGTTCAAAGAGCACACCGTCCACGCGCTTCAAATCCTCGCGGATCAGCGATTGCAAGGCTTCGAGTGAAGCCACTTTTGCAGGGGGTTGTTGTGCCGGTTTTATCATATATTAAAACAGGTTAATCGCACCTAACGTTATACTCCTTATCATTCGCTGCACTCTTGTCATGCCAGCGAAGGCTGGCATCCAGTAAATCTTATTTTTGAGGCGCCACTTGACGTGGCGCGCTGGATACCGGCTTTCGCCGGTATGACATCAGCACCCTGCTACTTGATGAAGAGTTGGCTAAATGTGGCAATTATCTATAGACTTGCGGCGGGTAAGTAAATATGAATCTCTCGCGGGAGGTGGGGTTATCATGCTTGGAAAATGTAAATACTGGCTGGATCGCCTGCGCGCCAATCTGCCCTTTGAATCGCTGCAACCTGCGCCGGTCGTCGCGGTCTTGCGCTTAAGTGGCGTGATCGGCACGCTCGGTCGCCTGCGTGGAGGCCAGGAGTTA
>CAZFOM010000139.1:4212-5119 GCA_964520155.1 uncultured Rickettsiales bacterium
CCGGCGCCGCCAAGGCGATCGCGCTGGTGATCAATTCCCCGGGCGGATCACCGGTACAATCCTCACTCATCTACAAACATATCCGCAGGCTGGCTGAGGAAAAATCGCTGCCGATTTTTGTGTTTGTGGAAGATGTCTGCGCGTCTGGCGGATACTGGATTGCCTGCGCGGCAGATGAGATTTTTGCCGAGGAATCCTCGATTGTGGGCAGTATCGGCGTGATTTCGGCAGGATTTGGCTTACATGAGATGATCGGCAAACTCGGAATCGAGCGCCGCATGTACACCGAAGGCAAAAGTAAAGGAATGCTTGATCCGTTCCAGCCGGAGAAGCCCGAAGATGTCGCGCATCTTAAAACGCTTCAGCACGATGTATATGAAACCTTCGTGAAATATATTGTGAAGCGTCGCGGTGAGCGACTGAAGGGTGACAAAGAACAGTTGTTCTCAGGAGCGTTCTGGTCGGGCAATCAGGCGCTGGAATTAGGGCTTGTGGACGGTATTGGCGATCTGAAAACGATCCTCAAAGCACGCTACGGCGACAATGTGCAGTTCAAGAAAATCACCCTGCAAAAAGGCTGGCTCTCGAAGTGGATCGGCAGCGAGCGAGCAAATATCGGCGAATCGGTGCTAAGTGCCGTTGAAGAAAGGCTCTGGTGGTCACGTTTTGGGCTTTAGCACTGCAATATGTGAAAGCAGACCGCTATTGTCCCATTTCGATTGTTTTTCTTCGACCAGCACGCGCTGAAATTGCTCTGCCTGTTGCTGCGTCACTTCCACCTGCACATACCGTGGAATGAGTACATTCAATAAATCTTCTAAAATTATTTTAGCGAGTTTTTCGAGTGAAAAAGAGGAATCGGCAAGCGCCGCTGCATAGCGCGTAAAACACTCGCTTCTCAGCGTTT
>CAZFOM010000140.1:0-3562 GCA_964520155.1 uncultured Rickettsiales bacterium
TCTAGGTACTCTGAGATCGTTCTTGAAATATCCAACGTTTTACTCGCAGGCCACCTACCCGTAATTGTCGCCAAAATGCAGTTTGGTTCAACCCTGCTGGCCTCGCCTGGCTCAAGCTCAATGTGATCAATATGAAGCAACGGTTGCGGTGCCGCCATCGGTTACGCTGCCTCTGCTGCCATTTTCTTCGCTTTCTCGACAGCTTCTTCGATGGTGCCGACCATGTAGAAGGAGGCTTCCGGCAGGTGATCGTATTCACCGGCGCAGATCGCTTTGAAGCCCTTCACCGTATCGGCGAGTGCTACGAGTTTACCGGGTGAACCAGTGAAGACTTCAGCCACATGGAATGGCTGCGACAGGAAGCGCTGGATTTTACGCGCACGCGCCACCACGAGTTTATCTTCTTCCGAGAGCTCATCCATACCGAGGATCGCGATAATGTCCTGCAGCGATTTATAGGTCTGAAGAATACGCTGCACTTCGCGCGCGACCTTGTAATGATCCTCCCCGATAATTTCGGGTGCGAGCATACGCGAAGTCGAATCCAGCGGATCCACCGCCGGATAAATGCCAAGCTCCGCGATCTGACGTGACAACACGGTGGTTGCGTCCAAATGCGCGAACGAGGTTGCAGGGGCGGGGTCGGTCAAATCGTCGGCAGGTACGTAAATTGCCTGTACGGAGGTGATCGAACCTTTTTTGGTCGAGGTAATGCGCTCCTGCATCGCGCCCATGTCGGTCGCAAGCGTGGGCTGATACCCTACCGCAGACGGAATACGACCAAGTAGCGCCGATACTTCGGAGCCAGCCTGCGTGAAGCGGAACACGTTATCGACGAAGAAGAGCACGTCCTGACCTTCGGCGTCACGGAAATACTCTGCAAGCGTCAGACCGGTGAGACCCACGCGCGCGCGCGCTCCGGGAGGCTCGTTCATCTGTCCATATACCAGCGCCACTTTGGATTTGCTCTGGTCTTCAAGGTTGATGACTTTCGATTCCATCATTTCGTGATAGAGGTCGTTTCCTTCGCGTGTACGTTCACCCACACCGGCAAACACCGAGTAACCACCGTGGGCTTTAGCAACGTTGTTGATCAGCTCCATGATGAGCACGGTTTTACCTACACCCGCACCGCCGAACAGACCAATCTTACCGCCCTTTGCGTAAGGCGCGAGCAGGTCAATGACTTTGATACCCGTTACAAGAATCTGCGATTCGGTCGATTGATCGATAAAGTCCGGCGCTTTCGCGTGAATCGGTGCCGTTTTCTTGGCGGTAACAGGCCCGCGCTCGTCAATCGGCTCACCGATCACGTTGATAATGCGTCCGAGTGTTTCTGGCCCAACCGGAACCGAGATCGGCGCACCGGTGTCTTTGACTTCCTGACCGCGCGTAAGGCCGTCGGTCGAATCCATCGCGATGCAGCGCACCGCGCCTTCGCCCAGGTGCTGCGCGACTTCGAGCACAAGGCGCTTGCCATCGTTCGTGGTTTCAAGCGCGTTCAAAATAGGCGGCAGATAGCCTCCCTCAAATCGGACGTCCACCACTGCGGAAATAACCTGAGTAATTTTGCCGGTTGTTGTCATAGGGTTCCTCTTTGGTATATCGATAAATAGATGAATGGATGAATCATCGTTTCGGACGCAGCTTCACGATTTGTGCTGCAATTCTTTCACATTGATTGACCCAGATTTGGTATGTTTTTTCTTCGATGTAACTTAGCCTGAAAGCAAACTGAAGCCATACATTCACTTCATTGATCGAGGCTTCGGCGATGGATAAAAATCGCGAAAACTCTGCGCGGGAATATTTCTGTTTTGCAAAACCTTCTGCAATATTGGCACACACGGATTTACTCGCACGGCGCAATTGATCGGCAAGCGCATATTGCTCTATTTTAGGGAAACTCAAACTTGTTTGATGAATGTCTAATGCAAGGTCAAACGCCTGCTGATAGACATTCAAATCCCATGCCTTGGCGACGAGCTTCTTGGCGTTTGTTGCATTCATCGATTCATCGATTAATCCATGCATCATAACGCCTCCGCCCCGCTGATAATCTCAATCAGTTCCTTCGTAATCGCTGCCTGACGGGTGCGGTTGTATTTGAGATTCAGTTTCTTAATCATATCGCCTGCGTTACGAGTCGCATTGTCCATCGCCGACATGCGCGCGCCCTGTTCGGAAGCGGCATTTTCGAGTAATGCTTTATAGACCTGTACGCCCAGATTGCGTGGGAGAATGTCGGACAAGATCTGGGATTCGGAGGGTTCGTATTCGTAGGAACTGGTACTCGGTGATTGGTACTCGGTACTCGGAGAAGATGGTTCAATACTGCCAATCGCGAGCGGAATAATCTGCTGGAACGTGACGATCTGCGAGATGGCCGATTTGAAATGGTTATAGACAATATGGACGACATCAATGCTGTCTTTCTCAAAATGCTCAAGCACCTGTTTCACGATATGCTGTGCGTCGAGATAGGAGAGTTTTTTCTTACCCACATCGGTCATGCGACCAAGCGTTATGGCACCAAATTCGTTTCTGAGTGCCTCGTATCCTTTTTTACCGACAAAGAACAGTTTCACCTGCTTGCCATCACGCTTCAGCTCTTGAACTTTCTTGCGTGTGGCCCGCGAAATAGAGCTATTGAAAGCACCGCACAGACCACGATCCGAGGTCATCACCACAATCAGATGAGTGTCGTCCTTTCCGGTGCCTCGAAGCAATACCGGTGTCGTATCGGTTACTACCACGCCAGAAGCCAGTGACTTAAGGATATTTTCCATGTGTTCGGCGTAAGGGCGTGCTGCCTCAGCGCGGTCTTTCGCACGGCGCAGCTTCGCCGCCGCCACCATCTTCATGGCTTTGGTGATCTTCTGCGTATTTTTAACCGATTTGATGCGGTTTTTGAGGTCTTTCAAGGATGGCATTGCTATTTTTTTGGTATGGCAGTGACAAAATAAAATGATCCGTCTTTCTCGCCATAATGTAGAGAAATGCTGGTAATACCTGATTGATCATTCACAAAAGGAAACTCTATCATACCTTTTCGAGTTGGATCCATCTGATAGGCCACTCCTTGCAACACATATTCTGTGGGTCCTGCGTATGGCTCTGTTTTTATCACGGGAGCATTTACATCCTTACCAAAGTCTGCGCTGATTGCCATTTTGAGAGAGTCACGAGTTTTTTCGTCTACCCCATCGAGACGAAATAATGACAATATGGCATCCATATCTTTTGCTTTGAAATGCTCTATAAATTGTTGCGCTAACGCCTCAGGTGACGACACAAGAACAGCCTCAGCCTTTACCGGCTGAATTGCCGCAAACAATAACAGGAATGCTGTAATAACAATTTTCATTTCAAAACCCTTTACTCAAACCGCTTCACCAGATCGCCAAGCACTTCTTTGAGTTTGGCTTCAGTGCTATCCGTAAGTTTTTGCTCTTTTCGGATGTCTTCAATAATAGCGCTGTGCGTATTTTTGAGATCGCGCAGGAGCGTCGTTTCAAATTCACGCACTTTGCTGGTCGGGCTTTTATCCAAGAATCCTTTT
>CAZFOM010000140.1:3572-4530 GCA_964520155.1 uncultured Rickettsiales bacterium
CGCCCGCGTAAATGACGCAAACCTGTTCTTCGGTCGAAAGTGGCGAGAATTGCGGCTGTTTCAAAAGCTCGGTCAAGCGTTGACCACGAGCCAAAAGACGCTGCGTCGAGGCATCAAGGTCGGAGCCGAACTGGGCGAAGGCTTCCATCTCGCGGTACTGTGCGAGTTCGAGTTTGATCGAACCGGCAACCTGTTTCATCGCCTTGATCTGCGCGGCAGAGCCCACGCGGGACACGGACAGACCGACGTTTACTGCTGGACGCACGCCTTTATAGAAGAGTTCGGTCTCAAGGAAGATCTGACCGTCGGTGATCGAGATCACGTTGGTCGGAATATAAGCTGATACGTCACCGGCCTGCGTTTCAATGACAGGGAGCGCAGTGAGAGATCCCGCGCCAGCATCGTCAGACATTTTCGCAGCGCGCTCGAGCAAACGCGAATGCACATAGAACACGTCGCCCGGGTATGCTTCACGTCCTGGGGGACGGCGAAGGAGCAGGGACATCTGACGATACGCTACTGCTTGCTTCGAGAGATCATCATAGATGATAAGTGCGTGCATACCGTTATCGCGGAAAAACTCGCCCATCGCGCATCCGGTGTAGGGAGCGAGAAACTGTAGCGGCGCGGGTTCGGACGCAGTGGCCGCAACAACGATCGAGTATTCCATCGCACCGGCTTCTTCGAGTTTCTTCACCACTTGGGCAACGGTAGAGCGTTTTTGACCGATACAGACATACACGCAATAGAGTTTTTTCTTCTCATCGCCCGAAGCGTTGACCTGTTTCTGGTTTAAGATCGTATCAATCGCAATCGCGGTTTTGCCGGTCTGGCGGTCACCGATAATCAATTCACGCTGGCCACGGCCAATCGGAATCAGCGCATCCACCGATTTGATGCCGGTAGACATCGGCTCATGCACGGATTTACGCGCGATAATACCAGGGGCTTTGAGTTC
>CAZFOM010000140.1:4540-4904 GCA_964520155.1 uncultured Rickettsiales bacterium
CGCTGGACGCGGTCACGTTCCCCGTGCGCGTGCTGGCGGAACTCGGCGTGACCGACCTGCTCGTGACCAACGCCGCCGGCGGCATCAACCCGCGCTACCGGCCCGGCGACTTCATGCGGCTTGCCGATCACATCAATTTCACGGGCGCCAATCCGCTGCGCGGGCCGGTCGCTCCGGGGCGCGAACGCTTCGTGGATCTGATTGGGCCTTTACCGTCAATCGGGTTACCGAGCGCATCCACCACCCGACCAAGCAATTCCTTACCCACCGGAACGTCCACGATGGCGCCGGTACGCTTGACGATATCGCCCTCTTTTACGTCGCGATCATCGCCGAAAATCACCACCCCGACATTGTCTTGTTC
>CAZFOM010000141.1:0-4832 GCA_964520155.1 uncultured Rickettsiales bacterium
TCACGGGGTGGTGCCGGTCATCAATGAAAACGATACGGTCGCAACCGCGGAACTTCGCGTCGGTGACAATGATCGCCTGTCCGCGCGCGTGGCCCAGATGGTCGGTGCCGATTGGTTGATTCTGCTTTCCGATATTGAGGGACTCTATACCGCCAATCCGAAACTCGATGGTGCGGCACAGTTCATTGATACGGTAGAAACCATTACCCCTGCGATTGAAGCGATGGCAGGCGGTGCAGTCTCCAATGTCGGCTCCGGCGGGATGATCACGAAACTGCAAGCTGCTAAAATTGCACTCGCCGCCGGATGCCACATGACGATTTCGGACGGCAAGCCCAAACACCCGATCCGCTTTCTCATGGAAGGTGGAAAATGCACCTGGTTCAAAGCATCGTCCACTCCATTATCGGCTCGCAAACACTGGATCTCCGGCTCGATCAGCGCCACCGGTGCCATCGTGGTGGATGATGGTGCAAAACAGGCGCTCGCATCGGGAAAGAGTTTATTGCCTGCAGGCGTAAAAGCGGTGGAGGGAAATTTCGAGCGTGGCGACGCGGTACAAATCAAAGATTCAAAAGGCACGGTGCTTGGCAAAGGACTAATTGCCTATTCATCCGATGATACCGCCCGTATTATTGGACACAAAAGTGCCGAATTTGAATCCATCCTTGGCTTCAAAGGTCGCGATACGCTCATCCACCGTGATGATATGGTGCTTGATGTATGAACACAGCTTTGCATACTATTGATATGAAAATGTCGCTTTCATCCATGATGCAATCCCTCGGTCTTCGTGCCCGCGAGGCGTATGCCTCGCTATCGGGTGCCGCCACCACACAAAAAAATCTGGCGCTAAAAGAAGCGGCAAAAGCAATACGCAAGCAGACGAAAGCCATACTTTCTGCCAATGCAAAAGATATGCTTGCGGCGCGCAAAGCCGGTATGGATAGAGCGAAGCTGGATCGCTTGGAACTCACCGAAAAGCGCATCGAAGCCATGGCTAAAGGGCTTGAAGATATTGCGAAGCTGCCCGATCCGGTTGGTAAAACGCTTGCCCGTTTCAAACGCCCAAACGGGCTTGTGATTGACCGTGTGTCGGTACCGCTCGGTGTGATCGGGATCATTTACGAATCGCGCCCGAACGTGACGGCAGATGCGAGTGCGCTATGTATCAAATCCGGTAACGCGGTGATTCTTCGCGGCGGGTCGGATAGTTTTTATTCCTCGCAAGCAATTGTCGCCTGTCTGCATGCGGGGCTTGCTAAGGCCAAACTCCCCAAAGCCTGTGTGCAATTGGTTGAAACTACGGATCGCGCGGCGGTGGGCGAAATGCTCAAAATGGTTGGGCTGATTGACATTATTGTTCCGCGTGGCGGTAAATCCCTCACCCAGCGTATTCTGGAAGAAAGCCGCGTGCCGACCATTCAACATCTGGACGGCAACTGCCATACCTACATCCACGCGAAAGCCGATCTCAAACTCGCCGCGAAGATTTTGCTCAATGCCAAGATGCGACGCACGGGTGTGTGCGGTGCAACCGAGTCGCTGGTGATAGATGAGAAAATGCTACCCTCACTCAAAACCATTCTCGACCCCGTTATTAAAGCCGGATGCGTTGTGCGTGGCGATGCGGCAGCACGTAAAGCTGACGGCCGTATCACACCCGCAACTGAGGAAGATTGGTGCACCGAGTATCTTGATGCGATCCTTTCGGTGAAAACCGTAAAAACGCTCGAGGATGCAATCGCGCATGTGAATCGTTATGGCTCGCACCACACCGATGCCATTATCACCAAAGACAAAAACGCTGCCGAGCAATTTATGAAGCAGGTGGATTCCGCCATTGTGCTGCATAACGCCTCGACGCAGTTTGCCGATGGCGGTGAGTTCGGTTTCGGTGCTGAAATCGGTATCTCGACGGGCAGGCTGCATGCGCGCGGCCCCGTGGGACTCGAGCAACTCACCACCTATAAATATGTGATCCGCGGCAGCGGGCAGGTAAGGCCTTTATGACCAAGATTCAGCGCGTTCATTCCCACGCCCCATGGGAAAAATCGATCGGTTATTGCCGCGCGATTAAAGCCGGCAATATGATATTCGTTACCGGTACGGCACCGCTCAATGCCGATGGCTCTACTTGCTCTCCAGGAAACCCTTACGCACAAGCCACGCGCTGCATCAACCTGTTGAAATACGCGCTGCTCGAACTCGGTGCAGATCTCACGCATGTTGTGCGTACGCGCATGTTCGTGACCGACATAACGCTCTGGGAAGAATATGGCCGCGCGCATGCCGAAGCCTTCGGCGAACACCCGCCCGCCACCAGCATGGTCGAAGTCAAAAGCCTGATCGCACCGGATATGATGATCGAGATCGAGGCCGATGCGTATATCGGGTCGTGATGCGCACCATCGGGCTGCTCGGCGGATCGTTTAATCCACCCCATGCAGGGCATCTGCATATCAGCCTGCTTGCACTAAAACGCCTGAAGCTCGATCAGGTCTGGTGGCTGGTGTCGCCAGGCAATCCCCTCAAGAATGCAGGCGAACTTCGCCCCCTAAAAGAGCGTGTGCTACAATGTCAGAAACTCGTGAACCATCCGCGGATTCGTATCAGTACCATCGAGTCGGAGCTTCGAACACGTTATACGATTGACACTGTAACCGAATTGCAAAAGCGCTTTCCCAATATCCGATTTGTATGGCTGATGGGAGCAGATAATCTGGCAATTCTACATCGCTGGAAACGCTGGCAGGAACTCACCAAAAAAATTCCATTTGCGATTTTTGATCGCGCCCCGTTTTCGCATCGCGCACTACGCGGTAAGGGTGCTCTGTATATGGCATCAAAACGCAGCTCTCATCTGATGTCTCGACGCCTACCTAGCTGGGTCTATTTGCAGCTCTCTCGACATCCAGCCAGTTCAACACAGTTGCGAAGAGACAAATAGAAAGTTCCACCGTTATCGCTATATTGGCAGCATGACGAGATGTAAAATTTGCCAAGAAGAAGCTGTGTTTTTTGACACCGTTGATCTTCACAAACACTGTAATGAGAAGGCTGGAAAACCGTTTCTACCATCCGGTGTAATGGTTGATTACCATCGCTGTAAAAATTGTGGATTTATTTTCACACGTTTCTTTGATGCATTCACCATGCATGATTTTGAGAAGATGATTTACAACGATGACTATATTACCGTAGATCCCTTGTATCCAGAAATTAGACCTAGGTCGAATGCAGCGTTCTTAAGAAACGTGACTAACCAATGCTGTTTGGGTGAATGTCCGCCAAGAATTCTGGACTATGGTGCCGGTAACGGTAAATTAAGAGAATATCTTTCATCTGATCTCGATGTCACTAATTACGATCCATTGAATGCTCTCTTTAATGTACTACCAAAAGAAAAGTATGACATTGTCTTTTCCAGCGAAGTCATCGAACACGTTCCTGAGCCGAAGGTGTTGATGCAAGACTGGTGCAACGTGTTGCACAAAGACGGCGTTGTGTTGTTTTCTACCATGCTACAACCTCCAGATATTATGGATGTAAAAGCGTCATGGTGGTACATTAGTCCAAGAAATGGGCATATCAGTATTTTTTCATCTGCAAGTCTGAATCATTTGTGCGAACAAAATGGCCTGCAATACAGAAGTATCAGTAACGAGTGGCATATCTGTTTTTATCAACATGGGGCTCCCACACTAGATTTTTTGAAGTTACAGCAGATTGTGGATCAACTACCGACAGGCTTCGTAGTCCTAGATTAGCAATCCAATCTACGATCTATAAATACTTTCGTTTAATTCGCCACGCCGCCGCACTGATCCCAAATAAAAAGAAACCAAAAACGATCAGTGCAATGGGCCAACCTACCGCATCGGCAAAATGTCGCGCGGTGAAGTCGCCAATAAAAATCAACATTGCAACGGTACTGGTAAATAGCAGTGCGCGGCTCTTATATTGCGTACTGAAATATATCAGAGCGATCGGTAGCGCGATGTACAATAACGACAGCGGCGTAAAATGTAGAAAATCGAATGCCCCGCCGAGCAGAAACGCCGAGCCGATAAAATAACTTATTCCAGCAAGCGCCACATGGGGCGATGTCTGGATGGCACGCCCGATACACAGCATGGATAGGCCGATAATCATAGAGGCCATATCCCCGTTCATTCTTGCTATATCCAGCAGGATAGAAAGCGTCGCGTAGCCAAATACCATGCTCGTAAACACCAGTACGGTACGACGAAACTGCACAAATGTCGCAACCTGTTGGATCGCCATGATTCCAAATACAAACAGCCCTGCCATCCTCGGATCACTGCCGCTGCGGAACCATTCGTACAGCATCACAAACAGGCCGGTGGGCTGTAACCACGCCGCCATGAGAAACAATGGGGTGGTAAGTTTTACCCAACGGGACTCCTTGAGAGAAATCACCCCGAGGATAAAGGCCACCACACCAGGCCCCAGTGTGACGACGACGCGCGCCGCACTGTTCATCGCATCCCATTGCATGGCAATGAAGGCGGTAATACCTGCAAACACGAAAATGCCGCCGAGATACGAAAAGATGGTAGCCACAACATCGCTCTTCTTTTCCTCGACCGTATTCGGATCTGCCGGCTGCTTTTGCGCTGCCAGTAAATCTCCAACGGTCAGACCGTGAGAGTGCAACCGGCTCAATATATCCTCGATGGCTTCGTTGCGATTCATATTATTTCTCTATCCAACCGATGAGTTTTGCACTGGACGCATATCGGTAGCCGTCTGGCAGGGGAATGGAAATCATATGACCCGATTTGCCAATACCTAACGCGGTGCGGTAG
>CAZFOM010000142.1:0-4710 GCA_964520155.1 uncultured Rickettsiales bacterium
CCATTTGGCAAGGATGGAACCGCCACGCGACACAATCCCCGTCATCCGGTTTTCTGTCATCGGGATGAATGGCAGGCGCACACCGGCATGGATGGTGAAATAATCCACGCCCTGCTCGCATTGTTCAATCAGCGTGTCGCGGTAGAGTTCGTAGGTAAGTTCCTCCGCAATGCCGCCAACTTTTTCGAGCGCCTGATAGATCGGCACCGTACCGATCGGCACCGGTGAATTGCGAATAATCCACTCGCGGATCGTGTGGATGTTTTTGCCCGTGGAAAGATCCATCACGTTATCCGCACCCCAGCGGATCGCCCAGACGAGTTTGTCCACCTCTTCCGCGACCGAAGAAGTAACCGCCGAGTTGCCGATATTGGCATTGATCTTCACTTTGAAATTGCGCCCGATAATCATCGGCTCGGACTCCGGGTGATTGATGTTGGCAGGAATAATCGCACGCCCTGCCGCAATCTCTGCACGCACAAATTCGGGGGTGATGTATTCGGGGATGTGGGCGCCGAAGCTGTTACCGCGGCGGTAGGGGGGAAAGCTGTCAGCTGTCAGCTTTCGGCTTTCAGCTTTTTTTTCTGACAGCTGGAAGCTGGAAGCTGGAAGCTTTCTTCCCTCGTTTTCCCTTACCGCAATATACTCCATCTCAGGCGTGATGATACCGGCGCGGGCATAGGTGAGCTGCGTTACTGACTTTCCAGCCTTCGCACGTAGCACCTGCTTTTTCACATGCGGGAATTCGGGTACATCGGATTTCTGGTTGTAATCCTTGTAGCCATTATCTTCCGGCTTCACCATACGCTGCTGCACGTACTCCACATCGCCGCGTGCAACGATCCAATCCTTGCGAAGCTCCGGCAATCCGAGGCGGATGTCGGTTGCAACCTTTGCATCCGTATAGGGGCCTGAGGTGTCATAGACAATGACGTTGGGCTCGGCTGCTTTCTCAGACAGCACGATCTCGCGCATCGCCACACGCACATTCGGATTCGATTCACTGGCAACGTGAATCTTGCGTGAGGATGCAATCGCGCCCGTCGTGACAGCAAAATCTTTCGTTTTCTTTTTGGATGCGGGTGTCGCGGAAGAGGATTTTTTTTCAGCAGTCGTCGTAGCCATAGATATTACCCTAGTTTTTTGGTCAGGTTTCGGCGGAGAATGTGCATGAAACAAGGCGTTTGGTCAAGAAACTAGCGAATATCCTTCACCACATCTTCAACGCTCTCAAAGATATTGGCAACGATCACATCCACACCGGCGGGATTGGGGTGAATACCGTCCGGCAGATTATATTGCGGTTTGAGTGCGATGCCTTCGGCAAAAAACGGATAGAGCGGCACATCGTGCTTTTTGGCGAGATTCGGAAACACCGCATCAAACTCGTTTCGGTAGTCGAGCCCCATGTTGATAGGCGCACGCATACCAGCAATCAATACGCGAATATCCGCTGCTTTTAAGCGCGTGATGATCTGATCGAGATTTTTTTCCATCTGCGCCGGACTCATGCCGCGCAACATGTCGTTGCCGCCGAGTTCGACAATCACCATTTCGGGTTTCATATCAATAATGCCCTGAAGGCGCGCCAACCCACCTGCTGACGTATCCCCCGCGATACCGGCATTGATGACTGAAACGACATGCCCTTCCTGTTTGAGTTTGGCTTCGAGGCGGGCGGGAAATGCCTCCTGCGGCTGAATATTATAGCCCGACACCAGCGAATCACCGAGCACAACGATCTTGATCGGCGCTTGATCCGAGGCCACTACCGGAACGGATCCGAAACAAAAAAGCGCAATCACAGCAAGCCATTTGTATTTCACGAAAGAACCCCTATATAGGATTTGCAACAATTCTAAATATAGTGGTTTCCTATGACAATCACAAGTGCTGCGCCGCTCATTTCTCTGCGCGATATTTCACTTACACTCCCTTCTCTTTCCGGTAACGTCGAAATTCTCAAACAGGTGTCGCTCGATATACGCGAAAAAGAAGTGCTGGCGCTCGTAGGGCCTTCGGGGTCAGGTAAAACCTCGCTCATTATGTTGATGGCCGGACTCGAAAAACCCAGTGCGGGCACCATCACGATGAAAGGCACTATGCTCTCATCGGCCAGTGAAGATGCGCTGGCGCGTTTCCGGCGCGAGCATATCGGTATTGTGTTTCAATCCTTTCACTTGATCCCCACCATGACAGCGCTTGAAAATGTCGCGGTGCCGCTTGAGTTTTCGGGAATCTCGGATGCGTTTGAACGCGCCAAATCGGCGCTGGATCGGGTCGGGCTTGGGCATCGCCTCACGCATTATCCGGCACAACTCTCCGGCGGCGAACAGCAGCGCGTGGCGATTGCGCGCGCGTTTGTGATGAATCCCTCGTTGCTGCTGGCCGATGAGCCGACCGGTAATCTGGATCAAACCACCGGCAACACGATTATTGATCTGCTGTTTTCGCTGCGCGAACAATCCGGCACCACGCTTGTGCTCATCACGCACGACCAGGGGCTTGCGAACCGCTGCGACCGCAGCGTGCGGATGCTGAACGGCCAGATGGTATCCTGACATGCTGCTCTTCACCCTAGCCTTTCGGGATTTGCGCGGCGGCTTGAAACGTATGCAGGTGTTTATTGCCTGCCTTGCGATGGGCGTGGCGATCATGGCCACCATCGGCTCGATCACGGCGGCGGTGAAAGCCGGTATTGAAAAAGATTCCCGAAAACTGCTCGGCGGCGATGTACAGATTTCGCAGGTGCATATCCCCTTGTCGCAGGAAATCCTGAAGCCAATTATATCGCAAAATCGCGTATCTACCTCGATTGAAATGCGAACCATGGTGAGTTCTGAAGCCGGAAGAATTCTGGTGGAGATGCGTGGCGTGGACGCGGCGTATCCGATGATCGGACAGGTCGAACTCGAACCCGCGATACAACTTTCGGAGGTATTTGCTGCGAAAGAAAATCTCTATGGCGCGGCGGTAGAGGAAAATATCCTCCACCTGTTGCAGCTCAAGGTGGGAGATACGATCAAGATTGGCGACACGCCGTTTGCGATTCGCGCAGTGCTTAAGCGCGAGCCGGATCGCGTCATCAATGCGTTTACACTCGGGCCTCGCGTGTTGGTGAGCGAAGAGGGATTCAAGGCAACAGGCCTTGCGGTTGCCGGCGCGCTGCTCAATTACCGCTACGATGTGATCCTACCTGAAGGCACGGATAACGTCGCGTGGATGAGTGCGCTGCATGACGCGCATCCCGGTCACGGGTTTCGCATGCGCGGGCATCAGGAAGCCTCACACGGGCTTCGTAACGCCGTGGATCGCCTGAATCTTTTTCTGTCGTTATGCGGAATTACGGCGCTCATTACCGCTGGTATCGGTATCGCCAATGCCGTGCGTAGCTACCTGTTTCACAAGCAAGCCACGGTGGCAATTCTGAAATGTATCGGCGGGTTGGAAAAACAGGTATTCGATATATACCTGGTTCAGATCAGCATGATTGCGCTCGTTGCAATTGGAATCGGGCTGCTTGGCGGAGTTGCACTGCAATGGGTGTTGCTCAGCGCCGTGCAGGATTTGCTTCCTGTTCCAAGTGCTGCCGCCATCTATCCCATGCCGCTATTTCTAGCCGGATTGATGGGATTCATGACCACCATCGCGTTTAGCATTTTACCGCTCGCGCAGGAAACGACCATTCGTCCTTCGAGCTTGCTTCGGGGTGTCGCAGGCGCAGCATCGAGCGCACGGGTACACTGGACGCAAGGGTTGATGGTCTTTATCTGCCTATGCGCGCTGTGGGTGTTGGCCGTACTATTTACCAATCACCTGAAGATCACCACATCGTTTGCGTTAGGCACGCTTGCATCGCTGGTGATATTTCTGGGCGTCGCGCGCCTGGTGCAGATGGTGGCCCGTCGCATGTCCAATGGCCGCTCGCCCAAAACGCGTCTGGCGCTTGCAAACCTCTATCGCCCGGGCGCAACCACACCCAGCATTGTGGTGGCACTTGGGATCGGGATGTCGCTGCTCGTCGCGCTGGCGCTGATCGGCACCAACCTTCGGCATCAGATTTCCGAAGGCCTGCCCAAAGACAGTCCGGCGTTCTTCATGATTGATATTCAGCCCGACCAACTCGAACCACTCCAGAAAGAACTGCTTTCGATTGATGGTGTGACATCGTTTGATTCCTTGCCAATGGTGCGTGGTCGCATCACGCGGCTGCGCGGCGAGCCGGTTGAGAATCTGGAGATTCCCGCCGAGGCACAATGGGCCATCCGAGGCGATCGCGGGATTACTTATTCGGCAGTAATCCCGCCCAAAACCTCTGTTGTCGAAGGGCAGTGGTGGGCGCCGGATTATCGCGGCGAGCCGCTGATTTCCTTTGATGCCAAGCTCGCCAAAGAAATGGGGCTAGCGATTGGCGATACGCTTTCGGTTTCGATCATGGGGCAGGAAGTGACCGGACGCATTACCAATCTGCGCGAGATCGACTGGACGACGCTGCGGATGAATTTCACCATTATTTTTTCGCCTGGCGCACTCACCAATCTGCCGATCACGCATCTGGCAACGGTGGTTGCCACACCCGCAAGCGAACCGGTGATTTTGAACCGTATGGGAAAAGATTTTTCCAATGTCTCGGCGATTCGTATGCGTGATTCGGTAAAAGAAATCGTCACCATCTTGACGCATATTTCCTATGTCGTGCTGATTACTGCG
>CAZFOM010000143.1:0-4689 GCA_964520155.1 uncultured Rickettsiales bacterium
CAGCAGTACAATCGAAAGCACGCCGCCAAGTACCCCCATATAAATCAGGAATTCGACCATATGGTCTTTACCGATCCACAGCGATACCACCATCAGCAATTTAATGTCTCCTCCGCCCATCACCCGCAACGCATAGAGCACAAACCCAATCACAATTCCGGCACCGAATACGATCAGATGGATTTTCCATTCCGGCGGGAGTGGCGTCAGCAGAAACATGGCAGGCCACAACAGCAGTAACGTGCCGTTGATCCAGTTCGGGATGATGAACCGGCTCACATCATAGGCCATGATGAGCAACATGAAGAGGGTTAAAACCGCATGAAAAAAAAGCATGTGTTTTCGCTAGATTGCAGGCATCGCGTTCTTTATAGAGAGTATTATGTCAAATGCGTCAGTAAGCTGGAAGCAGCGTATGCTCGGTTGGATTGGGAGTCTAGGGATTTTTTACGGCACCGTGTGCGGCGTGATGTATGCGGCGCAGCGTTACCTCATGTATTTTCCAGATACGCATATTTCCGCGCCTTCCGCCTATGGGTTATCCGGCGTTCAGGATATCATGACGGACAGCAAGGATGGCACACCGATTCAGTTATGGGTATCACCCGCGCGGGCAAACTTCCCCACCATCATTTATTTTACCGGCAATGCAGGTAATCTCTCGCATCGCGCCAGCGAGTTCAAACTGTGGGTCGAGCATGGATTCGGACTCGTCGCTCTCAGCTATCGCGGTTACGGAAAATCGCAGGGGAATCCCACTGAAGAAGGACTCTATGACGATGCGCGCACCGCCATCGCGTATGCACAGAACAGCCTGAAAACACCGGATCATCAGATCGTACTGTATGGCGAATCACTGGGCACGGGCGTGGCCATACAGATGGCCACCGAATTTTCGCTCGGCGCTTTGATTCTCGAAGCACCGTACACCTCCACGGCTGATCGCGGTGCAGAACTGTATCCGTACCTGCCCGTGAGGTTGATCATGAAGGATCAGTTCCGCTCATCGGAAAAAATCGGTCAGGTAAAGACACCGGTGCAGATCTTTCACGGCGAGAAGGATACGATCATTCCGGTTGAACATGGCCGCGCCCTGTTTGCTCTCGCAAACGAACCCAAAGAAGCACATTTCTACCCCAACATCGGCCATGTGGATTTTGATATCGAAGATCAGATGCAAACGATGATTGCGTTTCTTACGAAACACCGCGTGATGCGTTAGTCTCGAGAAAGGGGTATTTTTTGACGAAACTCTGCCACCCGTTGGTAAATAATTGTGGAGACGTATAGCCCTCATTTATAAGAAACTTTCTCCCTCTACTCACAAAGCGGTTATGCAATTGCGCTTCGTGCCGGCTCGCCTTACCCTGCCCTGCAATATAGTCTGGAAATTCGGAATCAAACAACTCCTGATCAATTTTAGAAGCGCTCTGTTTCAGCAGCTGGCTAATTCCAGTCACGCTTACATCCTTGATCGCATGATCTTTCTTTCCCAGTTTATTGAAGAATGGTAGCGCAAGATCTTCGTATGCGAGCTTCACCGCTCCCACCAAACCACGAGTGGTAGAAAAGCCGATACCCACCCCATCCGGCGTGTATAACTTATTCTCCGAATCTCCGTGCGTCGCTAGAAATTGCCGTCGATAAATAGAATTGTAATCATCCGTCACAATCACAGGGCGATGTTTGGAATAACGCATACAATAATCGTAAATCGCGTCTTCTCCCTGATTTTTACCTATCTCTTCGCGCAAAAACGGTAGTTGCGATGCAATCGAAATACCACATGCTTCTGCCTGTTGTTTCCACTGCCTGACCTGCTCATAAAACAGATCCTGCTTCGCTGATTCAAAGATCACCAGCTTGGGATCACCCGCCTTGAGTATTTCCTCGGTTCCATCTTCATGAATGCGGATCCGTTGTGCTTTAGCAAGCAGTGTGTCTATAGGTTGTGCCTTTTTGTGAGGCGACTCATCCAGAAACAACAGTTGATGTTCGCCCCTCTCATCCACTGCGGGCATCATCGCTCGTGCTTCGAAATCCGCAACGATGGACGGGATAGCCACACGCTCTGTTTCCGGAATCATTTCAGCCATTTGAATAACCGGAAGAAATGTGTCATTGCAGCCTGGCTTTTTCATTCTGGGGTTTGCCAGAATACTGAGCGACACATTATCGATGACCAGTTCGGTTTTTTTAACCGCTGCTTGATGTTTAGTGGGTTCTTCCGGTTCTGATGTATTTTGTATCACTGGTTTTTTCTGAACCATCGATTCGGCTTGTTTTATCAGGCGCATCGCCTCTGTGCCGATCAATCCTTCGCTACCAATCAGTTCCGCCTGCGCCA
The DNA here is from genome assembly GCA_964520155.1 of uncultured Rickettsiales bacterium. Classification (GTDB taxonomy): domain Bacteria; phylum Pseudomonadota; class Alphaproteobacteria; order Rickettsiales; family JABCZZ01; genus CAZFOM01. The sequence continues at coordinate 2,348 of CAZFOM010000143.1, forward strand.
CTTCCGACCCATTCTGCAGCAGCCGGATGATTTTGGTCGCAGACGGGTCATCCTTGATCCCCAATTCCACCTCGAGTCCTTTGTTCTGCAGGGCGTAGAGTTTGGCGAGTCGTTTACTTTGTCGGATTTCCACTTGTCGAATGACCGTGCGCATCCAGGAGAGGATATCATCTCCATCGCAGCGATTGAGTGCCTTGGGCTTTTCCGGATTCGCGTTTTTGAGCGAAAGATTGATATCCAGATCAGGCAGAGTTGCGATAATCGTATCGTCTTTTTTTATCTCCCATTTCAGGCCATATTTTCTTTGGCCTTCGTACAGCTGCATTGCATACGCATTCACTTTTCGCTTGAAGGCTGGATAGATACTACCCAGTTTATTGATAAAATGATCTCTCGATTCCGCCGCATAGTTAATCACAAATTCAGGGTGGCGTTTGTCGAATAGTCCGCAACTGCCCGATGTTTCTTTAATCCTGATAAACGCAGCATCGTCGCCCAGTGCGTCCCGTATTTTCTGTTGCTGTTTTAGTTGTTTTTGCTGCTCTTGCACTTGTGCTTCATGTTTTTCTTTTTCCACAAGCTCAGGAAGTTTTACTTCAATATAGGGAATGATCTGAGCAGCCACCTGTTCGTTGAATGCTCTGCGGACTAGTGTTGCAGCATCAAGGATTTGGCGCGCCATCATGGTGTGGACGGTTCTCTGACCCTCTGCAATAATGTTGACCGGCACGGATAATCCATCGAAAGACACCACCGCGTGCTTGTCATTTTCTACCCTTAACTCTCCTAAACCCGCAATAAACCGAGATAGTATTGTTATGGAATAAACTGAATTGTCATGTTTTGTTCTCGGAACCGCTTCGAAGCAGTCCATCAGCTCGGGCACTATGCTCTGTAATGTTTGCAGTTGTTCGTCTGAAAAGGATAACCCCGTAAGCGCTCGAACCATCGCACAGCCACGAGATCCATCCGTCAAACTCATCGTAGATAATGATCTGGAGTTTACAATTTCCTTCAGCGTTTCGCTGGCTGGCCAATCGATAGCTCTGAGCTTTTCAGAGGTATGGAGCAGGTCTACGATTCTTTTTTGTTCCGCTAAGGTCTGCTCATCCAGGTACGCAAAAAACGTGGGACGCAGGTGAGAAAAAAGTTCATCCATTATTGTTTGTTTGAACTGCACCGCCACACTTACAAGCTCCCTCACACTCAATGAGGTTAGGTTGATTTTATGTTGCCGAATTTGCTGTTTATTTTCTAGACTCGGTATTTCGAAGTAAAATCTTCCTTCGTCATCAGGCGTTATCTTTGCCAGATCGGCCAATCGCTCATTAAAAAATTCATAGTTGAAACGTCGAGTGGCCTTTTCTGAGTCAGTCATTTCATTGACGAAACGGTTTACCTCATTTTCCAAGTCCAACAATGCAAGAAACTGTGCTTCTTGGATGCCGCTTTGTGAAAAACGGTTCAAGATCCACCACACAACTTTCACATTATGTTCGGTTATGTCTGGATTTTCGCGAAGCTCTTGGAGCTGTGCCAATGTGGGGGTGAATGTCTCTTCGTCGCTCATAACGCTGCCTATACTGAACTCGCAGTATGACGGGATTTGGTTAAAAAGCCGTTACAGGAAAGCAAGACAGGTAAAAAGTTACTGATTATTTAATAAATGCTTAAGCCTCAGCACTTCGCGCTGGAGGCGGTTGACATTCACTTCTGGTGCGGGGATGGGATCGCCGCAGATCACCTGCACTCTGGCACCCAGATTGCGCGGCCACCAGCGAAAGCGAGATCGCCGGTATTTCCGGCTGAAGATGGATCCCCATAGTCCGTTGATGGCGACCGGATAGACGGGTAGCGGATCGCGTTTGATTATGGACTCGATGCCTGGCCGAAATCGACCAAGACTTCCAGTGAAGGTGAGTTGTCCTTCGGGAAACACGCAGACCACCTCACCGGCTCTGAGTGCTTCGGAAACATCGGCAAAGGCTCGGGTCACGCTCTCGCGGTTGGGCAAAATAGGAATAGCGCGGGCGAGCGACATGAAATGATGCACCAGCGGCAACCTGAAAATCAATCCATCCATCAAGAACCGCACCGGCCTGTCACATGCGGCATAGAGAATCACCCCATCGACATACGAGACATGGTTGGCAATGAGGAGCACAGGCCCGTCTTTGGGCAGTTTTTCAAATCCGATGAATTCGGGCTTCCAGATCCAGCGTGCGAGTTTTCTGGCGCCGGCGCGATAGATAGGCACCAGCACATCGCGTCCGAAATCGAAGGCAGGGCATTTTTCTCGTATGGTTCGCAGCGTCAGGCTTATATCCATAATTCTATTATAT
>CAZFOM010000144.1:0-4612 GCA_964520155.1 uncultured Rickettsiales bacterium
AAAACCATTGCGAACGCTTGGAAAAAGCTCTATGAGCGCCTGCATCCGAAAGCAGCGTGAGAGGCCGTATGGATAATAGTTGACTAAAATAATCAGCTATACTAACCTAAGAACAATAAATAAAAAAACGTGAGAGATTATGGTGAATACCCCAAAGACTGCGGATGGCATTAAGCTACCGATTTATCTGGATTATCAGGCGACGACGCCGATGGATCCGCGAGTGTTTGAGGCGATGAAACCGTATTTTCTCGAGAAGTTTGGCAACCCGCATTCGCGCAGCCATGCCTATGGTTGGGAAGCGGAAGAAGCCGGTGAAGTGGCGCGTGAGCATGTCGCGGCACTCATCAATGCCAACGAAAAAGAGATCATTTTTACGTCTGGTGCGACCGAGTCCAACAACATTGCCCTTAAAGGTGTTGCGCGTTTTTACAAAGATAAGAAAAACCATATCATCACCGTTGTCACCGAGCATAAATGCGTGCTGGATTCCTGCCGCCATCTCGAGCAGGAAGGGTTTGAAGTCACCTATCTGCCCGTGCAGCCAAACGGCCTGATTGATCTTGAAGCATTGAAAGCAGCGATCAAAGATACCACCGTCATCGTTTCGGTGATGGGCATCAATAACGAAATCGGCGTGATCCAGCCGCTTGCGGAAATTGGCAAAATCTGCCGTGAGCGTGGCGTGTTCTTCCACACCGATTGCGCGCAGGCGTTCGGCAAGATTCCGCTCGATGTCGAAGCGATGAACATTGACCTGATGAGCATCTCAGGTCACAAAATTTATGGCCCGAAAGGAATCGGGGCACTCTATGTGCGTCGTCGTCCGCGCATCCGCATCGAAGCGATGATGAGCGGTGGCGGTCAGGAGCGAGGTATGCGATCTGGCACCTTGCCCACCCCAATGGTCGTAGGGCTCGGTGAGGCGGCCAAAATCGCCAAAGCCGAAATGGGTAAAGACGCAGAACATGTGCGTCGACTGAGCGAGAAATTCCTCACTGCCTGTATGGATAATATCAAGGATGTGTATCTGAACGGCGACCGCGTGCAGCGCTACCCGGGCAACATCAATCTGAGCTTTGCCTATATCGAAGGCGAATCCATGATCATGGCGATCAAAGACCTTGCGGTATCATCAGGCTCTGCCTGTACTTCCGCATCGCTTGAACCATCTTATGTGCTGCGCTCGCTTGGCGTAAACGAAGAACTCGCGCATACTTCTATTCGTTTCGGTATTGGTCGCTTCACTACCGAAGCAGAAGTGGATTACGCGATCAAAACCGTGACCAGCAGCATCGAGCGCCTGCGCGAAATGTCGCCGCTGTGGGAGATGGTGCAGGAAGGCGTGGATTTAAGCAAGATTGAGTGGGCAGGACATTGAGCAGGAATATCACTCTAAAGAAAAATGTAATTGATGCAGCTTACGGTATCATCGAACGTCAGAGGATTGATATGCTTAAGCATCATAAAGTAACGCTGAATGATGATAATGTAGGTAACATCAGGCAGGCAACCTTATCTATAATTAGTCATGCTTTTTCAACATATCCTGATCCATCGGAAATCAGTGCTTACTTGAAAAAGGAGCAAGGTCGGCTGAATAATGAAATGGATACCCCAGAAGTACGTAGTAATAAAAAAATATGGGCAATGAGATATATAATCGCAGAAACACTTAATCAAATATGTGTGAAGCTAAATTCTAAGGATACAATTAAACGGTGAGTTAAGGAGAACAACTATGGCTTATGGCGAAAAAGTAATTGATCATTATGAGAATCCACGCAACGTCGGTTCGATGGACAAGGCGGATGCCAATGTTGGCACTGGTCTTGTCGGTGCGCCGGCATGTGGCGACGTGATGAAGCTGCAAATCAAGGTCAGTGAAAAAGGCATCATTGAGGATGCAAAGTTCAAGACCTTTGGTTGCGGTTCGGCCATTGCTTCGAGCTCGCTGGTGACCGAGTGGGTCAAGGGTAAATCGGTGGATGAAGCCATGGCGCTCAAGAATACCGAGATTGCCGAATATCTCGCACTCCCGCCGGTAAAAATTCACTGCTCGGTACTCGCCGAAGACGCGATCAAAGCGGCGATTGCGGATTATAAGGCGAAGCAGAACCCTGAACTAAAGAAGGCAGGATAATACTGTCATCCTGAACTCGTTTCAGGATCCATGTACCAATCAACCATAGAATTTGTTTAGGCATGGATGCTGAAACAAGTTCAGCATGACAATGTAATACGAGAATGCCCGCACCCATCACCATCACAGACACCGCCGCCGAACGCATCAAAGCGCTCATGGCGAAGCGCGACAAACCGACGCTTGCAATCAAAGTTGGTGTGCGTACGAAAGGCTGTTCGGGGCTTTCCTACACGATTGAATATGCCGACGAGATAGGCAAGTTCGACGAAGTCGTCGAAGATAAAGGCGTGAAAGTACTGATAGATCCTAAGGCCGTGATGTTCCTGATCGGTACCGAAATGGACTATGTGGAAGAGAAAATGAAAAGCGGCTTCACCTTCCGCAACCCGAACGAAAAAGGCCGGTGCGGCTGCGGCGAATCCTTCCATGTGTAAATACAAATGTATTTACAAACGTACCTAATCTGGTAGAATTACATATAGCATGATGTACGAGTGGGATTCAGCTAAAGCAGCCCGTAATGCCGCAAAACATCGTGTCACATTTCCCTATGCAGTACGGGTGTTTGAGGATCCTAAGCACTGCACTTGGGAGGACAAGCGCAAGCCCTACGGTGAAAAGCGTTTTATTTCACTCGGCAAGATTGAAGGGCGAGTGTTTGTGATCGTGCATACGGTTCGTGGAAAAAACATACGCATAATCAGTGCAAGAAAGGGAAATTCGGATGAAAAAGAAATCTACGACCGTTTACTACGCAGCAAATCCTAAAAAACCTACGCGTTTAACTAAAAAACAGCGAGTAGCATTGGATGCAATAACCGATGATCAGATCGATTATTCGGATATTCCGCCGCTGGATAAAAAATTCTATACACTGGCCAATGCCCTGACCCCTTCCAGCAAGCGCAGCTTAACCTTACGGCTGGACAGTGACATATACGAATGGTTGAAAGCACAGGGCCCAGGCTATCAAACCCGTATTAACGCTATGCTCAAAGCCATTATGCTCATACAGGAAAAGCGGATCTGATGACGGATTTTTTCGCGCTGTTAGGGCTAAACCCGGTCTTTGACATTTCCATTAAGGTACTTGAATCCGCCTATATCAAAGCGCAGCAATTATATCATCCTGACCGGATGGTAGGCAAATCGCCAGAAGAAAAGACCAAGGCGGCACTGCTTAGCACGCAGATCAATGAGGCGTATGCGACGCTCAAATCGGATCTCAAGCGCGCGCAGTATATCTTAGGGCAAAATGGCATACGCGTTGGTAGTGAAGAAGATTCCATCAAACCTACGCAGGAATTACTGCTGACTATTCTGGATATACGCGAACAGATTTCCGAGGCAGAATCGCCTGAAACGCTTGATAATCTGGCGACTCAGGTGGAATCGGACACACGGGAAATCCTCTCGGATTTGTCCCAGGCTTTCACGCAAAATGACTTGCCAAACGCGGCGCAACTCACTATCCGTCTCGGCTACCTCCAGAAGTGTCTGGAAGATATACGCATTCAGAAGAAAAACACGCACCTGCGAACCGCATGACCCTACTTCAGATACACGAGCCAGGCGAAACCCCATTGCCGCATGCAGATGAGCTTGCGATCGGCATTGATCTGGGCACGACGCACTCGGTAGTTGCATTCTCGAGCGATGAGAAGCCGACTGTGCTTCACGATATATGCGGCGGAACGCTGGTGCCTTCGGTGGTGTGGTATGCGCCAGAGGGAAAAGCGATCGTGGGAAAATCTGCTGTTGCCGCACTTGCCGAAGGAAAAACCAACGTCATTAAATCCATCAAGCGATTGATGGGGCGTGGACTGGAAGATGCGCAAACTATCAGTGCTGCGCAGTCTTACCCGATGGATACCTCGATCAGTGAAGGCATGGTGCGCCTGCGGATACAGGATCGTCTGATGTCGCCGGTTGAGATTTCATCGGATATTTTGAAGCACCTGCGCGGTCTGGCCGAACAGGCGATGGGCAAGCCCGTCACCAAAGCTGTAATCACGGTTCCGGCCTATTTCGATGATGCGGCGCGCACTGCAACTAAAGACGCCGCGCGCATTGCAGGTCTCGAAGTGCTGCGACTCATCAACGAGCCAACCGCTGCGGCGCTTGCCTATGGGTTAGAAAAAAGCGCCGAAGGCATTTACGCGATCTATGATCTGGGCGGCGGCACGTTCGATCTATCCCTATTACTTCTCGAAAAAGGCGTGTTTCGTGTGCTCGCCAGCAGCGGAGATTTATCGCTCGGTGGTGATGATTTCGATTATGCGATTGCCGAGCGTATGTTGCGCTACAACAAAATTGATATTGCCAAAGCCGAGCCGGAAGCCCTTAAGAAACTGATGGTGCTGACCCGTGAAATCAAGGAGCGCCTGAGCACAGAAGAGAAAATTGATGTGCCGTTTGACTGGATGGGACAGACGCTTAAAAGCAGCATCAGCCGCAATCAGTATG
>CAZFOM010000145.1:0-4606 GCA_964520155.1 uncultured Rickettsiales bacterium
GGAAAATACTGACAAAATTCGCGTGCATGCAGGTGAGTCGGTGGGCATCACGCTGACCGAACAGGCCTTTGTCGAGCGCGGCCAGATCATTAGCCACGAAGACCATGCTCCAACCATCACCAATCTGTTTCGCGCGCATCTGTTCTGGCTAGGTCAGAAACCGTTGAAAGTGGGTAACCGCTATAAAATCAAACTCGCAACGAGTGCGTTTTTTGCCGAAGTCAAAACGATTGAGAAAGTCGTAGATACTACTAGCCTGTCTTCAGATGTGGCTAATGCTGTTCAAAAAGGCGCCGTCGCAGAAGTGGTTTTTCGTGCGCGTGGGTTGGTGGCGCTCGATGCCCACCACACGCATCCCACACTCGGACGATTTGTCGTGGTAGATGGATATGACGTTGCAGGCGGCGGTATTATCAATCTTGACCGGATACCCAACCAGCGCGTCAAAACTCCAACGGTGGTATCTCAAAATATCACGCAGATGGATTTGAAAATCACGCCTGAGCAACGCGCGGCACTCAATGGTCACACGGGTGGAGTGCTCTGGCTTACCGGACTTTCGGGTTCGGGCAAATCTACACTGGCATTGGAGCTGCAACAGCAGCTTTTTGCCAAAGGGTATCAGGTGTTCGTGCTCGACGGCGACAATGTCCGCTTTGGGCTCAACAAGGATTTAGGTTTTTCCGCCTCCGACCGCTCGGAAAATATCCGTCGCGTCGGAGAAGTCGCCGCTCTCTTTGCCCAGTCCGGCACGATTGTGATCACGTCGTTCATATCGCCTTACCGCGAAGATCGTAAGCGCGCGCGCGCGGCAGCACCGGAGCATTTTCATCTCGTGCATGTAAAAGCCGATGTCTCGGCGTGCGAACAGCGCGACGTGAAAGGGTTGTATAAACGCGCGCGTAGCGGTGAAATTAAAGAGTTCACCGGTGTGTCCGCACCCTATGAAGAACCCGAAAATCCTGATCTCGTCATCGAAACTACGATGCAATCGATAGAACAATCGGTGGCGCAGTTGCTTCACTATGTCGAAAAACAATTCGTGGATCCCGTGCGTAATAATAGCCTGTTCAGCCAAAGCGATTTCCTCGGCGGAGAAATATAATCACCATGAAGCTGGCACACGGGATTTCGTTCGAACAACTCTATACGCGCGACGGTTTGGTGGCGCTTGATGCCTCATTCATCGCGCATCTGTCAGCATCTAATGCCGGTGTGCATAACCGCTTGGTGACGGCACGCGCCAATCCCGATGCATTAAATGATAAAGAACACTCGCAACTGATCATTGACGCCGCACCACATGTCGAAGATTTCATCGCGGAATTGTTTGGCATTCGTAGCGAACTTACTGCACTCAAAGAAAAACATTTTACGCTAGCACCGCTCTATAGCTGTAAGCGTCTGTTTGTGCAGCGACGGGCATTGAAGAAGAGTTGGAGAATTGAGGAACTGGAGAATTGTAGAAAGACGCATGATTCTTTCGTTCTTCAATTCTTCAATTCTTCAATTCTTCAATTCGAGCTATCCTTCGCTCATGCCGTCATGGGCTGGCTCGACAAAGAAGAGGAACACAAAGAATCACTCGAACTCGCCGCGCAATACGCGGCGTGGGCGTGCCTCACCGAAGCGGGTAAGGCACAACATGCCAGCGGGATTTTGTTCAAAACACCGCGTAAGCTCGATCCCTACCATCTTGTGCCGGTCGCAACCGAAATCCAGGATGGTATCACGGTACTGAAATCGCACCACCACCGTCACCGTGAAGGCTTTAATCTGACCGATGACGGCGGATCACTTGAGAAAGCTCTCGATGAAACCAACTACTGCATCTGGTGCCATAATCAGGGCAAGGATAGTTGCTCCAAGGGATTGAAAGAAAAGCTGCCAACTGCCAGCGATCAGCTTTCAGAAGCTGAAAGCCGAAAGCTGAAAGCTGATACCTATAAAAAATCTCCCCTTGATATTCCGCTCGCCGGATGTCCGCTCGAGGAAAAAATTTCGGAAATGAATTTCCTAAAATCCGAAGGTGTGCCGCTCGGGGCGCTGGCGGTGATTACCATTGATAACCCGATGTGTGCGGGCACCGGACACCGCATCTGCAATGACTGCATGAAATCCTGTATTTATCAAAAGCAGGATCCGGTGAATATCCCGCAAGCCGAAACGCGCACGCTCAAAGATATTCTCGAACTGCCATATGGGTTTGAGATTTATTCACTGCTCACGCGCTGGAACCCACTCAATCTGGGACGCCCAATCCCGAAAGCGCCGACGGGTAAAAAGGTGCTCATCGCAGGGCTTGGGCCTGCGGGCTACACGCTTGCACACCATCTGATGAATGACGGACATACGGTGGTGGGCATTGACGGACTAAAGATCGAGCCGGTGGATGCAAATGTGAGTGGGGTGGATGTACATGGAAACCGTACCGCATTTACGCCGATTAAGGATATTTCTCTGCTACGCGAATCGCTCGACGAGCGCGTGCTAGCAGGTTTCGGTGGGGTTGCAGAATACGGCATCACCGTGCGCTGGGATAAAAACTATCTCAAAGTGATTCGCCTACTGCTCGAACGTCGCGAACAGTTTTCGATGATCGGCGGGGTGCGGTTTGGTAGCACCCTCACCATCGAGAGCGCCTGGGAACTGGGATTTGATCATATCGCCCTGTGTATGGGTGCAGGCAAACCCACCGTGCTCGATATTCCAAACGGGCTTGCACGCGGGGTACGCGCTGCATCCGATTTTCTCATGGCATTGCAGCTCACCGGTGCCGCCAAACAGGATTCGATTGCGAATCTACAATTGCGATTGCCAGTTGTGGTAATCGGTGGGGGTCTGACCGCCATTGATACCGCCACCGAATCGCTTGCTTACTATCCACGTCAGGTCGAAAAATTCCTTACGCGATACGAACAGCTTTGCAAAACTTATGGCGAATCCTCGGTTCGTAAACGCTACAGCGAAGAGGAAGCAATCATTGCCGATGAGTTCATTACCCATGCCCGCACCATTCGCGCTGAGCGTGAGAAGGCCGCACGCGAGCATCGCGAGCCTGATCTGTTGGCGCTCATGAATGCATGGGGCGGGGTGAAAATCGCGTACCGTAAACAATTGGTGGATGCACCTTCGTATCGCTTAAATCATGAGGAAGTTGAGCTCGCATTTCAGGAAGGCATTGGGTTTTGCGAGAATCTTGAACCAACGGCAATCGAAGTGGATCGGTTTGGGCACGCATCCGCAGTGAAATTCAAACAAACAAAAGATGGAACAACACTTACCTCTCCTGCTCGCACTGTACTAGTCGCAGCCGGTACGTCACCGAATACGGTACTACAACGCGAATTCCCAAATGCGCTCACGCTTCACGGAAAATATTTTCAGGCCGTAGATGAATCGGGACAAAAGGTGGTGCCGGAAAAAAGTGCAAAGCCTTCCGCACCACACGTATTACTCGCAAAGGAAAAAGATGGTCGCGCTATCAGCTTCTTCGGTGATCTACACCCGTCCTTTGCAGGTAATGTAGTGAAAGCCATGGGTAGCGCTAAGCAAGGTTATCCAACCGTTTCACAGGTGCTTGCCGCACGCGATTCCAGCACGTCAGAAGATAATACTGCGTTTCTTTCACGCTTAAACAGCTTACTACGACCCACCGTACATGCAGTGAATCGCCTCACCCCCAATATCGTGGAAGTAGTGGTACATGCGCCGCTGGCCGCCAGAAGGTTCGAACCAGGGCAGTTTTACCGTCTGCAAAATTATGAAGCGAACGCGCTACGCGTGAATGGCACCACGCTCGCCATGGAAGGCCTTGCCATGACCGGCGCATGGGTGGATAAAGAGAAAGGCCTGATTGCGACAATTGTGCTCGAGATGGGAGGATCGTCCGATCTCTGCGCGCATCTGCGGGTCGGTGAACCGGTGATTCTGATGGGCCCAACCGGTACTCCGACCGAAATCCACAAAAACAGTACCGTGATGCTGGTGGGCGGCGGGCTTGGCAATGCCGTACTATTTTCAATTGGTAAGGCGCTACGCGAGAATAATAGTAAAGTACTCTATTTCGCCGGATACAAAAAATTACAAGATCGCTATAAGATCGAAGAGATCGAAGCCGCAGCCGATATAGTCGTATGGGCTTGTGATGAAGGTCTTCTCAGCAAACACCGCCCGCAGGATTTGAGTTATCATGGTAATATCATCGATGCGATGAAGTGGTATGCCACCTTACGCCCTCCCCTTGAGGGAGGGCAGACGAGCAACGCGAGTCGGGAGGGGTATCAGAAATTAGCAGAACATCAGTATACACAAAGCGCTCTACAACAAGCCAAGACACTTCGCGCAGCAAGTACTGAGGCAGAAAAAAAACTCTGGGATCATGTGCGTGATAGGAAACTAGGAGTCAAATTCAGACGACAACAGCCGATCGGTCAATACATCGCAGATTTTTACTGCTCAGAAGCCCGATTAATCGTTGAGGTGGATGGCGGACAGCATAATGAACCAGAGAAACAAACAGAAGATTTAGAGCGAACAGTCATGATGGAACGCGCCGGTTATCATGTACTCAGGTTCTGGAATAATGAGGTGCTAAGTAATATAG
>CAZFOM010000146.1:0-4587 GCA_964520155.1 uncultured Rickettsiales bacterium
ATGCCAGAATATATATTGCTCGAGATGACCGGGCGCTATTGACCCATTATCCACTCTTTCATTGCCATTACCATTGCAGGTCCTCGTTCCGGAAGCGGGGCCAGGGCAGCTCGCTCGTGTACCCCAGAAATCCGTTGCGTTTGGCATGTCTCCGGGCAGTGCTTTGAACTTGTCCTTAAATGATCTCGTTGCAGCTATTATCGTTTCTATATCGGACATCGCGCTTTTCAACTGAGCGCTGCGAATCATGTCCTTCCCAATAATAATCCCACCCACGAGCAGGCCGATAATCACCAGCACGATCGAAAGCTCGATCAGCGTGAATCCGGTTTGGTTAGTGTGCGTATTTTTCATTGGGCGTCCTTTTGGGAGTAACTCTTTATATTATCGGGTGGTAATGCTTAAAAAAGTATTAACCGGCATGTAAGTGCTTCATATTGCACGAAAGACGTATTTCCCGTAGGTTGCACCCATAAAGAGGTAATGTCATGAAAGCATTGGTAATCGCCGATCATAACGGCAAAGAGATCGTGAAGGCAACAAGAGCGACCGTAACGGCTGCAACGAAAATCACGCCGGATGTGGATCTGTTGCTGATGAGCGCGGTGGCGGATGCCGCTTCGGCTCAGCTTATGGGTATCAAGCGCGTGCTCTACGCAAAGGGCGAAGTGTTTACGGAGATTCTTGCAGAAACCGTAGCGTCGTGGCTTGCGGAGATTATAAAGAAGGAAGGCTATACTCATGTGCTGTGGGCAGCGACTTCGACGGGTAAGGACGTAATGCCACGCATCGCCGCACTTTTGGATGTAGCACAAATATCGGAAATCATCGAGGTACTGGCACCCGATACGTTCAAGCGTCCGATCTATGCAGGCAATGCAATAGAGACGGTCAAAACCACGGACGCGATAAAAATCATCACCGTGCGCGGTACGGCATTTGATGCGGCAGCCAGTGGTGGCAATGCGGAAGTGGTAACGCTCAATGCACCTGCCGCGCATCCTTCCAGCCGGTTTGTGAGCAAGGAAGAAAGCAAATCGGAACGGCCTGATCTGGCTTCGGCGCGGGTGGTGATTTCCGGTGGGCGTGGCCTCGGATCGGCAGAGAATTTCAAATTACTCGATGCGATTGCCATCAAACTGAATGCTGCCATCGGTGCCTCGCGTGCGGCGGTGGATGCGGGCTATGTGCCCAATGATTATCAGGTCGGGCAAACCGGAAAAGTGGTTGCACCTGAACTCTATATTGCGGTTGGAATATCGGGCGCGATCCAGCATCTTGCCGGCATGAAAGACAGTAAGGTCATCGTGGCAATCAACAAGGACGAAAACGCCCCCATTTTTGAAATTGCCGATTACGGATTGGTGGGAGACCTGTTCCAGATTCTACCGGAATTGGAAAAGGCGCTATAGCCAACCATATGAACCCGCAGACACTGCATATCGGTATCGCCCAGATCAATCCTACCGTGGGTGATGTGGCGGGTAATGTCGCAAAAATCCGTGATGCGTATCGAACGCTCGCCGCTCAGGGTGCGGATCTGGTGGTGTTTCCTGAAATGACGATCACAGGCTATCCGCCGGAAGATCTGGTGCTCAAAAAAGCCTTTCAGGATGCGGCGATGGATGCGGTCGATGCACTCGCCAAAGAAACCGCCACACATTCTGCCGCGATGCTCGTCGGGGGAATCTGGCGCGAACGCGATGTGCTACACAATGCTGCATTTTTTCTGGAAGTAGGAAAGCGCCAATACACGCAGCATAAGGTGATGTTACCCAATTACGGCGTGTTTGATGAAAAACGTGTTTTTACTCCGGGCACTCTGCCAAACGCAATACGCTGGCGCGGTATTCGGCTTGGTGTGCTGATCTGTGAAGATGCCTGGGGATCGGCAATCCCGAAACATCTCGCCTCGCAGGATGTGGAATTGTTTTTATCTATGAACGCGAGCCCGTATGAAATGGGTAAAGCGAGCAAACGTCGTCAGACCATCCAGTCGCGCGTGAGTGAGACGGGACGTCCCGTTGTGTATGTGAATATGGTGGGTGGACAGGATGAATTGGTGTTCGACGGGCGCTCGTTTGTGCTCAACCATGAAGGCGGAGAGCAGATCAAGCTGGCGGCGTTTCAGGAAAGCCTGACCGTATCGCACTGGCAGCGCACGAAAGATGGATGGGTGTGTGAGGCGGAGCCATTGCCTCCGCATTTTTCGGACGCACAAACCGTCTATCAGGCGATGATGCTGGGGCTTCGAGATTATGTGGAGAAAAACCGTTTCAAAGGTGTGGTTTTGGGATTATCCGGCGGAATTGATTCCGCACTCACGGCAGCGGTCGCGGTGGATGCGCTGGGAGCAAACCGTGTACATGCGGTGATGCTGCCTTCGCCTTATACCTCTAAGGAAAGTTTGGAAGACGCGGCTGAATGCGCGAAGCGGCTGGGCATCGCGCTCGATACGATTTCGATTGAAGAAGGAATGCGCGCGCTGGGTGCGATGATGCAACCACGCTTTGCAAATAAGAGTAACGATATAACAGAGGAAAACATCCAGTCGCGTCTGCGCGGGATGGTGCTGATGGCAATCAGTAATAAAGAGGGGCTGATGGTGCTCACCACCGGCAACAAATCGGAAATGTCGGTGGGCTATGCGACGCTATATGGCGATATGTGCGGCGGGTATTCGGTGCTCAAAGACGTGTATAAAACGACGGTATATAAAGTCAGTGAATGGCGTAATCAGTCGCTGCCGCAAAACAGCCTGTGTGACGCGCGCGATGTGATTCCCAAGCGGATTCTGACCAAAGCACCGACCGCTGAACTCAAGCCCAACCAGAAAGATCAGGATTCACTGCCGCCTTACGATGTGCTCGACGCGATTTTAGAACGGCTTGTCGAACAGCAGCTTTCGACCGAAGACATTGTCGCGCAGGGCTATGATGCTGCCACTGTCGAGCGCGTGGCACGACTGCTCTACTCAGCCGAATACAAACGCCGACAATCACCCCCGGGTGTCAAAATCACTGGCATGGCGTTTGGTCGCGATCGGCGATATCCGATTACTAATGTGTTTAAGAAATAACGCATTTTTTACGTTAGGTTTGCAGGTACCCAGCCCTGTCACCCCGCACGTGTTGCGGGGTCCGCTGGATGCCGCAATAAATGCGGCATGACAAAAAAAGCTCGCGATGACGACCTAATGCAATGCGATGGTTGAAGCGTCAGTTTGCCCACCCAGCGCATCTATGATTGCAAACACCGTCTTTAGGATATGGTAGCGGTGGATGTGGAGAAAGTAGGGGAGTTCGCCGAGGTCGCGTGAATCCAGTGCCTGCACGATGATACTGTAGCGACCATTGCCGTTATTGAGTGTCAGCATCTGCACGCGCTGAAAAAACTGTGAGTCCTGATCGAGTGCGCGCACGGATTCGGACAGTATGATGCCAATGGTGCGGATGGTATCATTATCATCTGTATCACCCACCAGATCGAGCATGATGGTTGGCACTTGTTTCGTACGTTGATTGATGAACGGATAGCCATCGCCGGAGATTACCGCCGGAAATCCCCAGATCGGAGTGGCGCGGGTGAGTCCCAGCAAAATCTGGTGCGAGAAATTCTTGAGCCGCTTGGTGTCAAAGCGTGACCTTGAGGTAGTACGCAGGGCTAAAAGATCCATTCCCATAGCTTCATCCTACCACAGGATTATTAACATTTTCTTTCCAAACTCGCGGAAAACAGCATGTTTTTAAGAATGCTTGATTTCACCCGATTGCACTCGTATAGCTCTGAGCAACGCAAAAAAACCAAACTTTTCCTATTGTTATGACCGTTCGCGTCCGTATCGCCCCGTCACCCACCGGCTATCTCCATGTCGGCAATGTCCGCACCGGACTGGTGAACTGGCTGTTTGCCAAAAAACATGGCGGCGAGTTTTTCCTGCGCCTGGATGATACGGATCAAGATCGCTCGCGCCCCGAATTTGCCGCCGCCATCGAAGAGGATTTAGGATGGCTCGGGCTGAAATGGGATGGGTTTTTCAAGCAATCGGATCGCTATGCGAAGTACGAAGAAGCGAAACAAAAACTCCTTGCCAATGGTCGCCTCTATCCGTGCTACGAGACAGCGGAAGAACTCGAAATCAAGCGCAAGATGATGGCGTCGCGTGGCCTGCCACCCGTCTATGATCGCTCAGCACTCAAGCTCACCGATGCACAAAAAGATGAATATCACAAGCAGGGACGCAAACCGCATTACCGGTTTCTGCTCGAGGATAAGGATATTATTTGGAACGACCTGATTCGCGGTGAAGTGAAGTTTCAAGGTGCACATGTAAGCGATCCTGTGTTGGTGCGTGAGGATGGTGTGCCGCTCTACACACTCGCTTCGGTGGTAGATGACATTGAGTATAAGATCACGCATATCATTCGCGGCGAAGACCATGTGAGCAACACTGCCGTGCAGATTCAGATTTTTGAGGCAATCGGCGGCAAGCCTCCTGTATTTGGCCATCTGGCGCTACTCAAAACCAAGGAAGGTGAACTCTCCAAACGCAAAGGCGGTGGTGATATTCGCGGTCTGCGTGACGAG
>CAZFOM010000147.1:0-4489 GCA_964520155.1 uncultured Rickettsiales bacterium
AGAAGGAATCTCTCCTGAAAGCGGCGGCGGACGCCGCTTCGAGGGAGTATGAGGCAGGCAAAGGCGATTTTGCCATGATCCTCAAAACCCGGCGGGAAGCCTTTTCGGTGCGGGCGCAGGCGGCAACGGAGCGGGCGAAGCACACCGCGCTCGTCGCCGATTTTAACCGTTATATTGTTCAGGGAGAGCGCCATGAATAAGAAAAAAACAATCCTTGTCATAGGCGCACTTCTGGCAACAACCAGCCTGTTTCAGGCATATCGCAGCTTTGTTCCATCATCGGATAGCCATACCACCCACAATATGAGCGTAGCAGATGCACATGCGGAAGACGCAGCGGTGAAATATACCTGCCCGATGCACCCGCAGATTATTTCCGACAAACCCGGTCAATGCCCGATCTGCGGCATGGATTTGGTGGCGATTGAACACAATCATGGTCACAACCATGCCGAAGAAGCGTCCAGCAATGTCGTGCAGGATAACTCAGGCCGTAAAGTGCTTTATTGGCATGATCCGATGGTGCCGGGAAAGAAATTCGATAAACCCGGCAAGTCACCATTCATGGATATGGAGTTGGTACCGAAATATGCCGATGAATCCGGTATGGAAGAAAGCGGTGGCAAACCTGTGATTTCTATCAGCCCGGACAATGTACAGAAAATGGGAGTGCGTACTGAGAAAGTGATGAAGATGACGCTAGACGGTGGCTTCCGTGCCACCGGCATTATCATGGAAAACGAGCGTATCCGCTGGGATATGTTCAGTCAGGTGGAAGGCCGTGTGGATGATCTGAAATATAGCGCAGTGGGCGACAGGGTAAAAAAGGGTGATTTGTTCTATACGCTCTATAGCCCTGAATTACTGGCGTTGCAGAATGATTATCTCGCCGCGATGAAGGCAGGATATAAAGACCTTGCCGCTGCCGCACGCAAGCGCATGAAGCTGCTGGGTGTGGATGACAAAGCACTAGGCGCGATTGCCAAAAATGGCAAGGCATATGAAAGCGTGCCGTTCTACATTCCCGCCGATGGTATTCTGAATCAGCTGGAAATTCGCAAAGGCCATTATCTGGAGGTAAATGCTGAAATCGGCCATGTGCAAGATTTATCAAGCATATGGGTGGAAGCGGCGATTACTGAGAAAGATTTAAGCCAAATCAAGGAGGGGGATGCAGCGAAGGTCAGTATTACTGGCAGTGCCCACGAGATGGAAGCGACAGTAGATTATATCTATCCCACTATCACGCCGGAAACGCGCACTGGTAAAGCGCGGCTGGTGGTTGAGAATCCTGATACCCTGCTGAAACCTGCTGGCTATGCCACGGTGACATTTTCCGGTATCGCATCCGAGCGCGTGAGCGTACCGAGCTCCGCCGTGTTGAGAGATACCAGCGGCAGCCATGTTATCCTTGCGCTAGGTAATGGTAAGTTTCAGGCGCGACGTGTGCAAACGGGTTTTACTGCCGAAGGGCGCACAGAAATCACGGAAGGGCTGGCTGAGGGAGAAGAAGTCGTCGTCAATGGTCAATTCCTGATCGATTCAGAATCGAATCTGCGCGAATCACTCAACAAAATCAGCGGAGGCAGCAATGCACAATAATAACCTCGCGCATGACCCTACCAAAACCTTTATCGCCCGTGTGATTGACTGGTCAGCGAATAACCCGTTGCTGGTTTCCATTCTCGCACTGTTAATTTTAGTGGGCGGCATTTTAGCCGTACAGCGCACACCGCTTGATGCGATTCCTGATCTGTCGGACACACAGGTTATCGTCCGCACGGATTTTGAAGGGCAGTCGCCTCAGATTATCGAGGATTTGGTCACCTATCCATTGTCAACTGCTATGCTTGGCTTGCCAAAAGCAAAGGTAGTGCGCGGTTTTTCGATGTTTGGCGCATCCTTTGTCTATGTGATTTTCAAGGACGGTACGGATTTATACTGGGCGAGGTCACGGGTGATTGAGGCTCTTTCTAAAATTCAGGCAACCTTACCACCCAATGCCAAAGCTCAGATCGGTCCCGATGCCACGGGCGTGGGGTGGGTGTATCAGTATGCACTGGTCGATAAAAGTGGCAAGCATGACGTATCTCAGCTTCGTTCCTTGCAGGATTGGTTCTTGAAGTTTGAACTGGCCACCGTGCGCGGCGTATCGGAAGTGGCCAGCGTCGGCGGCTTCGTGAAAGAATATCAGGTTTTCGCCGATCCGGTGAAACTGCGTGCTTACGGTGTGCCACTCATGCGCTTGCAGGAAGCCATACGCGCTTCCAGTCAGGAAGCCGGTGGCCGCGTTATCGAACAGGCGGAAACGGAATTTGTGGTGCGCTCGAAGGGCTATGTCACTAAAGTCGAGGATTTGGAAAAGCTGGTAATTAAAGCCGAAGGTGGAACACCGGTGAGGCTTTCAGATGTGGCGCGTATCGTCGAAGGACCAGAACTCAGGCGCGGTGTGACCGAGCTAAACGGCGAAGGTGAAGTGGTATCTGGAATCGTCATCATGCGTCCGGGTGAAAATGCGCTCAACGTCATTGAGGCAATTCGTAAAAAGATTGAGGAAATCAAGCCCGGATTGCCGGAAGGCGTTGAAATTGTACCTGTCTATGACCGCGCCCCACTGATTGAAGGATCAGTGAAATACCTCACGCACAAGCTGATCGAGGAAGCAATTGTCGTCGCGCTGGTCTGCCTGATTTTTCTGCTGCATGTGCGCTCATCTTTTGTTGCCATCGTCACCTTGCCGCTGGGCGTACTGGCGGCATTTATCGTTATGTCATGGCAGGGTATTACCGCCAATATCATGTCGCTTGGCGGCATTGCCATTGCCATCGGCGCGATGGTGGATGCCAGCATCGTGATGGTAGAAAACGCCCACCGAAAACTTTCGGAGATGCGTGCTGATGCTACGCTTCAGGAAAAGCGTGATGCACTCTTGCTGGCAGCAAAAGAAGTGGGCCCCGGATTGTTCTTCTCACTCCTCATCATCACCGTATCTTTTCTGCCAGTGTTTGCACTCACTGGTCAGTCGGAACGGTTATTCTCGCCGCTCGCTTTCACCAAAACCTACTCAATGGCGGCAGCTTCCATTCTGTCTGTGACGGTGGTGCCATTGCTTATGCTATGGCTGATTCGCGGGAAAATATTACCGGAGGAGCGCAATCCGATTAACCGGTTCTTTATTGCCATTTACCAGCCCATTTTAGCCAAAGCACTCAAGGCAAAGTGGCTGACCATAGCCGTAGCCTGTGCGCTGCTGGTGAGTATGGCAATTCCGATTCTCCGCACCGGCAGCGAGTTCATGCCAGCCCTTTATGAGGGCGATTTGCTCTATATGCCGACCACGCTTCCGGGAATATCCATTACCAAGGCCAAGGAAATTCTGCAAACCACTAACCGTGCGATTAAAACCGTACCGGAAGTAGAAACCGTGTTCGGTAAAGCGGGACAGGCAGAAACGGCAACCGATCCCGCGCCCATCTCGATGATCGAAACATGGATACACCTCAAGCCGAAGGATGAATGGCGCGATGGCTTAACTACCGAGATGCTGATTAAGGAGTTCGACTCCTTAACCAAAATGCCGGGACTGGTGAACAGCTTCGGCTATCCCATCAAAATCCGCATTGACATGGTGACGACTGGCATTCGCACACCCGTGGGTATTAAAATTTCCGGCAGTGACCTTAAAACCATTGGCGATGTGGCGGTACAGGTTGAACAGGCGGTGAAGGATGTTCCGGGAACACGCTCTGCTTTCGCTGACCGCGTGGTGGGCGCAAAATACCTTGAAATCGAGCCAAACCGTGAGGCAATCGCCCGTTACAATATCGACCTTGGCATGGTGCAGGATGTGATTGCCACCGCGCTTGGCGGTATGAAAATTACTGAGTCGGTACAAGGGCGCGAACGCTACGGCATCATGCTGCGCTATGACCGGCCTTTCCGTGAATCCATTGAGGATGTGCAGAACATCCTTGTGGCGACACCGAATGACGCACAGATACCATTAGGTGAACTAGCCTCGATAAAAATCACTAACGGACCACCGATGATTATATCGGAAAATGCCCGTCTCAATGGCTGGGTGTTTGTCGATATTGCTGATCGGGATATTGGCAGTTATGTGAAGGAAGCGCAAAAGATCGTGGCTGAGAAGGTCAAACTGCCAGCCGGTTACTCCATCGGCTGGTCAGGCCAGTTTGAACAAATGCTCGAAGCCCGCGAACGACTTAATTTCGCTATTCCTGCCACCATCGCCATTATCTTCGTACTGCTGGTGATGCATTTTGGCAGGCTTGACCGCACATTGATGGTGATGCTGTCATTGCCATTTGGGTTAATCGGTGGCGTGTGGATGCTCTATCTCGCCGATTATAACTTCTCCGTCGCGGTGGCGGTGGGGTTCATCGCGCTGGCAGGAATCGCTGTCGAAACCGCCGTGGTGATGCTAATTTATCTTGACCATCAAGTACGCACGTCACCACCACAAAAC
>CAZFOM010000148.1:0-4330 GCA_964520155.1 uncultured Rickettsiales bacterium
ATTCAGAAGTTGTTCGCGCAATGCTTTGAACGCATCCTCAACGACACGCACCACCTGTTCTTTTTCGACCAGCTTTCCGCGCTCACGCTCGAGCTCAAGCTGCGCCATTTCAGCCGCGATATACTCTCGCTTGGTCCGATGCGCGGCGTACGTCGTGCGGTTGCTATGCGGATCGGTTGTCTCATCATCACCGGCAGCACTTGCGGTCAGCAATGGTTTGATCGCCTGCAGTTCTAGCGCAGCGTTTTCCTGAAAGAGTGAATGCGATCCATGCGCACCACGACTCGGGTCTTCACTGCGGCGCATTGCCTCAATGCCAGCGGCTACTTGAATTTTTTTCCCGACCACCGGCAACTTTCCCTGCCGCACCAGCTTGTGAATGTATTGCGGTGTAGGAGGTTTTTTATACCGTTCTGGCAAAAAAGTAGGCAGCAGCCGCGCAAACTCTGATTGCGATGCAAGCGAACCGTTCATCCTATTCAACCCATTTTCACAAAATTATAAACCGTTAAAACCCACTTCAACCCAAGCCCATTTTTTTACCACTACCCACATCCCGCGCTCCGACCACCCGCATACGTTTTTGCGGTGGGAAGGACCCGTTGGTTAAAGTTTAGAGATGGGGTTTAGAGCTGGCATTAGAGCACAAAAAAACCCGCATTTCTGCGGGTCTTAATCTCTTGCGGATTTCTACTGTTCGGTCAGTTTAGCAAGCCTTTTTCGCAAAGTAAATAAATTCATGCGGTTAGGCGATCCACGGTCTTTCAGGAATATCACTCCACTCTACGCAAAAGCGTTTCATCGGGGTATTTTTGAGCCGTTCAAACAGCTGAATCATGCCCGTGCGCCATTCGGTGTAAAGCGAGCGAATGAACGTGATGTATTCAGCGGATACAACTACCTCAAGCTCGCATGCGATAGGATGTCTGCGCTGGTCGTAACGCATCTTGACTGTCTTTCTTGCAGTCAGTGCAGGCCTAATCAACGGCTTAACTCCGGGCAAAAACTCAGGACGATCACCCCGCCTTGCGTGTTCGATAACCGTTGCCATGCGCCATGCGTTCTGAATGTCCGACCGGTCCGATGCAATCTGCTTGACGATCAGGTGTGCCATCAATGCGTCTGAATGGATTGCACCGTTACCTCGACCACCACCATCGACTCTGGTTCCGAGCTGAACCTGATCAATCACTTGGCACACCCCGTCACCGCTGATTGCTTTTCGTGGATCGCCTGCCCATTCCGATTCGATCGGATATAACCCCGCACCAGATTCGACCACCACGTCTGCCTTTTGAGCGACATACACCCAGCGCAGGAAGGTTTCGATATCGACCGAGAATCGGGCAGCATTATCCATAAACTATACTTTCTAGGGTTTCTGCGGGGTTGGGAGGGTTTGGGAGGGTTTGGGAGGGTTTTGGGATGGTTTGCACCGCACTTAAGATATTATTTTTATTGTCTTTTTTATTATTATGGGAGAGTTGGGAGGGTTTAGTATCACGCACGCACATGAGAGAGGACACTCCTCCCCTATATACTCGTGTGCGCGCACGGGCGAAAACCCTCCCAACCCTCCCAACTTTCAAAATAAGCCAGTATATACAAACACATAATACAACGGCAAACCCTCCCAAAACCCTCCCAAACCCTCCCAACCCTCCCAAAACGTATGGGATAGTTTGTGGCTTTTCACACACAGGGGGTGTGGGGGATATGTAACATAGTGGTGCGGGGGCAACATTGTTGCCAGATAAACACACAACCACAGGATGCAATAGCCTATTCATACACACCCTCTGGAACTTTCTCTTTCGGGCGATACTCATCAATAATGCGCAGGCCGATCCATAAAATGGTCGAAGACTTATCCTTGCCATATCCCTTTTCAGATACGCGCTTGCTAAATGCGGTCTGACTGATCGGCAAGGCCGCATTATCGGTACACCATTTCTGATACGCCGCATACATATCCGCGGCACGTTCACGGGTGCCAGGGGCTGCACGACAGGCCGATTCAATAAACTGTCCGACCGGATCATTCTCAAGACGGTATTCGCTGGTTGTTTTCAGCACGCGCTCAGGCGGCACCAGCCCCTGTTCATCCCAGTGATCATAGCCATCCAGCAGCCAGTTCAGAATGCCGTCCTGTTCCGCGTGCAGTTTTTCAGGCAGATTGCGATCGCGCTCTGAGGGCGGTATTTTCACATCAAACGGCACCATGATCAAACGCCGCCAGATACCATCATCCTGCCCGCGCACGGTCGGCTTATTATTAAACGAAAGCGTCAGCTTGAATTGCGGCTTGAATTCAAAGAAACCTTTGTTCAAATGCCGGGTGATCATATCCTCACCGCCGGTCATCGCCTTCAGGCGCGATTCCGATAAACGCGCCCCGACTTCCGGCTCCGATGCCATCACCAGACGCGTGCCCGGCAAGCGCGCAATGTCAGGTGAAGCCTCTGAACCACGGGCGCGATCATCGTAGAGCAGCGAGCTGATGGGGATTGTCGCGGCATAATTGCCTAGCACATGTTTAAGCGCCTCCATCAGCGTCGATTTACCGTTCGAACCGCCGCCATAAAATAACAAAAGACATTGCTCCGAAGTAAGGCCGGTCATGGCATAGCCAAAATATTTCTGGATATACAAACGGACATCTTCATGTGTTTGCACCTTCGCCAGAAAAGCGCGGAAAACAGGCGCATCTGCATCCGGCCGGTAATGCGCAGGCGAACATTTTGTAAGCAGGTCTTCGCGGCGGTGCTTTTGTAGTTTGCGCGGCAATACGCGAAGATCGATCGTGCCATTTGCGCAGTTGAACAGATACACATTTGCGTCAAACTCTTCCATTTGACGTGTAAGGTAAGGCGCGGCCACCGAAAGCATCGCGCTGATTTTATTGCTGTTTCCCGAACGCACCGCCCAGGCTTTGTGCGCTTTGATGCGCGCGGCAAATTGCGCATCGGTTTCCCCAAGCTTCGGCCCCAGCTGCTCAAGCGCCGCGGCTTCCTTAAATATCGCAGCCACCGCGGAATGCGCGCATCGTTCGGCACGCACAAACCCTTCCTCAAGCGACCAGTGCGATCCCGTCCAGGCGAACCATCCGGCATCTTTGACAAAGACCAAGTCACGGCCAAAACGCGCACGCAGGCGGTTTGCGTTTCCCATGTCGTTAAAAAGATACGAAGCGCAAATCAGATCAAGTGATTTTCCCGACGCAAGCTCCGGATTGATCTCATGCGGCTCCGCCTGATCGGCTGCCTGAATGGCAACGGCAATATCCACCTCGCTGGCTGAAGCACTTCCTTCCGGCGGCGAAGCAGGCGCGGAATTTTCGGGTGTAGCAGGTGTTTCAAATTCGTTATTCGTCATGGTTTTTTCCCTGATTCAAGCGCGGCATTCGTTGTTTTAGACCAAAACTCTGCAGGCACATGATCCGCGCAAAACCATTGCCTGGATTCGCTGGCAAATGGCTGCCAGCCAAACAGCGCGTACTGTTTACACACCCCGTAGCGATGAGCCACCGGCGACGGTGGTGCGGGTTTGGTAAAAAGCGGGAGCGACGCCCTGGTGTTCGCTGGGCCTTTCATCAGGCGCGCTCCATCAACATATCGTTAAAATCACATCCGGGCTTCGCGCGGGCGATCAGCACCTTGCGCCCCAGCAATCCATGCAGCACGACCGCTTTGGAAAGTGCGGCTTCAAAACGCAGCTCGTCTTTGGAATCAGAATCCGCACACAACACCACTTCTTTCACACATACCGGCAGTTCCACTGCGGATAAATTACCAAGCGATAATGCCGCCCAAACCGGCAACTTTGTGGCCTGATGCACCGACAAAGCGGTTTCGATTCCTTCCGCAAGCAACAGGCGGCTCCCAGGTGCGCAGAGCGGAATCGCACCGCCACCAAACCGCCCAAACATTTTCTTCGAAGGATGAACCTGTGCCTTCAAGATGCGCTGCGCGCCATCATGCACCGTGCGGCATTCGAGATAGGTTCGGTGGAGCCCGATCATCTCACCTGCCCCGTTTGCAATGTATCCAAGCATCGCCGCAAATCGCTTCCCGGTTTCTTTGTGAAGCGCCGCTGTTTCAAACCGCAGATACGAAAACGCTTTCACCGGCAAGCGATCCGGATCAATCCCGCGCGCGGAAAGATACGATGCGGCAAGCGAGCCGCAAATCGAACTTGCTTCCGCCCAGGCACGCATCAGCCATGCCATTTCGGTTTCGGATTTTTCGCGCTTGACCGCTGCAGGCAATGGTGTGGGTGAATAATCATCCGGTATTTCCGTCTGCCCGGCGCGTTCGCGCAGCATGGACAA
>CAZFOM010000149.1:0-4304 GCA_964520155.1 uncultured Rickettsiales bacterium
ATCCATGATCGCAAGCTGCCCGACAAAGCCATTGATGTGATTGATGAGGCCGGTGCGGCGCAAATGCTGATTCCGGAAAATAAGCGCAAGAAAACCATCACTGTGAAAGAGATCGAGGACATCATCGCCAAGATCGCCCGTATGCCCGCAAAAAGCGTGTCGATGGACGATGCGGAGCAACTCAAGAATCTCGAATCCAAACTCAAACTGGTGGTGTTCGGCCAGAACAAAGCGATCGAGTCGCTGTGCTCGGCAATTAAAATGGCGCGCGCGGGACTCCGTGAAGAAGGCAAACCCATCGGGAATTATCTGTTCACCGGCCCCACGGGTGTCGGTAAAACCGAAGTCGCGAACCAACTTGCCAAATCGCTGGGCATGGAGCTGATCCGCTTCGATATGTCTGAGTATATGGAAAAACATGCTGTCTCTCGCCTAATTGGCGCCCCTCCAGGTTATGTAGGGTATGATCAGGGCGGACTCATGACCGATGCAGTGGATAAGACCCCGTACGCAGTAGTGCTGCTCGATGAGATCGAAAAAGCCCATCCGGATATTTTCAATATCCTGCTTCAGGTCATGGATTATGGCAAACTCACAGATAGCAACGGTAAGACGATCGATTTCCGCAACTGCATCGTGATCATGACCAGCAACGCGGGTGCATTCGATATGAGTAAAGCCCCAATTGGCTTTGGCCGCGAAACCCGCGAAGGCGAAGATCAGGATGCGATCAAGCGACTGTTCATGCCAGAATTCAGGAATCGTCTGGATGCGATTATTCCGTTCGACCAGCTCACGCCAGAAGTAGTTTCCCATGTGGTCAACAAGTTTATCTTCAAGCTGGAATCGCAATTGGCGGATCGCCATGTAACAATCGAGCTCACCGAAGAAGCGCGCAGGTGGCTGTCGGAAAAAGGCTACGACAAGCAGAACGGCGCACGACCGCTCGCGCGTCTGATTGCCGAGAAGATCAAAAAGCAACTCGCCGAAGAAGTGCTGTTTGGCAAGCTCTCCAAGGGCGGCAATGTCAAAGTGGGGCTCAAGGATGACGAACTCACCTTTGATTACAGCAAACTCTCGGCAGCAGCGCTCGCCAAATTCAAAGACAAGCGCGATGATGAAGCCGAAGAAGAACTGGTTGAATAGGCCGCTTACCCTACTACTGTGCGCCCTGCTGCTGCCTGCAGCACTTTCGGCGCGTAACACCACGGAGTTTCCGGTTTCAAGCGGGACGGGTTTTTACGTCAGTAACATGGGCTATGTCGTCACCAACAAGCATGTGGTGGAAGGATGCAAGCGCGCCGTAATCCGCGGCGCGATGTCCCCTGAAAAAGTCGATGTGGTCGCAACCGACCCGAACCATGATCTCGCACTGCTTCGCAGCCAGCGCGCGCCCGTGTATACCGCGCCGCTGCGCTATAATATCGAGGATCTCAAGAAAGGCGATCCGGTACTCGTGATGGGATATCCCGGAACGAGCGCAGCGACCGGTGAATACCGGCTGACAGGTGCCACCGTGCTCGATGTCATTGGCCCGCTCGGTGATCCCGATTCCATCCAGTTCAGCGATTCGGTTCAGCAAGGCAACAGCGGTGGCCCGCTGCTCGATAAAAGTGGCAATGTCATTGGCGTGATCGTCGCCAAAAGCATTGTATGGGAAATCGATCCCATCACACAGATCAAACAGAACGAGTACCATTCGGATGTTGCGATCAGTCTCAAAGTGCTGCGCCCGTTTCTCGAACGCCACGGTGTGTATGCGCGCGACCTCACCTCTGTGCTCAACCTCACGCGCGACCGCATCGAGGATCAAGCCAAAAGCTACATCGTCAACATTCTCTGCTCCCCGAACGACGGTACCCGAACGCAAAGGCTCGACGAGCGCATTCTCGATGAGCTGAGCAAGCAGGGGAATTTATCCATACGGATAAAACCGTAAGAGACAGGTATAGTCATCCCGTGGCACCGACCGCGGGATCTCATGATTCAAATACGGTTCAATGCTGATGATGGAATTCCGTCTTTCCGGAGAAGTTTTGACATGGAGCCTGGGTTCCCGCGGTCACGCCGCGGGATGACGGCAGAGAATAGGCTGACGAGGCATTCTAAAG
Source organism: uncultured Rickettsiales bacterium (assembly GCA_964520155.1). Classification (GTDB taxonomy): domain Bacteria; phylum Pseudomonadota; class Alphaproteobacteria; order Rickettsiales; family JABCZZ01; genus CAZFOM01. Next base: position 2,112 of record CAZFOM010000149.1, read on the forward strand.
TCAAACGACTATATAGTTACTTATTCAGAAGGCGTTTCTGGCGCCTGCGGAATGACGCCAGGCAGGGTGGATACGCCCGTACTACCCCGTACAGCAGGTGAAGGCGGCGTGCGGGGTGCAGCATCCAGCGGGGTGACCGGCAGAACGGGTGCTTCGGTGCCACGGCGAATCACAGGCGCAGGAATTTCCTCACGCACGGCCGGTTCCACCGGTGCTTTGATCACATCCGTCGGCTTGGGAACGCTGAGTAACCCACGAGGTGCCGGTTGATTGTCGCCTTGCTTCAAATAGGCGTTGCGTAGCAAAATAATCGTCACACGGCGATTGCGCGGCGATTCGGGTTGATCCGGCAGCAGGAGATCCTGATCTGCCATGCCCTGCACTTTCACCACACGCGTCAACCCCACATCTCCCTTACCGATCAGAAACCGGCGGGCAGCATTGGCACGATCCGCAGAAAGTTCCCACGCCGTGTAGTTTTCGGTCGGCGCGTAATTGGTGGCGTCCGTATGTCCCGTAATCGAAATACGGTTCGGCATTTTCTTGATTACATCCGCCATTCTCAGCAAAATCTGTTCACCGAATTGCGACAGGTTCGTGCTGCTGGCTTCAAACATAGGGAATTTATCGCTGTCGGTAATTTGTACTTTCAGGCCTTCGGGATTCTGCTCCACGATAATGTTATCGCGATAGTCACGCATATTGGGATCTTCTTCAAACGCACGTTTTATTTCCTTGCTAGCATCTTCAAAATTCTGGGCATCCTGATCGTTCGGTATTTGCGCCTGCGACTCCGGTTTTTCGGGGATCTCGCCCTGCGGCATCTGCCCCACCACAATGCCAGGTGGAGAGAACTCATTTTCGCGGTTGCCTTCCACCGCAGAACGGCCGCCTGCTTTGTCGTTACCCACCTCCCCTTTGACGCCGAAGGTCGGCATGAAATACTCGGCAATCCCTTCTTTCTGTTCGTCCGTGCTGACGTTGATCAGCCACATGAGCAGGAAGAATGCCATCATCGCCGTCACGAAATCGGCATACGCCACTTTCCATGCACCACCATGATGGCCGTGATGACCCTTCTTGATCCGCTTGATGATAATGGTGCTGTTTTCGTTAAGCGCCATAAACCATTACTTCGCCGGTTCGCCAGCGGTGCTGGTCGCTTCTTCCATCTCCGCGAAGGTGGGCTTCTCATGCACCCCAATCGTCGTGCGTGCAAACTCTGCCGATACGATCGGCGCATTCCCCTTGAGATGGGCAAGCATCGCGACTTTGATGCACAGCAGATAATGGTGTTCCGCGTGGTACCATGCCGCGATACGGCGGCCAATCGGCGAAATAAACCCGTACGACAGAAGCACACCCAGGAAGGTACCCACTAGCGCCGCGCCAATCAGTTTACCCAGAATCTCGGGCGGCTGATCCACCGATCCCATCGTGATGATAACCCCGAGCACCGCCGCGACGATACCGAGCGCAGGCATCGCATCTCCCATCGTCATAATCGTTGTCGAGATGGCTTCTTTCTCATGGTGGTGAATCTCCAGATCCCGATCCATCAGTTCTTCCATCTGATAATAGTCCTCTACCCCCATCGTCATCACACGCAGATAGTCGGTCAGGAATGTTTTGGCGTATTTACTGCGAATAAACGAAGGGTACTGGCTGAAAATCGTACTTTCATCTGGGCGTTCGAGATGGCTTTCCAGCTCCAGCATCCCCTTGGTTTTCATGAGTTTGAAGAGGGAATACAAGAGCTTTAGCAGCTCCAGATAATCGCTTTTGGTATAAGGGCGGCCTTTGAAAAGATATTTCAGGCTTTTGAGTACATCTTTTTGCAGACTACCGGCAGTACCGATGATGAATGCGCCGATCGATGCGCCCACGATAATGATATATTCACTTGGCTGCCACAATACGCTCAGATTGCCGCCGTGCATGAGATAGCCACCAATCACGCAGGCAAACGTGAATATGGTTCCAAAAATAAAGAGCATGAAACGATACCTTCGTTGGGAATGGTATGAGGTGCAGACGAAACGATTATGGCAGCGAAATCGTCAATAAAAAGTTAAAATGTTTGTACACCTATATTTTCAGTATCGTAGTGGCACAAAAACCTCCTATCTCATCGGTTTTTGCGTTACGATAAATCCTGAATCACTCCTTATTTATAGATGATGCAGGTATGGC
>CAZFOM010000150.1:0-4284 GCA_964520155.1 uncultured Rickettsiales bacterium
GCATTGCCCTGCTTGCCATAGGCAATGACGAGTTGCTCCCACGCCAGATTCAAGGTGGGATCTATGCCTACGGCTTTTTCGAGCTGGCGGATCGCCTCAGGCAGTTGCTCACTGCGATTACTCGTCACCAAGGTTTGGGCGTAGTTTGCAAGAATGAGCGCGGATCGGGGCTGTAATTCCGCCGCGCGGCGATAGGACACAGCCGCTTCCTCCACCCGCCCGTTTTCAAATAAAAACTGCCCGCGCAATTCATGGAAATAGGGATCATTCGGTTTTTCCTTAATCAAAGCATTGATCAGCGCCAGCGCGCCGGCCAGATCGGCTTTGCGGAAAAACGCAATGGCGCGTGCGTAACGCGCGGCAACCGATGAGTCACGCGCGGGATACTGCGTCAATGTGAGCGATGGATCTTGTAGAAATCCTCGCAGTTTCGCTACCATACGGTCATAACGCGCCTGAAAACTGCTGGGTAGCTTGTTGATGGGAATATCCGATTGCAACACATGATTGCGCACATGCGTGATGCGATCGGTGCTGAGCGGGTGGGTCAGCACATACGGATCAGGCTTGCCAAAACGGCGATGCTCGTTCTGGCGGAGTTTTTCAAACAGGCGCAGCATCCCCTGCGCGGAAATCCCGAGTGCATCGAGATAGCGCAGCGCCGCCTGATCGGCCGCATTTTCGTTGCTGCGGCTGAACGCCAGAAAGTCGCGCTTCGCCACTTCCTGCCCACCGGCGATAACGGCTTGTCCGACATCAGCGCCACCACCCATCATGATGGCCGCGCCGAGCACGGTGCTTAAGATTGTGCCAATCTGCGCGTTCTTGAGCCGCTCCATTCCCTGTATCAAATGCCCGCCCTCGATATGGCCGGTTTCATGCGCGATCACCCCAATGAGCATCGAAGGCTCATCGGTAGCGAGAATCAATCCGGTATGCAGAAACAGATTGGCACCGCCCGCTACAAATGCGTTGATCTCAGGATTATTGACAATGAAAATGCGCACCGCCGAAGGTGCCAGCCCTGCCACCTCAAAGATCGGGTTGGCATACGCCCGAAGCGTGGCCTCGATCTCCGCATCGCGAATCAACCCCATGGCCTGCGTCGAAGGAGGCATGAACAACGCACAGACCACGGCAAAATAGCCTGCTGTGCGCAAAAAAGCATGATAAAAGGGTTGCAGTCGAATCATAACGCGCTATGCCTCAAGTCTTACAAAATTCCGTATTGATTGCCTATGAAAATATCCAAACGAGGTCAGATCGAACCGTTTCGCGTGATGGCGGCGCTGCGCGATGCCAATCAGGTCGCGCGCGCGGGTAAGGACGTGGTGCATCTTTCGCTGGGCCAGCCCTCGCGCGAGATTCCCGATACAGTGCGTAAACGCATCGGTGCTATCGCCATGCAGCGTAGTTTGGGTTACACCGAATCCACCGGTATGCTCGAACTGCGGCAGGCGATCGCTGAGCATTACCGCGCGCAGTATCAGTTGACCGTGCCGCTTGAGCGTATTTTTATCACGCTCGGTTCCTCCGCCGCATTTCTCATGGCGTTGATTGCTGCATTTGATGCGGGGGATCGGATTGCGATCACGCTTCCCTGCTACCCTGCGTACCCGAACATGATGCGCGCCTTCGATGTGGAGATGGTGCCACTTACTGGCACGCGCGCCAATAATTTTCAGCCGAGTGTGTCGCAGATCGAGACGCTAAAAAAACCGGTTCACGGGTTGGTGATCGGCAGTCCATCCAACCCGACCGGCACGGTGCTGGATCCGGATGAGATGCAACGTATCGCTGCATATGCTGAGACGAACGGGATTCGCATCCTGTCGGATGAAATCTATCACGGTGTGACCTACGATGCGCCGGCGCAGACGATCCTGCGCTATACCGACCATGCGATTGTCGTGAATTCCTTTTCCAAATACTATCTGATGCCAGGCTGGCGGCTTGGATGGGCGGTGGTGCCAGAAGCACTTGCGACGGCATTTGAATCACTGGCGCAGAATTTCTTTTTGTCTCCATCAGCTATTGCGCAATATGTCGGGCTGGAAGTGATGCGCGACCGTTCGCTGCTGGATACGGTGATTGCGGAATATCGGATAAACCGCGACCGGTTACTGGCAACGCTAATGGAATGCGGATTTACCGATATTGCGCCCGCGCAAGGCGCATTCTATCTCTATGCGAAGTCGTCGCGCTTTCATCCCGATAGCGAACGATTCTGTCATGACATGTTGCATCAGGCTGGCGTGGTTGCGGTATCGGGGGTGGATTTCGATCCAATACACGGCAGGGAGTATGTACGCTTTTCCTTTGCTGGCTCTAGCGCCGATATTGAAAACGCCTGTGCGCGGCTGACGCAGTGGTTGCAGATGCGCAAGCTCGCGAGCTGAGAAGTCGGCATTCAGGTTTCAGGTGTCAGGTTTCGGTGTTCCGATTGCTGACTACTCCACAATGCGGCGCCACCAGCCTTTTTTCTCGGACTTTGCTTCGCTTGATTGCAGGGAAGGTGGTTCAAACGACGATACCGGCTCGGGCGTCTGAATGCGCACCGGCTCCGGCGCGGACGAAGACGAGGTGATCGACGGCTCACGCATGGACACCACGGTGTTGGGTGAACCTTCATTCGGATATCCTGTATGTTCCGGCATGGATTCCGAATCGCTGCGCTCCTCGCGATTGCGCGGATAACGATCGTTGCGCCCACGGAAACGACGGTTGCCACGCCCGCGTCCGCCACGTTCACGGTAGCGTCCACGACGCCCGCCTTCACGCGGTTCCTGTCCTTCGGCTGCAAACTCGGGCGCATCGGGAGAGGCGCCTTCCAGCGGTGGCAGGTCTTCCACGAACGGTTCTGCCGATTCATTCTGCCCCTGTGATGGAGCCTCTTCATTGCGAGAGTCAAAGCGTCCACGACGACGTCCACGCGGGCGGTTGCGTCCGCCACGGCGACTGCCGAAACGTTCTTCGGACGGCGAGGATATTTCTTCAATCTCGGAGGGCACATCCATCAGGGTTTCTTCTGTCAACACCGCTTCGTCAATGGCTTCCATATCATCCATGTTGAAGGATACGGGCGCAGCGGTAGGGCTATCCTTGCGCTCCTCCTGACGGCGGCGGCGCTCGGCCGGATGCAGTTTGACCTTCTCAATACGGAATCCGCTTGCCTGAAGGGAACTGTCTGTCTGCACCGTCACGCGCACCGAATAGGTTTCTTCAATGGCGCTCAGCGAATCGCGTTTCTGATTAAGTAAATAGATGGCAGTCTCAGGCGTGGTCAGTAATCGCAGCTCACCGAACGCATCGGTGCTGGCTTCTTTTTTGAGCGCGCGAAGTGCTTGAATCACTACCGAGGCACTGGAGCGCACCGTGCCTTTGCCCTGACAGGTGGGGCAAGTGCTGGTGCTGGTTTCGGCAATGCTCGGCCGCAGACGTTGGCGCGACATCTCGAGCAATCCAAACGGGCTGATGCGCCCAAGCTGTATTTTGGCGCGATCCTGACGCAGCGCGTCTTTGAGCGCACGCTCGATGGTGCGGCGATTGCGCGAATCCATCATGTCGATGAAGTCGATCACGAGCAGCCCCGCAAGGTCGCGCAGACGGATCTGACGCGCGATTTCCTGCGCCGCTTCGAGATTGGTTTTAATCGCGGTTTCTTCGATATTGCGTTCGGTCGTCGAACGGCCGGAGTTCACGTCAATCGAGATCAACGCCTCGGTCGGGCTGATGACGACATACCCGCCCGAACGCAGCTTCACCACCGGATCGTACATCGACACCAATTGGTCTTCGATGTCGTAGGCATAAAACAACGGGGTGGCGTCGCGGTAGTGCTTTACGCGCGGCGCATGGCTGGGCATCAGCATCTTCATGAAATCCTTGGACTGACGAAACGCCTCGTCCCCTTCCACCAGAATTTCCTCGATGTCATTATTATACATGTCGCGGATCGAGCGCTTCACCAGATCCCCTTCCTCGTAAATGAGTGCCGGCGCGGTGGAGCTGAGCGTCTGCTCGCGGATATTGTTCCACAATTTGACGAGGTATTCGTAATCGCGCTTGATTTCCGGACGAGTGCGATCGGTGCCGGCGGTGCGAATAATCACACTCATGCCGCGGCTGGTGCGCAGTTCCGCCGAAATCTGTTTCAGGCGGCGACGATCTTCTGAGGAGGAGATTTTGCGGGAAATGCCGCCGTCTTTGGGGGAATTCGGCATCAACACGCAGTAGCGTCCGGCCAGCGAGATATAGGTCGTTAGCGATACACCCTTATTACCC
>CAZFOM010000151.1:0-4268 GCA_964520155.1 uncultured Rickettsiales bacterium
GAGCAGCTCGGCATGGGTGAAGACTATAAGGTAATGAATGCGAAGCTCAAGGAGATGCAGACTGGTGCCCAAGCCCTGATGCAGCAGGAGCAAAAACTGCAGAAGCAATATGAGGAGATCACCAGTCAGGCCAAGAGTTCGAGCACCAAAGCAACGGTGGTGACTGTGCTGGGAGCGCTTTTGGGTGCGGGTGGAATCTATGCTGCAATCCGGTCTAAGGATTGGGGTGGCTTCAGGAAAGCAGCTTCCACGGTGGGTGGATTTTTGGGTGCGGGTGTGATCTCAGGCTTTATTGGTAAAGCCATGTTTGGCAGCGGCATTGAAGAGCAGGCCAAGCAACTCATGCAGCAAACACAGGAGTTGGAAGTTGCCAAAGAGCGCATGGCATCTCAGGCTGCGGCACTTCAACAGCCGTTTGTGGAAAAAATCACCGCGAAAATGGTGGAGGAAGCAAAAGGCAAAGCGCAAACGACAATCGCCTCAAGCGCCGCCGAACAGAAGCCAGCAAGTTCAGCTTCGCAGCAAAGCACAGATTCGGGCGAAGTACCACCGGCCGCCCCTTCTATTCAACTGGAAGACCGTCAGTCCGTTACACCAGAGGCTCCGGCCAGCAGCCAATCGGTTACACCGCCTGCAGCCGCTCCTTCCGTTATGGGGGTTCAGCATCGTGCTGCGAGCTTTGCTGATCAAGCAAAAGCGGACAAGGCTAAAGCTGCGGCAGCCGGTGTGGGCGCTCCAGGGATGTAATTCCCCGTTGCCTATCCGTTGCTAATTGTTAGTGTGGCGTTCGTTTAACGAACTTTCCACATCTATCGTGACGACCGAACTCACCACCATCCGATCTTTATTTGGCCCGAGCTACCGCGAAGTGGAAGTGGGCAAGATCGCTATTCTTGCTGAGGATGAACCGTTTGTATTTGATTGCGGTGCACGACTGAAGAACATCCCGATTGCCTATCAAACCTTCGGCACGCTGAATGCAAAAAAGTCGAATGCAATTTTCGTGTGCCATGGGTTGACTGGTGATCAATATGCGTACGGCAAACATCCCGTAACAGGCAAAGAAGGCTGGTGGGATTGCCTGATTGGTTCTGGTAAGATACTCGATACGGATCGTTATTTCATTATTGCATCGAACGTGATCGGCGGCTGCATGGGATCCTTTGGACCGAAGACGATCAATCTCGAAACCGGAAAGCCGTATGGCCTTGCGTTTCCAGTCGTAACCATCCGCGATATGGTGCGCGCGCAGGCGTTGCTGCTCGACTATCTGGGGATTGATTCGCTGTTTGCCGTGATCGGCGGTTCGATGGGCGGGATGCTCACGCTGCAATGGGCAGCCGAGTTTCCAAAACGTGTGTTTTCCTGCATTCCCATTGCCACATCGGTGAAGCATTCGGCGCAAAATATCGCGTTTCACGAGTTGGGACGACAGGCGATCATGGCCGATGTCGATTTTCATGATGGGCATTATTTCGATAAGCGAACCTTCCCTGTGAAAGGCTTGTCGGTGGCGCGTATGGCGGCGCATATCACCTATCTTTCCGAGTCGGCGCTGCACCGTAAATTCGGGCGCGGGCTGCAAAACCGTGAAAATGTCTCCTATGGATTCGAAGCCGATTTTCAGGTGGAAAGTTACCTGAGGCATCAAGGTGCATCCTTTGTCGAACGGTTTGATCCGAATTCGTATTTTTACATCACCCGCGCGATGGATTATTTCGATCTAACGAATAACGGCGGTCTATCTTCACACTTCAAAGAAACGCCGACGCGCTTCTGTGTAATTTCCTTCTCCTCTGACTGGTTATTCCCAACGAGCGAGAGCAGGGAGATCGTACGCGCACTCAACGGGGCAGGTGCGAATGTCAGCTTCACCGAAATTCAAACCGACAAAGGCCACGATGCATTTTTACTCGATGAACCCGAGTTTCGCGATATGGTGAGCGGCTTTTTGCGCGGTGCAGCGGCACACCGAGGTCTGTCATGACTCGAGAACTTCGCGCTGATCTCAAAGCCATCGCCAATCTGGTGCCGACCGGTAGCACGGTGCTCGATATTGGCTGTGGAGATGGGGAGTTGCTAGCGTGGCTTACCGAACATAAACTCATCAAGGGCAGGGGGATGGAGCTTGGCCTTGCGGGCGTGAATGCCTGCATCGCGAAAGGATTATCGGTGATTCAGGGCGACGCCGAAGCCGATCTCGATTACTATCTCGATCAGTCGGTGGATTATGTGATCCTAAGCCAATCGCTGCAAGCGATGCGCGATCCCAAAGCGATGCTTGCGAATCTCGTGCGTATCGGCAAACACGCGATCGTTTCCATCCCGAATTTTGGCTATATCAAAAACCGTCTGTATCTATTGTTCAAAGGCGAGATGCCGGTGACCAAGACACTCAGCTATCAATGGTACGACACACCCAACATCCATTTCTGCACGATTGATGATCTCGTGGTGCTGTGCGAGAAAATGGGTATTCAGATCGAAAGCCGCTTGTGTTTGGACAAGAACGGTATTCCCTACAGCTTCAAAGGCCGCAGCCAGTTTGCCAATTTATTTGGTGAGCAGGGGGTGTTTTTACTGAAGAAAAGTTAGCGCGATCTCTTGTTAATCGGATTTCCACCACTATCGCGTCGGTGGGGGTATGGCGAAGACTTCTCATTGGTGAATGTAGGTTCAAACGGATTCGTGCCAACACGAAAACTACTTATACTCTCATGTAGAGCTGAAAGATCCTCTCGTATCCTTTGCGCTTCCTCATTTTGTGCAATTTGTGCTGCGCCAGGCGATTCTTGCACTTGTTGCCGCTTTTGCGCCACAAAGTGTTCATCTACCCAGGCTTCTTCCTCAATAGGTCTAGCAGGAGTGGCCATTGGTGGTGGTTCAACCGCATCGGAGCTGCCAACTCCAATCAATCTTTTTAAGAAATTTCCGATTCACATGTTTCCTCGTCAGTCCAACTAGCATTAGGATAACAGCTTTGTGTTAAGCCAAAATTAACGCTTCAGTGTTTGAAGGCATGAAATTGCCTTCTGATCTGCTTTGGAGAGGGGTAATTTTGCTATTTTTTTCAATGAGTAAAAGTCTGTCTTGTGCTGTGTAGTAGGAATCTTATACACGTCAGCTTCCAGCGTAAAATGGCTGTACTGGTGCTGAATATATCCAATTTTTTGGTGTTTCTTGATAGGGACTACTTCTCCTTGGAACACTATTTCTGTCTTGGTATTTTCGATTTCTAAAAACCCATATAGGCCACTCAAAAACTTTCCGGTACGTTTCACAAGGTAGAGTTCGCCTTTGTGATTTTGAAGTATAATGATCTTCTTTTTGCGAACCGGTACTTTCTTTTTCTTTTCTTTGCTTGGATAACGTAGCGGGGAGGTTTTGCCTTCGCAGATACTGTTCAACGGACAGATATTGCAGTGCGGCAATGTTTTGGTACAGACCAGCGCACCGATGTCCATCATCGCCTGATTATAGTCGAACGGATTGCGCCGATCGAGCAGCATATCCGCCTTCTCCCACAATATATCGGGTGTTGGTTTTTGCAGTGCAAAAACCCGACACAATACACGTTTTACGTTGGCTTCCATCACCGCGTAGGGTTTACGAAATCCAAACGCCAAAATCGCGTGCGCGGTGTTTTTTCCGATACCAGGCAGCGCGATCAATGCATCAATTGTGTTTGGCAACTTTGGTGTTGCGAGCTTTGCCGCTGCATGCAAATTTCTGGCGCGTGTATAGTATCCAAGCCCTTCCCACGCTTTCATCACGGATTGCGTCGGCGCAGCCGCAAGTGATTTCAGGGTTGGAAATTTCTCAAGGAACGGAACATAATAACGCTCTAGCACGGTTTTCACCTGTGTCTGTTGCAGCATGACTTCGCTGATATAGATGGCGTAAGGGTCATGTGTGTTACGCCACGGAAGTTCTTTTCTGCCATGCGTCTGATACCATGCGTGCAGCTTGCGGTGAAAAGCGGTCAGGCTTCGCTTATTCATTACGCAGGATACTGAGTGGTTTTACCGCAAGCGCGCGGATGGATGCTGCAAGTCCTAGAGCAATAGCAATGAAAAGACTCCCAAGCAGCACACTCGCTGCCACCCACGGAAACAGCGTGAAATGGGAGAAAATCATCAGTTGCATCACGCCCCATGCGGCGGCGGTTCCAACCCCGATCGCGAGTCCCGCAACAATGAGTGCCAGCAGTGAAAACTCCATGCCGTAAATTCGCAGGATGGTGGTGCGCTCGATCCCCAGTACTTTCA
>CAZFOM010000152.1:0-4131 GCA_964520155.1 uncultured Rickettsiales bacterium
CGAAAAACTTTCCATGTACCTGCGCTGGCCTTCCGCATAGATCGTATCAAATGCGAGCGAGGACTTCCCAGAACCCGACAATCCCGTAATCACCACGAGCTGATTACGCGGAATATCCACATTCACATTCTTGAGATTATGCTCTTTCGCCCCGCGAACACGGATGAAATCTTCTCTAACCATCAGAATAATATCCTTAAAATACGCTTAGAATCATTCAAAGGTGAGGATTATAATACTTTATTGCTAGATTGTAAGAGAAAATTCCGCTTATATGCGTGCCCAAATACAATGTTGTTTCATTTCAAACTGGTGAGTGTGTATGGCAGGCAGCGTAAACAAAGTGATTTTGGTCGGTAATTTGGGCAAGGATCCGGAGATCCGCTCCACGCAGGATGGCAAGGAAATTGCCAATCTGACGCTTGCGACATCGGATAGCTGGAAGGATCGCAATACCGGTGAGCGCAAGGAGCGCACCGAATGGCACCGCGTCGTGATCTTTAACGATGGGTTGGTGAATATCGCCAAAAACTACCTGCATAAAGGCTCGAAAGTGTATATCGAGGGCAGTCTCCAAACCCGCAAATACACGGATTCTTCGGGTGTTGAAAAATACTCCACCGAGGTGGTGCTTCAGAACTACAACGGTTCACTCACCATGCTCGATTCCAAAGCCAGCAGCGAACAGCGCGCTCAGGGCGGCGGCTATAATAACGCTTCTTCAGGTGGCTACGCGAACGAGTCAAATGCAGCGCCGAGCTTTAACCGCCCGAAGCAGAACGCCCCCGCCGATCTGGATGATGAGATTCCGTTTTAATATGAGAACAGTGCCTAACAGTGCTTAAAGCTGCGCAGCTCTGCTAGTTTCCGTGAGAGCCTTTACTTCCGGCAGGGTCATTGCGGTGCGATGGGATATTTCAGGAGAACCATAATTTCCAGCATAATTCTTTGGGTTCTTGAGATCTGAGGCGATGCTTCCTTCGAGATGATGGGAACTGACCCTGAAGGCAATGGTGCCATGTTCTAAGGTATTTACGAACAGAAGATTGTGAAATTCTGGCTGGAAGATCTTTGCTCGCATCTCAGGAGGTGAGTAGAAAGACGAAAACAGATATTGGGCTGGCCCCTCGCCCAGAACCGCATCATCTTTGAATTGTTTTTTTACGACATCATTTGCTTCGCGAATTGTTTTGCCATCCTCAATCAGTGTATAGAACTCTCGACAAGCCTTTGCGCGTTCTATGTTTTCCTCGTTCTGCTTTCCACAAATTTGATGTTCCCGATACATGTCGCCGCCAATGAAGCCAGTGCTCCCAGCACAAAAAGCAATAATTGCAGCATCTATGGCCTCTCTTCGAGTGATACCCTGCTTCGGGTTTTTCTTGCCATCTTGTATGGGGGTTACCTTGGCCATAATGTTTCCTCAATTGGATAGGATGATAAAAACGTTGCAATATGGTAAATCACTCTTGTTACAATCGGGTTACATCCGTATGACGTTTGCATGAAAAAAATGACCCCTTTCCTCAAAATGCACGGCGCGGGCAATGATTTTGTCGTGTTTGATGCACGGCAGAATCCGCTATCGTTATCATCGGAGCAGGTGAAGCGCCTGTGCGATCGCCGCACCGGTATTGGCTGTGATCAGCTCATTGTGATGGAGTCATCAAAAAATGTTGATGTATTTATGCGTATCTACAATGCGGATGGCGGCGAAGTATCTACCTGCGGAAATGCGACGCGCTGTGTGGGATGGCTTTTGCATAATGACACCCTCTCTCCTCAACAAAGAGCGAGTTCCTATACCATCCAAACCACAGCTGGCTTACTGAAGGCAATGATTAGCGACAAAGAGAATTATGTCACCGTGGATATGGGAAAACCCCGTCTGGATTGGAAAGACATCCCGCTTTCGCACCCCATGGATACCCTGCATTTGAATATCGGTATCGGTGCCGCGCAGGATCCGGTAGGTGTGAGTATGGGCAATCCACATGCCGTGTTTTTTGTGGAAAATATAACCGATCAGATGGTACGCGGTGCAGGATCGGTACTCGAGCATCATGCTCTGTTTCCCGAGCGCGCCAATATCAGTTTTGCTTCCGTAAAAAACCGCAACCATATTCAGTTGCGTGTGTGGGAGCGTGGGGCAGGTGAGACACTGGCCTGTGGCTCCGGTGCCTGCGCGACGCTGGTGGCAGCCGTGCGCCGCGGACTTGCCGAGCGTAGCGCTACTTTGTCACTGCTGGGTGGTGATTTGCAGATTGAATGGCAACCCGATACGCAAGGCGGCCATGTGCTGATGAGTGGCCCGGTTGCGGTGAGTTTCAATGGAGAAGTGGATCTAACGCAATATGAGCATTGAAGTTGTTACCTTCGGATGTCGTCTGAACACCTACGAAAGCGAGGTGATGCGCTCGCACGCGCAGGCTGCGGGACTTGATAATGTGCTGATCTTCAATACCTGTGCAGTGACGAAAGAGGCCGAGCGTCAGGCGCGGCAATCCATTCGCAAAGCGCGCAAAGCAAATCCGAACAGCAAAATTATTGTCACCGGATGTTCGGCGCAAATCCACCCCGAAAGCTACGCGGGTATGCCCGAAGTGGATCAGGTGCTTGGTAATGAAGAGAAGTTGAAAGCGTCGTCATATAACTGGATTGCGGCGGCTAATCGCCCTCCCCTTGAGGGAGGGCAGATGAGCGTTAGCGAATTGGGAGGGGTACGTATACCCCCCACGACTCAGGCTTTGCCTTCGTCGGCTCCCCCTCAAGGGGGGAGCGTTTTTGGGACGCAGAAAGTGTTTGTCAATGACATCATGTCAGTGAAAGAAACCGCCTCGCATCTGGTGACATCATTCGATGGCCGTGCGCGGGCGTTTGTGCAGGTGCAAAACGGCTGCAACCATCGCTGCACCTTCTGCATCATCCCCTATGGGCGTGGCAATAGCCGCTCGGTGCCAATGGGCGAAATTGTATCGCAAGTGCGATTATTGGTCGAGCAGGGATTCAACGAAGTGGTGCTTACCGGTGTGGATGTAAGCGACTTCGGCAAAGATCTTCCAGGTACACCAACGCTTGGGCAGATGATGCGTCGCCTGCTCGCGCTGGTGCCGGAACTGAAACGCCTTAGGCTTTCATCTATTGATGCAGTGGAAGTGGATGACGATCTCTATCGCCTGATCGCGGAAGAACCGCGCCTCATGCCGCATCTGCATATCAGTTTGCAAGCCGGTGACGATATGATCCTTAAGCGCATGAAGCGCCGCCATCTTCGCAAAGATGCGCTCGATTTTTGTAACAAGGTGCGAACACTACGGCCTGATATGGTGTTCGGTGCGGATATTATTGCAGGCTTTCCGACCGAAACCGAAGACATGTTTCAAAACACACTGAATCTCGTGGAAGAGGCTGGGCTAACCTACCTGCATGTGTTCCCATACTCCGAGCGTGAAGGAACACCTGCGGCCAAAATGCCGCAGGTGCCTTATGCGTTGCGCAAAGAGCGCTCGGCGCGGTTGCGCGAAAAAGGTGCCCAGATGGAATCACGTTTTTATGCATCCTGTGTAGGAAAAACGTTTGAAGCGATTGTGGAAAATGCGAACACTGCGCGTACTGAACATTTCGCACTTACCGCGTTTGATGGAGAGGCGCCTGTTGGTAGCATCACCAAACTGAAAGTGACCAGCAGTCATTCCAATCAGTTGCAAGCGATGATGGTATGAACGAAGAAAAGCAAGGCTGGTTTGCGCGTCTGAAGGCGGGGCTGAGCAAGACGTCTACTAAAATCAGCGATGGTATCACACAGATTTTCACGCATCGCAAACTGGATGATCTGACGCTTGAGCAACTCGAAGAACTACTCATCGAATCCGATATGGGCGTGAGTGTTTCTACGAAACTCGTTGCGGCATTTGGCAAGCAGAAATTTGAAAAAGGCATCGATGGATTGAAGGTGCGCGAATATCTCGCTGGCGAAATCGCTGCCATCCTTTCACCGGTGGCCAAACCGCTGATGATCGACTCCAGCCGCACACCGCATATCGTGATGGTGGTGGGAGTGAATGGGAATGGCAAAACCACCACCATTGGGAAACTGGCAAAGCAGTGGAAAGAACAAGGACTGCATGTGAT
>CAZFOM010000153.1:0-4007 GCA_964520155.1 uncultured Rickettsiales bacterium
ACGTTTCTTGGTCGCAATCATATCGTGACGCACGACATCGCTTTCGAGCTTCTTGAAGAAACGTCCCACCAGCACGGCGGAATGCCCCGCTTCAATGAGCGGAGTGCAGATTTCTTTTTTGATCTCATCCAGACGGTTGGAACGCTCCTGCTTACCCGCAATTTTGAAGGCAGCACGCAGATTCGCTTCGCCTTTGGCTTTGAGCGTTGCGTAGATTTCGTCTTCTGCAGGATTTTTTACCACTTCCCATGGATCCTTCGCGGCTTCTTCGGCCAGCGAGATGATCATTTTCAGCACGGGTTGGAAATGTTTGTGACCAAATGTCACCGCACCGAGCATGACTTCCTCGGAGAGTTCTTTGGCTTCCGATTCCACCATCAGCACCGAACTGTCCGTGCCGGCAACCACCAGATCCAGCTCCGTGATTGCCATATCGGCTTTGGTCGGATTCAAAATATACTGGCCATTGATATAGCCCACGCGCGCACCGCCGATTGGCCCAAGGAATGGCACACCCGAAAGCGTAAGCGCCGCGGATGCGCCTACCAGCGCAACGATGTCAGGATCATTCTGCATATCGTGCGAGAGCAACGTGCAGATCACCTGCGTTTCGTTAAAGAAGCCATCCTGAAACATGGGACGGATCGGGCGATCAATCAGACGCGAAGTGAGCACTTCTTTCTCAGGCGGCTTGCCTTCGCGCTTGAAGAAGCCACCCGGGATCTTACCCGCCGCAAATGCTTTTTCCTGATAGTTTACGGTCAGCGGGAAGAAATCAACATCCGGCTTAGCCGATTTTGCCGCCACCACCGTACACAGCACCATGGTTTCGCCATACGAAACCAGCACTGCACCGTCCGCTTGACGCGCCATTCTTCCAGTTTCCATTGTAAGCGTGCGTCCGCCCCACTCCATGGAGCGTTTTACTACTTTGAACATGTATATATCCTTTGTATATGTGAAAAAAACTGCCTTACGGACATAAGGGCGAACTGGATCGCGATGATGGCAGATGTCACAACACAGTATTGTGCCTGTGCTCTGGCATCTGTCACCGGAACCAAATGAAAACCCTCTGGCACCCGAAAGCGCGCAGAGGGTATCCCAAAATCTGTTTTTCGCAAGTGGTTATAAGCCGCTTAATTCAAAAATACCCTATAGCGTCTTCGCGTGGCCCCACCACGGGATCTCATGAACCAAACACTGTTTCATAAGGATAGCGGGATTTACTCTCCCTGAGGATGGTATTGTTTGCTGCATATGCCGTCATTACGAGGCGTAGCCGAAGCAATCCATCTTTTGTGTTCTGGATCGCCACGGCCTAAAGGCCTCGCGATGACGAAAATGAAGAAATAGGCTACTTACGCAAGCCGAGCTTTTTAATGATTTCGGCGTAGCTCGCCTGATTCTTGGTTTTCAGGTAATCGAGCAGACGGCGGCGGCGGCCTACCATCACCAGCAATCCGCGGCGGGAATGGTGGTCTTTCTTGTGGGTTTCGAAGTGCGCCGAAAGCGTGTTGATACGTTCGGTGAGCAGCGCGATCTGGACTTCGGGCGATCCCGTATCGTCCTTTTTGGTCGCGAATTTCTTAATAATCGTCGTTTTATTGGCCAACTGCGTCGACATGCATGACTCCTTGGTTAATGGTTAAAAACACGCACCGGCTGGATCAATCTGCCTTTCACAGCACCCAGAGCAACGAGTTTTCCCGTCTCCCTGACTGCGATGATGCTGCCTTCGTCGGAAGCGACCGGTCGGAACATAAACACCGGTTGTCCGCGACGCAGCTTGGCGGATTGGTTGGGATCCACATCAATTGCCAGGATGTCGTCCAGCATGGATTCCAACGGCACCACTCCGTGCGCAAGGGCTGCCTTATGCCCCATTTCCTCGAGTTTATCCAGCGAAATCGCACGCGATTCGCTAAACGCCCCCACGCGCGAGCGCCGCAAGGAGGAAACATAGCCTAAGCAATTCAATTTACGCCCGAAATCCCGTGCCAGCGCACGCACATAGGTGCCTTTCCCGCATTCCGCTTCAAACACAGTTGTTCCAGCGTCATCGTGCGAGATAATCCGTAACGCATAAATTTCCACCTCGCGAGGCTCTATCGCAACAGCTTCCCCTGCCCGTGCCAACCGGTAAGCACGCTCACCACCAATACGCACCGCAGAATAATCCGGCGGGGTCTGATAAATCACACCGGTGAATTCGGGTAATAATGTTTCAATATCTACTCGCGCAGGGCGATGATCCGACTGCGCCGTCACCCGACCTTCCGCATCATCCGTATCGCGCTCCTGCCCCCAACTCACCTCAAACCGGTAGGTTTTCTTCTCGCTGATCACATAATCAAAGAGCTTGGTTGCTTCCCCAAGCGCGAGCGGCAAAATCCCCGAAGCGAGTGGATCAAGCGTTCCCCCATGACCAATCTTTTTACACTTTAGCAGGCGCTTGACGCGCGCAACCGCCTGCGCCGAGGTGATACCCACCGGCTTATCGAGAACCACCCACCCGTGAATGTCTGATTTGTCTGATTTACTCATCCGTCCCGTCACGCAAGTCCTGCGCCACGCGCGGATGTTTGAGAAGCGCATCGATTTTCGCAGCCTCTTCAAACGAGTGGTCGATTTTGAAATGGATCCGCGGCGAAAACCGTAAAATGATGCGATCCGTGACGAGCTTACGCAGATACGGACTCGAACGCTCGAGTGCTTCCATTACCTTTTCCTTGTCCGCACCGCCTAGCGGCATCACGAATGCTGTCGCGTTCTTGAGATCCGGACTGATGCGCACTTCGGATACGGTAATGGATTTTCCATCCAGATCCGGATCATTCGCCTCGCCGCGCATGAAAATGGAAGACAAGGCATGGCGAATCTCCTCACCCACACGCAGTTGGCGTTGAGAAGGAGGTTTACCGGTTGGAACAGATGCAAATTTACCCATACGACGCTACCCGTGATGTAACCCGCTACGCAACCGTGCGAGCGACTTCCTCGACTTCAAAACACTCAATGAAGTCATTTTCGCGGATGTCTTCGTAATTCTCAAATGCCATCCCGCACTCCATGCCGCGGGTGACTTCCTTCGCATCGTCCTTGAAGCGCTTGAGTGTCTTGAGCGTGCCGGTATGGATTACCACATTGTCGCGCAGCAAACGCACCTTCGCACCACGCTTGACCACACCTTCGGTGACCATGCAGCCCGCGACTTTGCCTGACTTGCTGACCTCAAACACTTTGCGGATTTCGGCGTAGCCTAAGAAGTTTTCCTTAAGCGTCGGAGACAACATGCCACCGATTGCAGCTTTAATATCTTCCACCACGTTATAGATAACCGAGTAGTAGCGGATATCAATTTTCTCTTTCGCAGCGAGTTCTTTGGCCTGCGCGCTCGCACGGACATTGAAACCGATCACAATCGCGCCAGTCGCATTAGCGAGCGTAATGTCGGATTCCGAAATCGCCCCCACGCCCGAATGCAACACCCGCACCGATACTTCTTCGCCAGAAAATTTCTGCACACTGCCGGAAATTGCTTCCATCGAACCATGCACATCCGCCTTGATAATAAGGTTGAGTTCTTTGGCTTTTTGTCCGGTGCCAAAGAAGCTCTCCAGCGTGCGCACCATCACGGGGGATTGTGATTCACGGATACGTTTCTGACGATACTCCGTAATCTCGCGCGCGGTTTTTTCGCTATCCACCACCGAAAACTCATCGCCTGCCACGGGTGCTTCGTTCAGACCCAGAATCTCCACCGGCATGGATGGTGCTGCCTCGTTAAGCGGCTGCGCTTTGTCGTTCATGATAGCGCGTACACGGCCATAGCTCGCGCCTGCCACCAGAATGTCACCAACTTTGAGTGTACCGCGTTGCACCAACAACGTGGCTACCACCCCGCGGCCTTTATCAATTTTGGCTTCAATGACCGTGCCGGTTCCTTGCCGGTTCGGATTCGCCTTCAACTCCAGCACTTCCGACTGAATCAAAATGCCTTCTTC
>CAZFOM010000154.1:0-3943 GCA_964520155.1 uncultured Rickettsiales bacterium
GATGGGATAACGGCGCATCTGCGTGAAGACCGTCGCCATATTTCCGATCAGGATATTCGCCGCTTAAAGAAAGAAATCAAAAAGCCTCTCAATCTGGAGATGGCAGCCACGGAGGAGATGCTAAATATCGCCCTTAATACCAAACCACATGCCGCCTGTATTGTGCCGGAAAAGCGTCAGGAAGTGACGACCGAAGGCGGGCTGGATGTGGTGACGCATTTCTCGCTTCTCAACAACTATATCCGCGAATTGCAGAAGGCAAAAATACGTGTGTCGCTGTTCGTAGATCCCGATCCGGAGCAGATTTACGCTTCTGCTTTAGCCGGTGCAGATGTGATCGAACTGCACACCGGACAGTATTGTAAACTGAAAGGCAAAGCCCAGAAGGTCGAGCTAAAGCGCTTACAAAGCGGAGCATTACTTGCCGATCAATTGATGCTGGAGTGTCATGCAGGGCATGGCTTAAGTTTTGAGAATGTCGCTCCGGTCGCGGCAATTCCTCAAATAGTTGAACTCAATATCGGTCATTTTCTGATTGGGGAGGCGGTGTTTCTGGGGCTCGATGATGCCGTGCGTCGTATGAAGAAACTCATGAAAGCGGCCCGTGCATGATTCTCGGTATGGGCAATGATATGGTGGATATTCGCCGTATCGAGGAAACAATCACGCGTTTTGGCGGTCGCTTTGTCAATAAAGTATTCACCCCCGCAGAAATAGCAAAAGCCGAACGCAGGCGTGGCGCGGGGATGCGAATCTATGCCTCCACCTTGGCCAAGCGGTTTGCGGTGAAGGAAGCCTGCTCCAAAGCGCTTGGCACCGGCTTTCGTCAGGGTGTGTTCATGAAGGATATCGGGATGGTTAATCTGCCATCGGGCAAGCCCACGCTTGTATTAAGCGGTGGTGCCCTCAAGCATCTGGAACGGCTCACTCCTGCGGGTAAAAAAATACAAATCGAAGTGACGGTGACGGACGAATACCCGTATGCGCAGGCAATCGTTATGATTGTGGCATATTCGGTGTAAGCACCTCGGGCTTGGTCTTAAACAGGCTATGCTCTGCCTGATCCCCAGGTAAAATATCCTGTTTTGCGCTCTGGCCACTTTGTAGAAACAGCAGCGCGCGCGTGTCCCCCTGCGATGTAATGGGGGCATCCAGATCCGAAGGCGTGATCGAGGGGGCGATTTGCAGGATTTTACCGTCCGTTGCCAGAAACAACACATCCACAGCGGTATAGATATTGTTGGGTAACAACGCGTCTGTTCGCGGCTGATCCAGCACCACCAGCAACCCTGCTGCATCCGAGAATGGTTGCAGGTTAAACACACCAGGCTGCTTGAGGAAAGACTCAGGCCGGATATTCACTTCCACCTCTTTGATCATGCGCTCTAGGGGTTTTGCCTTTTCTATCTTTTCTTCTGCAACAGGAGGTTGTGTGGTTTCAGGTTTCTTTTCCGAATCCTTGATTGGTGTTTCGGTGACAATCGCCGTGGGCAGAATCCGTACCACATCGCGGCTGTAGATCACGGGATCTTCCGCACTCACCGCACTTGCAAATGCGATGAGGAATGCAGAAAGAGCAAGCCATAGTTTATTGTGCATAATGAATCCGATCTCCGATGTGAATCCCTAGTCTTTTAGCAGTCCCGCCATTCACTTCAAACACGCTTTTTGCAGGAACGCCCGAAGATATGATTTCGCGTGATTCTGGAGTTGCCATTGCATGAATATAAAGAATTTTTCCGGATGCGTCGGCAAACAGCATATCCAGTGGAATGAGCGTATTTTTCATCCAGAAATGCGCAATGCGAGGCGTTTCAAATACAAACAACATGCCGTGCATATCGGGTAGAGATGTCCTGAACATCAGGCCTTTTTCCTGTTTTTCTGGCGTATCGGCGAGTTCATAAGTGAAATGGTGTGTTTTTTCGCCCGAAGTAATGGTCAGCGTAGAATAGGCCTGAACTGGCTTTACGCTAACTAAAATGATTAATATCAGTATGTTATAAAATTTCATATATCCACGTTACACCGCAGTCACGCCCGTAATAAATAGTTCATCATTCTAACCTACAATGAAATCATTACAAAAAACACAAAAAGAGGTGTCTATGCGAGGATTTTTAGGTGGGTTTGGTGGATTTGGCGGAGGCAGCAGCCTCAAATCGTCAGGTGCTGGCGCGGAGATGAAAAAGCAACTGCTCAAAGGCGGAAAAACCGTCGAAACGCAGCAGGAAAAAATGCAGAAAATGATCGACGCCAAGCGTGAGGCTATGAACAAGGAACTGCTCGAAGGCAGCATGAAGAAGTTCCAATTACCTGGCACCAAGCAGGCCGAAACAATGGGACTTTCCAAAACGGCAAAAAAAATGATGCAGATGATTGCCGAAAAGAAAGCCAAAGAAAAAATCAAGAAACAAGCGCAGATGGTGGCAATCAAGAAGCGCAATTATGACGGCGGATACATGGGCGAGGACGGCAAAATCTATAATGCTCAGGGGAAAGTCGTAGCAAGCGTCGATATGAAAAACGGCAACATTAAAAACAGTCTCGGTATCGTGGTTGGAAAGTATAAAGATGATTTCATGGGCAATAACAAAATTCAGTCCATGATCAAAAACAGCGCACCTAAAGCGCCGGTTACCGCAGGAAGCATTTACGGAACGATGAGCACACCCAGTTCATCCGGTTCGATCTATAGCTCGTTCAGCGAAAGCAAAGACGATAGCTGGTGGTAGAAGAGAAATTACGATTCGCTCTGTAGTTCCAACAGATCAATCCCAAAAGAAAAGAAAAACAACTGCACGTTATACGCCAGTTTATCATCCACTGAGATGATGGCGTGCATTTCGCCCCCCAGTTCATTGCGGATGCGATTGATGACAATGGTTTTAAGGGTCGCTTCAATACCTTTTTGAATCAGGCTTAACCCTTTGGGGTTTTCGTATTTGATTTTTCCAAGCTCGAGCGCCTTATCAATCGCTTTACTGTCCACGGAACCCGCTTGACGCGCGCGGTTCAGGCTGAACTCGATCAGCGGAGTAAAATAATCGGAAGTGCCAACCAGATAATGCGGTTTTGCGTTGCGTATATCCAGATCTTCCGTCTTTCCCGTGTTGGCATAATACAGCTGGGATTGAAGTAGAATAGGTAGAAAATGCCCCGCATACACACCGATCGGGTGGTGGTGTGGAACGGTGACCAGAAACCGTTCCTGTGTTTTGAGTTTTACGGTTTGAGACAGGGTATTTACGGCATGGCACAGTTCAATGATTTCCTGATGATTCCGCTTGATCGCCTCGATATTGCCTTCTTCATCTTTGTAATAATTGAGTGTAGCGGCATCACGCGCAGACACCGCGCGAATAAACTGCAGCGTTTTATCGGGCGTATTTTTGCCGCTTTCGACAAAGGATGACCAGGTGACACATTTTACACGCCCTTGATGCTTGGTTGTAAAACTATCGTGTACAACGATACATTCCAGTAAGGGCAGTTTCGATTCCAATGTAAGAAGTCGTGGCGCGAGCAGGGGATCAAACGTAAACAGAATTCGCGATTGACATTCATTCAAGGTGCTTACGAGTTCATCATCGCTCCAGTCATGCGGCATTGAAGTGGATACGGCACCCAGCGTAATGGCGGCGAAATCCAGAATCATGCAATTGCATTCGTTGGGCAGCAGATTGATGATACGATCGTATTTCTTGATACCAAAGGCACTGAGTGCGCGTGCGAGTGCATTAATACGACTTGCGGTTTCTTTCCACGATAGAGACTGATAGATGTTACGTTTTTTTTCCCACAGCAAAGGGGTGTCTTTCCACTTCTGGGCGTTCTCGAAGAAAGCCTGAATCATGTTGGCATTGCTGGCCGAAGCAGTCTGAGGCATGGCTGTGATGGTGTGTGAGTTTGCATTTGCTATTGCAGCAACATCGGATAGATA
>CAZFOM010000155.1:0-575 GCA_964520155.1 uncultured Rickettsiales bacterium
CGCCTCAGTGCATCGCAATATCTCGCGCTTGATGCGATGTGCGACACTTATGCCAATGGCAGTCTGCGAATCACCACGCGCCAGACCTTTCAGTTTCATTGCATCGTGAAGCACGATCTCGCGCCGTTCATTACCGACATCAACCGCAATCTGCTGTCCACCCTTGGCGGCTGCGGCGATGTGGTGCGTAACGTCATCACCTGCCCTGCTCCGATTAAAGACCAATTGCATGACCAACTCGTCAAGGATTCGTATTTGCTCGCGACGCATTTTGCCCCGCGTGGCGGCGCGCATTACGATCTATTCCTAAACGGCGAACCGGCGACCGGCTATCCGTTCTTGCCGCTGCCTTCCACGCCGGAGAATCCTGAACCGATTTACGGCGACACCTACATGCCGCGCAAATTCAAGATCGCGCTCGGCACGCCCGAAGATAATTGCATGGACGCACTCACCAACGATCTGGCGATGCTCGCGCTTTACGAAGATGGTGCGCTTAAAGGCTATAACATCTATGTTGGTGGCGGGTTGGGCATGAATCACAATAATGCCAAAACCTACCCGCGCCTTGCTTC
>CAZFOM010000155.1:585-3886 GCA_964520155.1 uncultured Rickettsiales bacterium
GCGGATTTCCTGCGCGGCGCCGAAGCGGTGGTCAAGTTTCAGCGTGATTTTGGTGATCGCACGGATCGCAAACATGCGCGATTGAAATATGTCGTCGAAGAAAAGGGATTGGATTTTACCAAACAAGAACTCGACCGCCTTGCGGGTAAAACACTGGAGGCTGCGAAGCCCATAAAAGCATTCACGGTGGAAGATCATCTGGGATGGCATGAACAAGGCGACGGTAAATGGTTTTTAGGTGTTCCGATCCGCAGCGGCCGCATCGCCGATCAGGGCGAGGAAACGGTGCGTAGCGGTATCCGCTCCGTGGTCAAGCAACTGGGATTGCCGGTGATATTGACCAACGATCAGAATCTCATCTTTGCCGATGTGCATCCTAAGGATAAAACCGCCATCGAACAGGAACTCGCCGCACATGGCATTCGCAGCAAAGAATCCCTCTCGCCGGTTTATCGAAATTCGCTGGCCTGTGTGTCGCTGCCAACCTGCGGCAAGGCACTCGCCGAAGCCGAGCGTATTCATCACCCGCTGATGATTGAGATAGAGGCCATGCTGGATCGCCATGCCATGAAACAGGAGGACATTATCATCCGTATCGCCGGTTGCCCGAACGGTTGCTCGCGTCCCTATGTCGGCGATATTGGCATCGTCGGTCGCACGCCCGATCACTACGCGATTTTTATCGGCGGCAATAAAGAAGGCACAAGGCTCAATGAAAAAATCCTCGATAAAGTGCCGCTGACGTCGGTCGCACGCGCGCTGGAGCCCCTGATCTATCTCTACAAACAAGAGCGAGAAACAAGCGAAACGCTCGCGGATTACACCGCAAGGATCGGCATGGCTTCGATCAAATCCCGTATGCTCGACTCACTTTCAGCGTACCCATGGGGGAAAGCCTGATGTTCCCGATTGCTCTCGATTTATCCCAGTTGCATATCGTGCTGGTGGGCGCCGGTGCGGCGCTCTACAAACGCCTCAATCAATTACATGAACACGGCGCAAAGCGCATCACTGTCTATTCGGATGAAGACATCCCAAGTTCTCCTGAAGAACAAGGCTGGCAATCGGGTTTCGCTGTGATCCCTCGTCTGCCCGAATCCTACGAGATTCGTCAGGCTAGTGTGCTCATGGTGGTAGGTCTCACCGATCAAAAATCAGCGGTGCTTGCCAGCATCGCGCGACTTCAGGGCGTGCTCGTCAATGTCGAGGATAAACCGGAATTCTGCGATTTCTATTTCACCAGTTTCGTCGCGCGCGGTGATCTGACGCTCGCAGTATCCACTAAAGGCGCAAGCCCCACGCTCGCACAGGAAATCAAAGCGTATTTGAGCGAACAATTTGGGCATGAATGGGTAGGTATCGTCGAAGAACTGAAATCGAAGCGACTGGAATGGAAAACCCAAGGCTTAAACGGAAAAGACATCGGCTCAAAAACCCGAGAGTTTCTTCGTAGTAACAACCTACTCAACTTCCGCTCCCCCCTTGAGGGGGAGCAGACGAGGCGAGCATTGCCGAGTCGTGGAGGGTATGAAAAATCACCCCTCCCGCATCGGCAAGCCGAAGCCGCCCTCCCTCAAAGGGAGGACAATTTGTGACCATCTCTCTTTCGCGTCTGACACAGTTTTATGGCGAACTCGATGCGCTGCCCTTACTGCGCGTGATGATCAAAGAAGAATTTGCAGGGAAGATTGCGCTGCTGACCTCGTTTGGTACGGATTCGGCCTTGATGCTGTCGCTGGTGGCAGAAATTGATCCGAATGCGCCTGTTCTGTTTCTCGAAACCCAAAAACATTTTCCCGAAACACTCGATTACGCCAAAACGCTCACACACAGGCTGGGGCTAAAGAATGTAAAATATCTGACGCCCGATGTGAGTATGTGTGGGCGCATTGATCCCGACGGGATGCTGTGGAGCACCACCCCCAACCGTTGCTGCTGGCTACGCAAAGTGGAGCCGCTCAAACGCGCCATCCACGATCACGGCTACATAGCGATCATCACCGGACGCAAGCGTTACCAAACCAAAGAACGTGCCGATATGCAGTCTATTGAACTCGACGACGAAGGGATATTTCGTATCAATCCGCTCGCCTATTGGGAGAAAGAACGTCAGGCATCAGAACTCGCCAAACGCAACCTTCCGACGCATCCGCTGGTGGCAAAAGGCTATCCCTCCATCGGCTGCGCGCCTTGCACCTTACCCGTCACCGACGGTCAGGACGAACGCGCCGGACGCTGGGCACACACCGCCGGATTGCATTTAGAACAAAAAACCGAATGCGGCATTCATGTGCCGGCGTCCCAGACGGATTGGACGGTGTGAAAGAGTTGATGGTTGATAGTTTATGGTTGATAAGATGAGTAATGGTTTTGAAGATTTAGACGTTTGGAAAATGAGCCTGATGTTTTCAAAAAAAATATATCAGCTTACGAGCGCGTTCCCTTCAGAAGAAAAATTTGGACTATCAAACCAAATGCGCCGCGCATCCGTTTCAATCATGTCCAATATTGCAGAAGGATCTGCCAGAAACAGCACTCGCGATTTCTTGAGATTCATCAACATAGCTATTGGATCATCTGCTGAAGTAAAATCTCAGTTATTACTCGCTCATGAACTTGGATTTATCAATCCGAACCAGTTATCCGAATATCTCGATGACATTAATCAAATCGGTCGGATGTTAAAAGGCCTTCAACGTAGCTTTATGAAATCATTAGATGAGGTGGATGTATGAATAAACCATCAACCATCAACCATCAACCATTAACCCATTTGGACAACCTCGAAGCCCAATCCATCTTCATCTTCCGTGAGGCGTTCCACACGTTCGATCGGTTGGGCATGTTGTGGTCATTTGGTAAAGATTCCACGGTAATGATTCATCTTGCACGCAAGGCCTTCTTCGGGCGCGTGCCCTTCCCGCTCATTCACTGCGACACCGAGCTTGAGATGGATGAGGTGTATGCGTACCGTGATCAATACACGAAAGAGTGGAATCTCGATCTGATTTCGTATCCTTGCCCACCGATTGAGCAGACCGATGCTACACTTCCACATGCGGCGCGCGTTGCCGCGCGCAAAACACTGGGCCTCAAAGAGGTCATCGAAAAGCATAAACTGAATGGGATCTTCGTCGGTATCCGCCGCGATGAGGAAGGCACCCGTGCGAAGGAGCGCTATTTCAGCCCGCGCGGGTTGGAAGGTAATTGGGATGTGAAGGATCAGCCTCCCGAATTCTGGGATCAGTACAAAACCGATTTTCCGCCCGACACGCATATCCGTGTGCACCCATTACTGCAT
>CAZFOM010000156.1:0-3702 GCA_964520155.1 uncultured Rickettsiales bacterium
TCCTCAAACACGGCACGCGCGTCGGCGGGCTATTGTAGGTGCGAGCGAATGGCCTGCTCGATTCGCGCTTTGAGCTCAGGGTTGCCGGTAATGACCCGCGCTTTGCACAAAGCCATTCTCTCGAACGTCCACGCCGAATCCTGAAAATACTGGTTGAAGGCATCATGGCTTGCGGCAATCGGCCCCTGATTGCCCGAGGGGCGCAACCGCATATCCACCTCGTACAGTCGCCCCTCACGGGTAAGCGCACTGAGCGACCCGATAATGCGTTGAGAAAGTCGAGCGTAATAGACATTGGGATGAAAACTTTTTTCTCCGTCCGAGCGGGAATCCTGAGGCAGTGATTCGTAGAGAAAAACCAGATCGAGATCCGATCCGAAGGTCAGTTCGCGCGCGCCGAGTTTGCCGAGTGCGACGATTGCCAGATGATCCGTGGCCATATGCCCGTAATTTCGGGCAAATTCGCGCTCCGTGGTTTTGAGCACCCGCCTCAGAATGATATCTGCAAGATTCGATAAAAAAAGCCCTGCATCTTTGGGGTTGATGCGCCCTGTGAGCAATTGCACGCCCACCTGAAATTGTTTTTCGTTTTTGAATTCGCGCAGTAGGCCGGCTTCGTCTTCTTCATTCTTTGCCAGAAAAATCGCATTGGTGCATTCGAGCAGAAGTAACGTCGCATCCGGCAACGCATCGTAGAATTGTCCAGTGATCACCGCATCGAGCAGGTGGGGGTGACGAGCAAGCGTTTCTGCCAGCGCCGGAGCGCTGCCCATGATCGTGGCAATGAGTCCCATGAGTGTGGGGTTATTCTGAAACAGGGAAAACAATTGCACGCCTGCGGGCAATTGCCCCAGAAACTCGTCAAACCGTAAAAACGCCTGATCGGGATTTGCGGTAGCGCCAAAGGCTTTGAGCAGTTGCGGCGTGACTTCGGTAATCAGTTCCCGTGCGCGTTTGGTGCGGGTCGCGCGTCGTGTGCCGCGGTGCCAGCCTGCAATTTGTGTGGCGACCACGGCGGGTTCTGCAAAGCCCATTTTGGATAGTGTGGTGAGCGTATTGGCATCCGGTTCCACACCGGTAAAGACCAGCGCCCCTTCGGTACCCAGCGCGCCTTGCCCTTTGAATGAGTGTACATAAACATCATGTACGGCATGGCAGATCGCAAGCAGCTCTACACGAAAGCTAGCTGTGTTTTCATACCCCATAAATTTCGCGACTCGATTAATTTCTTCGGCCGTCTCAGGGATACGATGCGTCTGCTGGTCGGCGATCATCTGCAGCCGGTGCTCGACCGTTCGCAGCCTCCAGTACGCGCGCTCCAGTTGTGTGTAGGTTTCAACCGATACCAACCCTTCAAGCATTAATTGCTTAAGCGTCGGAACCGTGGGGATAGAGCGCAGTTGCGGTAATTTACCGCCCCAGATGAGCTGATGGATCTGGGTATAGAATTCGATCTCTCGGATTCCCCCGATCCCTACCTTGATATTATGCCCTTCGAGCTTCAACTCCGCGTGATGATGGGCATCCATCTGGCGTTTGATGGATTGGATATCGGTGATTGCGGCAAAATCCAGATACTTACGCCAGATAAAGGGGATGATGGATTGGATGAAATCGAACCCCGCAGCAATATCGCCTGCGACCGGACGCGCTTTGATGAGCGCTGCGCGTTCCCAGTTCTGCCCGACGGTTTCGTAATAGGTCAACGCCGCGCCTACCGACATGCAGGGAGGAGTGCTCGCAGGGTCGGGGCGAAGCCGGATGTCGGTACGGAACACATATCCGTCCTGCGTGCGTTCCTGCATGATACGCAGAAGATCCTGCGTCAGCTTGTTCATGAAATGCTGTACGCTGCCGTCGCCCTGATAGGGCACACGGCTGCGTTCATACAGCAAGATGAGATCAATATCGCTTGAGTAATTCAGTTCTTTGGCGCCGAGCTTACCCATGGCCAGTACCACCCAGCCGCATTCGCGTGATGGTTTCTGTGTGTCTTGGAGTACCAGTTCACCGCGCGCATGTGCGTTAAGCAACAACCAGTCGCAGGCGATGGTCAGGCTCATTTCGGCAAAACGGCTGAGCTCTTTCACAACCTGCTCTACTGTCCAGTATCCACTGAGATCCGCCATAGCCGTCGCAAATGCCACGCGGCGTTTTGCTACGCGAAGTTGCTGCATAAGCATATCCATCTTAGGACTGGTATTTTCCGAAACCAGCGCGGTGGTGGTCATCGTATCAAGCGTGCGACGGACAAATTGATCCGGTGACTGCGTGAAGATCTCGACGGCATAATCGGGATGTTGAAGAATAATTTGCGTTAGAAAAGGGGAGCAGCCGAACACGCCTTTAAGAAGCTGGGCTGTTTTCGCATGAGCAGTCAGGATTTGTAGTTGCGAGGACGCAGCGGAGGATTTACGAAAGTAGGGGTGACGGGTGAGTTCTTCCCACGCGGTTTCCATTTCTTCTGTGGAAGCCGGAATGGGGAGAGAACAGGTTAGGGAATCAAGCCAGGTTGCGCTCACAGCATCGCTCTATGTGTCGATTGAACCTAACCCAACTTCCGATGATGACAAAATGGTAAATTGAGAATTTAATGTATTCTGTTAGACACGCTGCCATGACGCGAAAAAAACGCACCCGACGTATATTCATAGGATTCATGCTGTTCCTCACGGTGCTGCTGTTTGCCGTAAACGGCCTGCTTTTGTGGGTCATGTCGGGGCCGCGCACGCTGGATAGCTTCACACCGTACATCGAGCAGGCGCTCACGCCGGAAGGCAGTGCATATCGCGTAGATATTGATCAGACGATTTTATTCTGGAGTAGCTGGCGTCAGCCGCTTGGCATCAAGACGACGCACGTCAAGGTGCTCGATGGAACGGGTGCAGCGCTCGCGAGTTTTCCCGAAATCTATTTGCGTTTCAGCTTAGCGCATTTGCTTGTAGGACAAATCGAGCTTTCCTCACTCGAGTTATCCACCCCTTCTATTAGTTTTTATCAGAAGGAGGATGGATCCATTACCTTTGGTTTGAATGAGGAACCGCAAACTAACACCACGGATTTGGCCGGCGTCATGGCGCTTTTAGAAAGTGATACGGCCAGAAGTTTACGGCGCATTGTGGTGCATGATGCACGCCTCACGCTTGGCAGTAACCGGCTTGGCGTTTATCTTAGTTCGCCGGATACGGAAATTGATATTCGTCGTGTTCCGGATGGGTTTGGTGGAAATGTCACGATTGATCTGATGTATGAGGATCAACCCTCGCGGCTGGACGTGGATTTCAACGTCAACGAGGAAAATAAACAAATCAAAATTGAGAATGTGTTTTCCGATATTCAGCCGAACATGCTGGCGAAGCTGTTTCCGGACAATACCTATGTGAAACAGTGGAATATGCCGATTTCCGGCTGGACGAGCGCACTGCTCGATTACAGTGGCAAGTTGCAATCACTCGAGGTGGAGCTGGATGCAGGGCCAGGCGAGTATCATTTTGCGGATGAGTTTGATGCGCCGCTACCGATTAACCGGATTCAGGTGAATGCGCGGTTTGAAAATGATTTCCGTACCATTCATCTGAAAGAAGGAAGTGTGGATTTTGGTGATCCGGTGGTGCAATTCAAGGATATGCAGTTACAGCGTGGCGAGAAAGGCTGGGCGGTGACCGGACGGGTGGACGCGGGACGAATGCCGATAGATAAACT
>CAZFOM010000157.1:0-3631 GCA_964520155.1 uncultured Rickettsiales bacterium
GTCTTGTTCCAAGTTCAAGGCCATGCCTTTCATGCCGCCTTTGAATTCCACCATCTCGCCGGCTTGCACGTTCTCAAGCCCGTAAACAGTTGCAATCCCGTCGCCCACCGACACCACCTGACCGGTCTCCGCAAGCTCGGCCTGCGCGTCAAAACCGGCGATCT
Organism: uncultured Rickettsiales bacterium; assembly: GCA_964520155.1. Lineage (GTDB taxonomy): Bacteria > Pseudomonadota > Alphaproteobacteria > Rickettsiales > JABCZZ01 > CAZFOM01. The sequence goes on from CAZFOM010000157.1 coordinate 165, forward strand.
GTTTTTTCAAAATATCCGAAATTTCTGAGGGGCGGATGTCCATTCTTTATCTCCGTAAATCCATATAGCGTGCGTATACCTTAGGGAAAGGCGGGGGAGTGTTAGCATAGGAAGATAGGGGGTGCAAGCAGATATGCAACAGTGCGGGCACAGAAATAAGCTGTTGTAATTTAATAGGTATATCTTGGAAAATACTGCGCAAAAGCCACAGACGCAGCAAGATATGGATAGTCAAAATTTTAACGCAGCGCCTGCCTCAGGCGATCGAGCTTGCCAGCGACCGAGGCATCGAGCATTTTACCGCCGAGTTTGACAATTAGTCCGCCCAGAATATCTGGATTTTCACGGGTTTTCAGATTCACCGTGCGGCCGGTGGCTTTGGACAGCGCACCGCTTACCGACTGCAGTTGTGAGGCAGAAAGGGATGAAGCGGAGATCACATCCGCCGTCAATTCGCCTTTGGATTCAGACACCAGAAACTCCAAACGCTCAATGATAAGCGGCGTCAAGGCCAGTCTGCGGTTTTTCGCCAAACGCACAAAAAACTGGATCGTGACCGGCGAGGATTTGGCTTTTTTTAGAATCTGTTCAAGCGCTGTTGCAGCCTGTTCGCGACCGAATAAGGGGGAGGAAATCAGATCCGCAAAGGCTGTATCGCTCTTGATCAGCTCACCTACCGACCGCAAATCCGCAAGCACTGGCTCCATCGCTTTGTTCTGCTGGCTCAGCTCAAACAGGGCTTTTGCGTAACGGGCAGCAATGATGCGGGATTCGGATGCGGTAGCGGACATGATTTTCTCGCGGGTGATTTTTTAGAGATTTTTATGAGAGGCAGACGCAGTAGCACACCGCCGGTGGGTGATGCAACCTTAAAGGAAACTATACGGGTCAATGTCGATTTTCACCCGCACGGTGGAAGGGATTTTTCGTGAGAAAATCCAATGCGATAGGATTTGTTGCAACGGTGCCGCGCGATCCGCTTTGATGAGAAATCGATAACGTGTTTTGCCGCGTAATTTGAATAGTGGGGCAGGGGTGGGGCCGAGGAGGAGGAAAGTGGGATGGGCGGATGGGGAGATGATAGAATGGTTAGAAGCATTTTTTCTGCCAATCTGCCCATCCATCATCTTCTCATCGCCTTGTGGAGCATGACGCGCCAGATCTCGACACACCGCAATCACTGCCTGCTCATCATTACCCTCGATGATGATCGCTGCTAAGCGGCCATACGGCGGCATTCCCGCGTCACGTCGCATCTGCATCTCAAGCTGCATGAACCGGTCGCGCTCACCGCGCACTAAGGCCTGCATCACCGGATGCTCCGGCATGTAGCTCTGCATCACCACAGTCCCTCGCTTTTTTTCGCGCCCCGCCCGTCCCGATAATTGATGCAGCAATTGATAGGTACGCTCACCCGCGCGCAAATCACCCCCACTGAGCCCCATATCCGCATCCACCACCCCCACCAAAGTGAGATTCGCAAAATGATGGCCTTTGGCGATCATTTGCGTTCCCACCAGTATATCGTGAGTTCCATTTTCCATACCCTTGATTATGTCATAGGGGGAACGCTTCCCCCGCTCCGGCTCCGCCGTCGCCACCCCGCGGGTCGCTTCGCTCCCTTTGCCCGATCCACCGTCTGTAAAAGAGTCACTGGTCATTGTCCCAATTCTTGCATTCGGGATAAAGGCTTTCACTTCCTCCGCTATCCTATCCACACCCGGGCCATACGCCATGAAACTCTCTTTCGCAGCGCATGACGGACAGGTTTCCGGGATGTGTGCCGTGTGGCCGCAGTGATGGCAGTGGAGGGCAGGTTTCAGCTGTCGGCTGTCAGCTGTCAGCTGATTTATAGAATCCTTATCTCCTGAAAGCTGAAAGCTGGAACCTGACAGCTTCTTCTTGTGCATCACGAGCCAGGTGGCACAATTCGGACACTGGAAGCGGTGGCCGCAGCTTTTGCACAGCACGAGTGGAGCGTAACCTCGGCGGTTCAAAAACAGCATCACCTGCCCGCCGTTTTCAAGTGCCGCAAGCATCTTTGATTTCAGATGTGATGAAAGAAAAGTGCCAGACGAAAGCGATTCATGCCGCATATCCACCATCTCGATGGTGGGGAGTTCCGCCTCGGCATGGCGCGTGCGCAGATGCACCACCTGATATTTTTTCTGCTCGACATTGACGACCGTCTCAAGCGACGGTGTGGCGGATACGAGCAGAATCGGGATCTGTTCCTTCTGCGCGCGCACCACCGCCATGTCGCGTGCGTGATAAAATACGCCGTCTTCTTGCTTGTAGGAATGATCATGCTCCTCATCCACGATGATCTGCGCGAGGTTCTTAAATGGCAAAAACAATGCCGAGCGCGCACCCACCACCACCTTCGCATCCCCACACGCAACCGCACGCCACGTGTCGCGCTTCCTGGCCGCACTCACTTCCGAATGCCAGATATGCGGTGCAAAGCCAAAATGCTTCTCAAAGCGCGAAAGCCACTGCACCGATAAACCGATTTCGGGTAGCAACACGAGTGTTTGCTTGCCCGCGCGTAGATGGTCTTCGATGCGGGCGAAATACACCTCGGTCTTACCCGACCCCGTCACCCCGTCAAGCAGCGTGACATGAAATCCGGTTTGCGAAGCAAGTGTTTCATAGGCGAGTTGTTGTTCTGTGGAGAGGTGGAAGGTTTCTTTCGTATTTATACCCCCCATCTCACTTTCACCCCCCATCCTAACCTTCCCCCGCAAGGGGGGAAGGAACATTTCCCCTCCCCCTTGACGGGGGAGGGTGGCGTGGGGGTGAAAGTCTGGATTGAGGGTAGAATCCAATACTAATAATCCCAACTTCACCGCTTCACGCAGCACCGCGTCAGATATATTTGCATGGGTGATAATGTCTTTACGCGTGCGCGGTGTGCGATCCGACAGATACGCAACCAATCGCTGACGTGCCGGTGTCATGCGAACCGTATTCGCTGCTTCCGATAATATATAACGCTCTTCAGGCTTGGGCACCTCCAGCGCATCGTCATGGAGCGCCATACGCAGCACATTGCCGAGCGGCGAAAGCGTGTAGCGCGCGACCCACTCGATGAATTCACGCATCACATTCGACATTGGCGGCACATGCGCCGCAACCAACTCGATAGGTTTGATCTTTGAAGCATCCACGCCGCCCTGCGCAGCGCCCCAGACCACGCCGCACAGACGACGACGCCCAAACGACACCCACACACAATCCCCGATTTCGACCCGAATGCCATCCGGCACCGCATAATCAAACCCGTGATCGAAGGCGAGTGGAAGAAGAATCGTGATGTGTTGAGTTGAGGATTGATTCATTGCAATCTGTGAGTATGCTCGCCGCAGCATAATCACTGTTAGGAACTACGCATTATGAAATTTTTTGTCGATACGGCGGATGTGAATGAGATCAAGGATCTGGCGGCAACCGGATTGCTGGATGGG
>CAZFOM010000158.1:0-3539 GCA_964520155.1 uncultured Rickettsiales bacterium
CACAGCGACCGACTTGCTCCTGAATCCTCTCATCAGCACGGCAACCGAAGGGATGATTAACCGCATCGGTGGCTGTGGACACGATCACTCCGGTGATGCACATGGGCATCATGATCACCACGGACATGCGCATGGGCCAAATTGTGATCATGGGCATGCACATGAGGACAAACGCAGTTTTGGGCAGAAGTGGGATGCGTTTAAGAAAAATGCATTAACCGCCGAATGGTGGAAGAATATCGGACAGGCACTCAAGAACAGCGTTACCAAAGCGCGTCTAAAGGAATGGCTAACGTCAGAGGTGTACGGAGATTTCGGCGCGGTGATTCCGACCATTGCGCTGCAACGCTACGCTCCATCTTTCATGCACGGCATACGCCAGTTACTGGAGCCGTTGTTAAAACCATTATTTGCGATCGGTGCTGAACGTGCGACGAAGAAATGGGCGAATGAAAACGGAATTGAAAAAGACAGCGAGGAATATAAAGCACATAAAGCTGCGGTGCTGGAACATGAGATGAGTCATTTACCACAGGCGGCGGTATGGACGGCGATTTCGATGGCGATCAGTGTGGCGGTCAACTGGTACAGGGATAAAAGCGCAGACAAAAAACTCTCCACCAAAATCTATGCGGCACTCACTGGAAACACGGTAACAGCAGGACTTGTCGTTGCAGCGCGTGCGTTTGCACCGAAGACGGTGCGTTCATGGGATCAGGCGGTGAGTAACACGGTCATCAACCCCACCACCAAATTCGTGGGCAAAGCATTCGGCGTCACGGAAAGCGACGTGGATCGTATGGTACACCGAGACGAGGAACTGAATGCGGGTTTTGCGGCAAAGCTAAACCGTTCTGTCGATGCATCTTGGGCAAAACGCACAAGCGAAGCGCCTGCCAGCGAAATGAGTGTGGCGTAATCGTTGTTGATGATCAGATAACCGGATAATCAGATGATCAGTGATAAGTAAACGGCATCGTTTTTACGGATCATCCGATCATCAGATGATCCGATCATCCATCACCTCACTACTCCGCAAACAAATCCGTCGAGATATAGCGCTCCGCAGTTGAAGCGACAATCACGACAATCGTTTTGCCTTTCATATCAGGGCGTGCTGCGACTTCGAGTGCGGCGGCGATGGTGGCGCCGGAAGAAATACCGGTGGGTATGCCTTCGAGTTTGGCCATTTTGCGTGCGGTCGCAAAAGCCGTTTCATTGCCGATGGTGATGATTTCATCCACCATTTCTTTTTGCAAAATATCGGGGATGAATCCGGCGCCGATGCCTTGAATTTTATGTGGGCCAGGTTTTCCGCCGGAAAGCACAGGGCTGTCTTCGGGTTCGACGGCAATGATTTTGACAGAAGGTTTTTTGGATTTGAGCACTTGCGCCGTGCCGGTCACGGTGCCGCCGGTGCCCACGCCTGCGATAAACACATCTACCTTACCAGCGGTATCGTTCCAGATTTCCAGTGCGGTGGTGCGGCGATGGATTTCGGGATTCGCCGCGTTCTTGAACTGTTGCAGCATGATTGCATTTGGATTCTGAGAAAGAATTTCCTCGGCTTTCTCAATGGCACCGCGCATGCCTTTTGCGGCGGGGGTGAGTTCGAGTTGCGCGCCTAAGAATTTGAGCATTTTGCGGCGCTCGATGGACATGCTTTCCGGCATGGTGAGAATCAGCGGATAGCCTTTGGCGGCACAGACGAACGCAAGTGCGATGCCGGTATTGCCGGAAGTGGGTTCGACTAGCACGGTATTTTCCTTAATCGCTCCGGCGGCTTCTGCTGCTTCCACCATCGACAGCGCAATGCGGTCTTTGACGGAGGAAAGTGGATTGAAGAATTCCAGCTTGGCGAGTATCTCGGCACCTGCTCCGGCTTCCTTGGCGATCCGGTCTAGGCGTACCATCGGTGTGTTACCGATGGTTTCCAAAATGGAATTATACACACGGTTGCGACCTGGCGCATCGAGTGTCACAGGGTCTATCTTGCGAGCGGTAGCGGTCATAGATTCCTCCTAAATGGTAAAATCGAGTTTCTCTTCGGATGCTTTGCGGATTTGCTGTGCTTCTGCCTTTTCGCACAGATCGGCGATACTAATTTGTTTCAGTTGATTCATGGTCTGTGCACTCATCTGATCCCATAGCGGTTGCACGATACGGATACCGAGCGGGGTTGACGGCACACTGATCGAATCGGGATCCTCAGCATCGGCCTTTTGCAGAATTTCACAGATTTCGCCAAGGGTGATCCTGCGGCGCTCACGAGCAAGTAGATACCCCCCTTTAGGGCCGCGCAGACTGCGCAGAATTCCGGCGCGCACCAAGCGCTGCATCATCTGTTCGAGATAGCGTGGTGGCAGTTTTTGCTTATCCGCGATCTCCTTGCTGCTCACCGGTGTAGCGGTGGCATTATACGCCACATACATGACCGCCTCGACTGCAAAGAATAGTTTTCGGGATAAGCTCAACATAGTCTAGTCATTCCGAACATGTTCGCGATCATACTTTGCTGTCATACCAGCGAAAGCTGGTATCCAGAAATCACGAAGAAAAATGCTGGATGCCAGCCTGCGCTGGCATGACACAGATAAAAAATAACAAACAACAAAAAGCATTTTATGCACTCTTGCGCTGTCCGGTACCCGTCGAACCAAACCCGCCTTCACCACGATCACTGGTCTCGAGCGATTCCACTGCTTTCCAGTTCGCACGAGTGTAGGGTGCGATCACCATCTGCGCGATACGCATACCACGCGTGACGGTAAACGGTTCTTGTCCGTGATTAATAAGGATCACACCGACTTCGCCGCGATAATCCGCATCCACTGTGCCAGGTGAATTGAGCACCGTGACACCATTCTTGAATGCAAGGCCGGAGCGTGGGCGCACCTGTGCTTCGAAGCCTTTTGGCAAGGCGATGCTGATACCGGTCGGGATAAGTTTACGTTCACCCGTTTTCAGTGTGACGTCTTCAGAAACGGCGGCGAGTAAATCCATACCGGCGCTGTCTTCTGTGGCGTAGGTGGGTAGGGGAAGGTCGCTTCCGTGCGGGAGTATCTTGATGGAGATGGTGGTCATATGGATTCCTATGATTTCTTGCTACGTTTTTCAGGTTTACCTGCGCGCTGCGAGTCGAAATAAGTGGCGATACGCGCAACCAGTTTTTCAGCAAGTTCCTGCTTGCTTAACATATCCCAGAACTCGGTTTTGCGGGCGCTAACAAAATGCGCTTCGGTGTGTGATTTACCAAATACTTTACCGCCTGATACATCATTGGCGATGATCCAGTCACATCCCTTAGAGAGCAGTTTTTCTTTGGCGTATTTGACGACATTCTCAGTTTCGGCGGCAAATCCGATCACGAGTTTTGGGCGCTCTTTTTTGCGGGTGGCAATGGCTTTGAGAATATCAGGATTCTGCACTACCTGAATATCGGGCGGGGAGGCGTTGGCGCGTTTTTTGAGTTTGCGTGTGGCAATCGTTTTAGCGCGCCAGTCGGCCACGGCTGCGGTGAACACCGCAATATCCACGGG
>CAZFOM010000159.1:0-3440 GCA_964520155.1 uncultured Rickettsiales bacterium
TTTATCGGGAAACCAAAAACTACTCTGGCATCAGTCGAACAGATGCGCGAGCTTTTAGGTGGTACACAAGATTTGTTTGAGCTCGAAAAAACAGGTGAGAACGTATTGCAGTACATGCGTGACCGTAAACGATACCGTCACCGAAACCCTTTTATTACGGATGCTACAATGGAAGCCGTAGTTAGCAAGTGCGAACAATATGGCATCGTCGGCGATAACAAGTCCTCGTCCAGAGGCACATGAAGATTGAGACATAAAAGCACCATATCACGCCAACAGTCATGACGTGATTTCGCGTTAACATTTGCTTAACGATTATCGTGCTACCAGCAATAAAAATAGACCCGCATGAAAACCATATCCCGCTTTTTCAGTAGCCTTACCACGCGCTTGCAGCTCGCTACCCTCATGGCATCGCTCGTGGGAATTTTCTTCTCGCTGACGACGTATCTGCTCCATTCCGATGCGCCGGAAAGCCTACGCGCAGCTCTTGAGCGCGATTTCCAGTTGCAACTGGTGATGGCGTTGATTGCGCAGATTCTCGCCTGGTATATTATCACGCAGCATGTGGTGAAACCTGTGGTGACGCTGATCGAACTGATGCGGGCACTCGGAGAAGACAAGTACGATATCGAGGTTCCGTTTATTACCGTCGGCAACCAGATCGGTAGCTTGGCCCGCAAGGTAAAAATTTTCAAAGACAAGGTCATTTATGCGCGCAAGCTCGAGCAGGAGCGCAAGGAAATGGAGGAATGGATTGCACAGGATCGACAGCTGCTGGTGCAGACCCTGAGCACGAATTTTGATACCCATGTCAATAAAACCGTAAGCAAGCTGCTGGAATCAACGCACACAGTAAAAGCAAACGCGCAGGGCTTGTGCACGATTTCCATGCACAACACCAAGCAGCTCGGCATACTGAAACAGCACAGCGAGCGGGCACATGAGTCCATGCACTCTGTTGCCGGAGCGGCGGAGGAGCTTGCGTCTTCGATTCAGCATATCAACGCGCAGATTGCACGGGCAGGTACCATCATCAAGCAGGCGGTGAGCAAGGCGGAAAACGCCACGCAGGTCATGCAGGCGTTATCCGAGAGCACCAGCAAAATTCACTACCTGATCGAATCCATCAATGAGATTACGGCGCAGATCAATCTGCTGGCGCTCAATGCCACGATCGAAGCGGCACGCGCCGGCGAACAGGGTAAAGGTTTTGCGGTGGTTGCAGGTGAGGTCAAAAATCTTGCGTCCCAGACCGCGACCGCCACTCAGGACATTTCCGAGTTTATTGCACATATCAACGATAAAACCCACGATGCAGTGGCAGCCATTGGCGATATTCATGCTATTATCGGCAGTATCAATACGGTATCATCCGAGGTTGCTCACGCCGTATCAGCGCAGAATGCTGCCACCGGAGACATCGCTAAAAACATTCACTCCACCGCGCATGTTTCCAAACAATCCGTGGAAATCGCGGAACAGGTTGCCACCGCCACACAGAAAATTGATACCGCCGCAGAAGAGATGATGTGGGTGAGCAATACGCTTGCGAAAGAAACCGAAAATCTGGGTCAGGAAGCGCAGAAATTCCTAGGCGTTTTAAGAAATTCCTGATCGTTCAACCGGTTATGTGGCAGGTTTTCCTGTCATGCGAACGGGGTTTTGCTTGCCGAGCTGGATCGTGAATGATACAGCGAATATCTGCCATTTCTGAGGGAAACATGTCCGATATTGTCTATGATATTCCGATCATCAAAGAAGAAAAAAAGCGCCACACGCTTGCCGTGATTGTCGATAACGAGTTTGGCGTGCTTGCGCGTGTGATCGGCCTTTTTTCCGGTCGCGGATATAACATCGAGTCACTCACCGTGGCGGAAGTGGATCATGTCAAAAAGCTCTCGCGTATTTCGATCGTCACGTCGGGAACGGACATGGTGATCGAGCAGATCAAGCGCCTGCTCGAGCGCATGGTGCCGGTGCACAAGGTGCATGATCTGACGGTGGAAGGACGCCATGTGGAACGCGAACTTGCGCTCATCAAAGTGAAGGGCACCGGTCAGAAACGGATCGAAGCCATGCGCATTGCCGAAATTTTCCGCGCCCGCTCGGTCGATGCCACCTCCAAATCCTTTATCTTTGAAATCACCGGTACCTCGGACAAGGTGGATGCTTTTATTGATCTGATGCGCCCATTGGGCTTGATCGAAATTTGCCGCACCGGAGCGGCGGCTATGGCGCGCGGCGAAAAGAACATTTAGAGCATTTTTCATTTCTTCGTGCGCGTCGTTATCCGTCGGATTCGGTGTGCTCATGTACTTACGTTGTACACTCCGCGCACCTCACCTCGGCTGCCTCGCGCACAAAGAAAGCAAAAATGCTCTATGTGTTTCTAGCTCGTGCCCACCGGATCGCGGCGTAGCACGCAAACAAACTCAGAGCAATTGCGGTGGGTTTGATCATCCACGCAAAGGGCATGAACACAAACGGCAGGTGCAGGATCAATAGCGCTGTAATAACCGTTTTTCCGGCAGGCGAGTGGATCCATTCGGGCTTCGATGCCATCCACACGATCATCACCGGAAACAGCAGCAGCATATCATGCGCGTGCAACCAGGGGGAGAATATCCATCCCGCCATGCAGATAACAGCTATATGCGAAGCCGGATCCCAGTGACGAAGGCGAGCGTAGGATAGCCAACACACAGCGGCGATAACAGTACCGTAGAGGGCAAACAACCCATGAGACAGGATCTGCTGGTGCATTGTTTCAGTAAAATACACCATCAATCCACGCAGATTGACCATGTATTCAAAGCTCGCATTGACGTCCTGCTCGCCTCGCGTCGCACCCAGAACATAGTAGAGATAAGAAAACCAGATTTCCCACCCGCATATCACACTCAAAGCAAGTATCAACACAGCCGCGCACGTCGCAAATGCTGTTAGCCAGTGAAAATCCTTTCGTAGCATCAATGCCAAAATGGCAGGAGCAAACAGATGTGGTTTGATCGCAGCACACACAGACAGGCATATCACCGTGCTCACATAGCGTTTCTGAATTGCACTCCAAAGCCCATACGAAAATAGAATCAGCAGCATGAAACTGATCTGCCCGTATAGCAGTGTCTGAAAACTATAAAAACACAACAGCAACATCAGGCACACAAATTTGCTGAATGCTTCCGGCCCAAGCGCTGCAATAAGTTTTTGCAACGCGTAGAAACTGGCAGCGAACAGTAGAAGATTAGCAATACTCCACACCACCAACGCGGTGTGATAGTCGAGCAGTCCAAGCGGGCTTAACATGATGGCAAGCAGCGGCGGATTCACATAGGCGAGAATCGGATGCTGCTGATAGCGATCAAAAAACGTCGCACCTAATTGCTGGTACAGAGAGGGGTCATAAAGCCGCGATGCATCGGTGAGAAGTACCTGCG
>CAZFOM010000160.1:0-3387 GCA_964520155.1 uncultured Rickettsiales bacterium
ATCCGGCGCGTGCCAAAGAAGATTTCTGGCGCAATACCTATCTGTTTACCTCGATGATTGTGGGCGAGCAAACCCACGATAAAGTCAAATTCCGCAAGCCCTTCTATCTGGTGAACCCCAAGGAAGGTAAACATGCAGGTGCATTCGACTATCTCGAAAAAATGGTCGAGGATTTTCATCATAAAGGAACAGTGTCTGAAGATCCGGCTACCTTATTCAAATCGGTTCCCGATGTAGGGCAAGCAGTGGAACGATTAAAAGAGGATCGCAAACGCTATCGCCGTTTCCATCTGCCTGCCTATGCGCATCAGGAAACACCGAATGAACCTAAAGGTGGTTTAGGATCAGATAAAAAATTTAATGTAGCGATCTTCTGTTCTGCCACCAATGAGAATGCAAAATACAAACAAGACACCGCCAGACTCGTCAATGGGTTGATCGATGCGGATATTGGTCTGGTATCAGGGGCAGGCGGTAAATCCAGCATGGGCGTGATTACGGATATTGCCTTTGAAAGACGTAATGAAGGCGCTAAGCATGTGGGTTCTAACGTACCACATATTCAGCTCAATGAAGGTGATGTCGAAAAGAAAGTTCACGATCAATTCCTGCTCGCACGAAACATCTATGAGCGTATGGAATATATGATAGATCACGCGGATGCGTTCTGTATTGCTGCCGGTGGAACCGGAACCGTGCAGGAAATGGCGCTCTTGGCATGGTTAAAAAAACGTGCGATTGAAGATCCGAAAGATACCTATGCCAAGCAAAAAATGGAGCATAAGGACATCGTGATTATTAACTCGAACGTTCCTTCTGCTGATGGGAAACGAAAAGGATTCTATGACGAATTAATCCATATGATCCCGAAAGACGATTTCAAGAAACTAGGGATTCATGTGGTGGATTCACCCGATGCGGCCTTGAAGAAACTCAAAGAACTTGAAAAAGAAAAACTCTCGCGCGAGGGGCATGTGGAAGTGGATGACAAACCTCGCCGCAAAAGAGGACAATCATCTGAGGGTGTTGGAGCGCGCCATTAATTCTCCGAATGCTGTACCGCGCCCAAACTTTTATAGAGTGCGACGAGGTTTTTGGAGACGCTGGCCTGTGAATCGGCCAGTTGGCGTTCGCTTTCAAATAATGCGGTTTCGGCGAGCAGCACATCGGTAAAATTGGAAAGCCCGCGTGTGTAGCGTTCGGTGGCGAGTGTCACGGTTTCGCGGTTGCTGACCACTGTTTGTTCTAAAGTCACGCGACGCTCTTCTTCGCGCAGATAATTCGTGAGGCTATTTTCGACCTCTTCAAGCGCGAGCAGCACGACTTCTTTGTAGGATTCCAGCGCCTGTGCTTTGCGCGCGTCGCTTGCATCTATTTGCGATTGCAAACGACCGAAATTGAAGATCGGGGCCACCAGCCCGCTGCCAACTGACCAGATGCTGCCGCCATCAAAGCGAGAATTATACTGCAAGCCAAACAATGAAGACAGTGACACCTTTGGATAAAGATCGGCAATCGAGGCTTCCTTGAGTGCGGTTGCAGCCACCAGTTGTTTCCCAGCAACCTGCACATCAGCACGGCGGGCAACCACGCTTGCTGGCACGGAAAGCGCCGTACCCATCATCGCGTAAGGCACCGGCGCAGGGAGTTTGAGTTGTGCATCGAGTGCGCCTGGAATCTGCGCGCACAACACCGCGAGTCGGTTCATCGCAGCAGACAATGCGGCCTGAAGCGGCGGAATACGCGCTTCGGTAGACAGCGCAAGGGACTGTGCCTGCGAGGTTTCGAGCTCGCTCGTGAGTCCGGCTTTCAGGCGCGACGTGACGAGTGACAGGGTTTCGCGTTGTGCGCGGATCGTATCCTCGGTGATGCGAATCTGATTTTGCAGATTCCGCACTTCGATATAGTTGCGTGCCACTTCCGCGATCAGAGATAACTGAATTCCATCACGCGCGGACTGACGTGCGGAGAAAGTTGCATCCAGCGCATCCACGCGACGCTGATTTGCTCCGAACAGATCAAGCTCCCACGAGGCATCGAATCCGGTTTCAAAGAGTGTGGCGGCTTTGTCATTGGTCATAAGTCCCAGATTTTCCCGTGTGCCGCGACCGGTGAGATCGAGCCTTGGAAACAGCAAAGCGCGACCGGCAGTACGATCTGCACGCGCCTCGCGGATACGCGCCTCGGCGATCTTCACGTCGAGGTTATTCGCCAGCGCTTGCTTCACGAGTTGATTCAGGATCGGATCGTTGAAACTCTCCCACCAGGTGGCTTCCGCAGGCACCTCTGCTGCTTCTACAACGGGAGGATGTGGCGCTTCGTTCAATGATTTCCATGCGGCGGGAATATCCGGCAGTGTGATCGAAGGATAAGTAAAACGGTTGGCACAAGCACTGATACTCATCGCCGCGCAACACAGAAATATATAGGGGTAGGTGCGTTTCATATCAGGGCTGGGCGGCAGCAGGTTCTACGGGAATTTCTTTCGGTGCATCGGGTGCGGATTCGATCACCACATCCATCTGTTGTCCGACAAACGTGCCGATTTTTGCATTATCAAACGCATAGATGATCTGCTGCACGCGCGTATCCACCCGCTCATTACCGTCACCCGACAGTGAGCGTTTCGGTACGACAAACGGTTCCTTGCGGACAAAGGTGAGATCCACTTTGCGATCAGGATACCCGCGTACACTGGCAATGGCTTTGGCTTCGGGCGTGACTTTCAGTGCGTCCGATTCATCCACCTCGACACGCACATGCATCGTGTCGGTATTGCCCATGATCATCAGCGGATCGCGCAGCACACCAGCCTGTGCAAATTCACCGGCGCGTATATTGATACGCAGAATTTCACCTTTGATCGGTGCGCCCACCGTCAGACGTGAAATGGTAGTTTTCCAGACTTTTACCTGTGCCTGTGCCTCTTTCACCCGAGCTTGTGCGAGCTTATAGGCGTAGCGGCGCTGGCTAAGCTCATCCCTGCTGATGGCGCGTTTATCTTTCACATCTTCAAACAACGAAAGCTGAAACTTGGCATCGGCCTCAGCGACTTTTGCGGCTTCCAGCGAAGCCTGCGCGGCATCCAACTGAGATTCTGCTTCGCGGTTATCGAGTGAAAACAACGCCGCGCCTTTTTTCACCTGATCGCCGACCTTCACATGCACATCGCGCACCACGCCCTGAATCTCGGTGCTGATATTGATGTTTTCGCTTTGTGGCTCAATGATGCCGAGCCCGCCAATCTGATGATCGAACTGCGCCACCATCGGCATGACGGTTGGCTCCTGCTTTGGTGTCGAGCGATCTTTCGATAGCGAGGTTGCGGCAAAGGCCAGCATACCCAATGCAATGATAGGGATCAGCCAGGTGAAGATGGTTCGACGG
>CAZFOM010000161.1:0-3377 GCA_964520155.1 uncultured Rickettsiales bacterium
CGCGCGCATTCACTGCCGCATTTTCATGGGCTATTTGTGGCATTCTGGGCGCTCGTGCCTGCGCTGATCTGGTGCGTGCTGATCGCGCTGTTTGCACCCGCAGTGATCGAAGCACGGGTGCTTGCAGACGTACCCCCGTCTGTGCTGGACGCATTTATCGGTGGCAAAGCCTTTTTCATCGATACGATTAAAAATCTCAACACAGGGAACGTGGGTTCTCTGCGTACGCTCGACAACCCTGAAATACAGGCTGCTGCGACCCATTATGAAACGCTCACCACTTGGGCGCGCATGGTGCAGATTGGGGTGGCGCTGTTACTGGTGGGTGTTGGCACAACGGAAAGCATCCGGCTGATTGACCCGCCTTTTCCAGCGCGGACACGGCTTGAGACCTATGCGCGCATGGGACTTATTTTGTGTGCGACCACGTCCATCCTTATCACGTTTGCGATTGCGTTCTCGGTGCTGTTTGAATCGGTGCGCTTTTTCGGCATGGTGCCGCTGGGCGAATTTTTATTCGGGACGCAGTGGAGCCCGCAAATGGCGCTGCGTGCTGATCAGGCGGGAACATCCGGCGCGTTTGGTGCGATCCCGTTATTTGCCGGTACGTTCATGATCACGATCATCGCCATGTGTGTGGCGGTGCCGGTGGGGTTGCTTTCTGCGATCTACATGGCGGAATATGCCACGCCACGTCTGCGCAATCTGATGAAACCGGTGCTCGAAATTCTCGCGGGCATTCCGACTGTGGTGTATGGGTATTTTGCCATTGTCACGCTCTCGCCGCTGATTCGCGTGCTTGGGGAGAGTATGGGGCTTACGGTGGCATCCGAAAGCGCGTTGTGTGCGGGGCTGGTGATGGGTATTATGATCATCCCGTTTGTGTCCTCGCTGTCCGACGATATCATTACCGCCGTACCGCGTTCGCTGCGCGATGCGTCACTCGCACTGGGTGCCACGCCATCGGAGACCATCCGCAAAGTGGTGATACCTGCCGCACTGCCTGGTATTGTGGGTGCGGTGCTGCTTGCCGTGTCGCGCGCGGTGGGCGAAACCATGATTGTGGTGATGGCGGCGGGGCTAGCGGCAAATCTCACCATCAATCCGCTCGAAGCGGTGACGACGGTGACCGCACAGATCGTGTCGCTCCTGGTGGGGGATCAGGAATTTGATAGCCCCAAAACATTGGCGGCATTTGCGTTGGGGCTGACGTTGTTTGTCATCACGCTGATTCTGAACGTGATCGCGCTGGTGGTGGTGAAAAAATATCGGGAGAAATACGACTGATGGCCATTTCCTCCGAAGCCTTACGCGCCAAGCGCGCCCGCGCCGAAACCCGCTTCCGCTGGTACGGTCGCTTGGGGTTGCTCATTGCTACTTTTGCGCTGTGTTTTCTGATGTACACGATTATCTCGCGCGGCATCAGCGGGTTTTCGCAGACCGAGATGCAGCTTACCATCCCTGTGAGCACCATATTCCAGACATTGCCGGCAGGAGAGCCGCTGGAAAAATCGATGCGCGAAACGCCCACGCTGCCCATGATTCAAGCAGCGCTCAAACAACGGTTTTCGCACGTGACCGACCGCGCCGAGCAACGCCAGCTCTATCAACTCATGAGCCTTCAGGCGGAGATTCAACTGCGTGATGCGATCCTTAAAACGCAAGGATGGGAAAACCGCGGTCAACTGGTGTTATGGCTCAGGGCATCGGCCACCGTGGATCGCTACCTGAAAGCGAATGCGGGCACGCGCGATCAGGATGCGACGATTAAACTGAGCGAACAGCAAAAAAACTGGATTCGGGAACTGGAACAAAACAAGCAATTGCGGCTGGGGTTCAACCGTGAATTTTTCACCAAGGGCGATTCGCGCGGGCCGGAGCGAGCGGGTTTTCTGGGTAGTATGGTGGGATCGCTGCTGACGCTGCTTATCTGTATGTTGATGGCATTTCCGCTCGGCGTGCTGACGGCAGTGTATCTCGAAGAATTTGCGCCTAAGAATCGCCTGACCGACATCATCGAAGTCAATATCAACAACCTTGCCGCCGTTCCCTCCATTGTATTTGGGCTGCTTGGGCTTGCTATCTATCTCAATCTGTTTGGACTGCCGCGCTCGGCGCCGCTCGTCGGTGGGATGACCTTATCGCTCATGATCCTTCCCACGATCATTATTTCCACCCGCGCGGCGCTTAAGGCCATTCCGCCTTCCATCCGCGATGCGGCGCGCGCGCTGGGCGCGTCTCCCATGCAGGTGGTGTTTCATCATGTGGTGCCGCTTGCCACCCCTGGCATCATGACTGGCACCATTTTAGGCGTGGCGCGGGCGATCGGTGAAACCGCGCCCCTGCTTATGATCGGGATGGTGGCATTTGTCGCCGATGTGCCGCAGAGTTTCTTTGATCCTGCGACCGCGATGCCCGTACAGATCTATCTGTGGGCGTCGAGTCCCGAAATCGGGTTTGTGGAAAAAACCGCTGCCGGCATTCTGGTGCTGCTCGGCCTTCTGTTAATCCTGAACTCACTTGCGATCCTCATTCGCAAGCGCTTTGAACAACGATGGTAATGTTATGACTGCGACACCTGCCGCCACCAAAATCACCAGCCGCAACGTCAATGTGTTTTACGGCGAAAAACAAGCCTTGTTTGAGGTACATCTCGATATTCCCGCATTCAGTGTCACGGCGCTGATCGGGCCTTCGGGCTGTGGCAAATCAACGTTTCTGCGCTGCATCAACCGCATGAACGATACGATTGAGCATTGCCGCATCGAAGGCGAGTTGAGGCTCGATGCGCACGATATCTATGCACAGGATCAGGATGTGGTGCATCTGCGCACCCGCGTAGGCATGGTGTTTCAGAAACCCAATCCGTTCCCCAAATCCATTTACGATAACATTGCCTACGGCCCAAGGATTCACGGGATGACATCAAGCAAGGCGGCGCTGGATGAGATTGTCGAAAAAAGCCTCATCAAGGCAGGGCTGTGGAACGAGGTGAAAGATCGCCTAAACGATTCAGGCACGTCGCTATCGGGGGGGCAGCAGCAGCGGCTGTGCATCGCGCGTGCGATCGCGGTGAATCCCGAAGTCATCTTGATGGATGAGCCGTGTTCGGCACTCGATCCGATCGCCACTGCCAAGATCGAGGAGCTGATCTACGAATTAAAGGAAAATTTTACGATTATTATTGTTACTCACTCGATGCAGCAAGCAGCGCGTGTGTCCCAGAAAACGGCTTTCTTTCATCTGGGGAAGGTGATAGAGTACGGAGATACGCCGCAGATTTTTACCAACCCTTCGCACCAACAGACACAAGACTATATCACCGGTCGTTACGGGTGAGATGACGGGCAGAGCGGCATAAACGTAAAACATAGAAG
>CAZFOM010000162.1:0-3129 GCA_964520155.1 uncultured Rickettsiales bacterium
CGCATTATCGAAGTTGTCATAGAGCCCAAGTACGCCTGAGCAAGCAAGCGTCACTCCTTCCGCCCCGAGCCGAAAGGTTCGGGGCTTTTTTCGTTTTACGCCTTCTTCAAAAAGCAGGTCTTCAGCACCAGCCCTTTGACCTTCTCGGCGTTGCACTCGATTTCTTCGGGATTACCGGTCAAGCGGATGTTTTTAATTTTCGTGCCGCGCTTGATGACTACGGATGAACCCTTCACCGGTAAATCCTTAATGACGGTGACGGAGTCTCCATCTGCCAATACATTCCCATTGCTATCGCGTGTTTCCATGTGATGCTCCTCACGTTGTTGGTTGTACTATAGTTGCTTTTGATTATAATCATATTATAATCTTATACAACGAATAACCGATGAGTCATTCTAAGATCATTGCCGTGCGCCTTACGCCTAAAGCCTCCTCAGAGCGCATAGGCGAGATGCGGATGTTGCCCAGCGGAGAAGAGCAACTGACCGTGTATGTCACTGCCGTGCCGGAGGATGGTAAAGCGAATGAAGCGATGATCCGGCTATTGGCCAAATATTTTAATGTCGCGCCCTCACGATTGAGTGTGGTGCGCGGTGCAACGAACCGAAACAAACTGGTGAGGATTGAATGAAAGCCGAAGAAATTATGCTGGAAAACCGCACGGCGCGACTGACGGTGCTGATCGACCCGAACAAAAAGAAGGCGTTTGAGGAGCTTTGCACGCGATTGGACACTACGCCATCGCAAGCCATGCGCCAGATGATCCGCGAGTTTTTGGCTAAACATAATGTGACGTGGACTCCAGATGCAGGTGCGGATGACAGCAAATAAAGAAGAGTTATGGCCAGTGATCGTGCGCGGGGTGTTTGGCCGATGCCCGCGCTGCGGTCAGGGCAAGCTGTTCCAAAGTTATTTGAAGCAGGTGGATGCGTGCGCCTCTTGCGGTGAGAAGCTGGGGTATATTCGGGCGGATGATGGTCCGGCATGGCTCACCATTTTGCTGGTAGGCCACATTCTTGCGCCGTTCTTCCTGAGTGTGCTGCCGCATGTGGATTGGCCGGATTGGATCATCATGGCGGTGATTATGTCATTTACATTAGTGCTTACTCTCTGGCTGCTTCCTCGTTCCAAAGGAGTGTTTATCGGATTGATCTGGCGTTCCGGCTGTATCGGATCAGAAAAATAAGAGGCAACAATGATTACAAAAACAATTTTTCCTATCGCTGCTGCTCTCAGAGAGTCCTTAAGAAAAGGCTACACCCTTGAAACTTTCAGGCATGATGCGATTGCGGGGCTGATTGTATCGCTGGTGGCACTGCCGCTGGCGATGGCACTGGCGATTGCGGTGGGGTTGCCGCCGCAACATGGGCTATATACGGCGATTGTAGCAGGGATCATCGTGCCGCTGCTGGGAGGCTCCATCGCACAGGTGAGCGGCCCCACCGCAGCCTTTGTGGTGATCGTCGCGCCGATTGTGTCCGAGCATGGACTACGCGGCCTGATTATTACTACCATTATGGCAGGTTTTATACTGATCGCGCTCGGTATGGCTCGGCTCGGGCGATATATTAACTATGTTCCGTATCCAGTAACCACCGGCTTTACCTCCGGCATCGCAGTGGTGATTGGCACGCTGGCGCTGAATGATTTTCTCGGTCTGCATATCGAGAAGCTGCAAGGCGAATATATCCATAAAGTCACCTTAATTGCCGAGCACCTTCCCACGCTCTACTGGCCGGAAGCGCTGGTAGGAATGGTTGCCTTGCTGGTGATGTCCACCTCCGCGAAAATCATTCCAAAAATACCATCGCCCATTGTCGGGATCGCCGCCGGAACCCTGCTGGCACATTTTCTGGAAGGTGCAGACTTCAAGATTGCCACCATCGGCAACCGTTTCAGCTTTACACTGCCGGATGGAAGTATGGGGCAAGGCATACCGCCGTTTGCGCCAGTGTTTCATATTCCTGGGCTGGATGGTTCTGCGCTTTTTGCACTTCCTACCTTTGCAGAATTGCAAATGCTGTTTGTGCCTGCGCTGGTGATCGCTGCGCTTGGTGCGTTAGAATCATTGCTTTCCGCCGCTGTAGCCGATGGCATGGCCAGCACCAAACACCACCCGAATGCGGAACTGGTAGGCGTTGGCATTGGCAATATCCTCTCTGGCCTCGCGGCAGGAATCCCCGCTACCGGTGCGATTGCACGCACCGCTACCAACATTCATAGCGGTGCAAAAACACCGTTGGCTTCATCTTTCCATGCGTTGTTGATTCTGGGTTACGTGCTGCTGCTGGCACCATTCATGTCATATATTCCAATGGCGTCGCTGGCTGCGCTACTCATCACAGTAGCTTACCGCATGTCGCATTGGCGGCAGTTCAAACGCACCATCGAGATTGCCCCGCGCAGTGACACCATCGTGCTGCTGGCCTGTTTCGGATTCACGGTGTTCATCGATATGGTAGCGGGTGTGACGGTAGGCGTGGTACTGGCCTGTTTCCTGCTGATTCAGCGTATGGCCAATCTCACACAGTCGGAAATCAGCCATGCCTCGACAGGACATCACCGTAAAATCCGACACCTAAACCTGCCGGATGACGTGATGGTGTATCACATTAACGGATCGCTGTTTTTCGGCACGGTGGAAAAAGCATTGGATCGCACCGGCTTTATTCAACCCCATATCCGCACCCTGATTATCGACATGGAGGACGTGCCTCTTATCGACATGACAGGGTTGGTGGCCATGAAAACCCTGATCCTCGATGTGCAGAAGCAGCAGCGCAACATTATCCTCTGCGGTAGCCGTGAGGTGGTTCAGAAAATTCTCCAAAAACTCCCCGTTCATGCCGTCACAGGATTGCAAACCGCTGAATCGCTGGAACAGGGAATCACACTCATCCGAACCTAATCAGGAAGTTTATGCCAAAACAGCAACAATGGAATGTCGAAAACTATCAGCAATATGCGAGCTTTGTACCGCAGCTAGGCCAGCCTCTTCTACTGTAACCATTTCTGCCCTGAGCCGAAAGGTTCGGGGCTTTTTTATAACTCCCTTTTCGCTAACCTTATAATCCGCCATGCACCCGTCACAGCCAGCCAACCGAGGATGGCGGCGACGATGATGTC
>CAZFOM010000163.1:0-248 GCA_964520155.1 uncultured Rickettsiales bacterium
CAGCGTTTCCGTGCGTGATCTGCTGATGCTGGGCGGTGGGCTGTTCCTGCTCGCCAAAACCACGAATGAAATCCACATTGATCTGGCTGGCCGGCATGAGCAGAAAGAAATCATGGCGGTGACTTCTTTCCGCAGTGCGATCATCCAGATAGCGGCCATAGATTTTGTGTTTTCATTCGATTCGATCATTACGGCAATTGGGATTTCCAATAATCTGTATGTGATGGTGGGGGCGGTCACGGTGTCGA
>CAZFOM010000163.1:258-2991 GCA_964520155.1 uncultured Rickettsiales bacterium
TCCGATGGTGGTGATGCTGCTTGCTGCCGATTGGGTATCGCGGTTCCTTAGGGAAAACCCCACCTTCAAGATGCTGGGTCTGTGTTTCATTCTGATGATCGGGATGATGCTGGTGGCAGAAGGAATGCATTTCCACATCCCTCGCGGATACATCTATTTTGCCTTTGGCTTTGCCATGTTCATCGAGGTGCTCAACACGATTGGCAGGAAGAAACGCCACAAAGCGCAGAAATAGTGGGTGCAGCGTGGTGCTCGCGACGCTTGACAAGCCCTGATATTCCCTCAATAATCCCGCCTTTTTTAGGGATATGACCGATGCGCGACGCGCTTCTACCCGTCTATAGTCGTAGCCACCTCACCATGGTGAGAGGGGAAGGGGTCTATCTGTATGACGATCACGGCAAGCGTTATCTCGATTTTGCCGCAGGCGTTGCAGTCAATTCGCTCGGGCACTGCCATCCGTATGTGGTGAAAGCATTGCAACAGCAGGCAGAGATTCTCTGGCACTGTTCAAACCTCTACCATACGCCGTGGCTGCATCAGTTTGCCAACCGCCTCACGGCGATGAGTTTTGCCGATAAGGTGTTTTTCACCAATTCCGGCGTGGAGGCGATTGAGTGCGGCATCAAGATGATCCGCAAATATCAGGCTGAGAAAGGCTATGCGGATCGCTACCGTATCATCACCCTTCAGGGTGGGTTTCATGGCCGTTCGCTGACCGCGATTTCAGCATCCGGCAACTCATTGGTCATGCGCGGATTTGAACCAGCAGTCGACGGGTTTGATCAGGTGCCGTTTGCCGATGTTGAGGCAACGTTTGCAGCCATTACCCCCCGCACGGCAGGAATCCTCATCGAAACCATACAGGGGGAGGGGGGCATCCGTCCGGTTCCAACGGAATATCTGCGCGCGGTGCGGGCACTGTGCAATGAGTATGGCCTGTTGTTGATGCTCGATGAAGTGCAATGTGGCATGGGACGCTCCGGACATCTGTTCGCATTTGAAGAAGCGGGTATTACGCCCGATATTTGTACGATAGCAAAAGGCATCGGCACGGGGTTTCCGCTCGGCGCGTGTCTGGCAACTGACGAAGCCGCCTCCGGCATGACTGTACGTTCGCATGGTGGCACCTACGGGGGCAATCCACTGGCCATGGCGGTGGGTAACGCGGTGCTGGATGTCATGCTGAAAGAGGGGTTTCTGACGCATGTGAATCAGATGGCACAATTGCTGGTGACGGGGCTTCGCAGTCTCGTGCTTGCGTTTCCTGATCTCTATTCCGAGGTGCGGGGTATGGGCTTGATGCTGGGATTGCAGGTAAAAGCACCGCATTCGCATACGAAACTGGTGGAGGCGCTGCGGGAGGCGGGATTGCTTACGGTAGCTGCGTGGGATAATGTGATCCGAATTCTACCGCCGCTGATTATCGAGGAACCACACATTATCGAAGGGCTTGCCAAACTGCGACAGGTGAGTGAGCGCCATGTTCGCACCTGATGCGATTCGTCATTTTATTGATATCCAAGCCATGGACGCGGCGGATCTGCGGCGCATTCTGGATCTGGCAAAAACGCTGAAAGCCAAGCGCAGGCTGGGAGAGTCCTTCATGCCTCTTGCGGGCAAAACGCTTGCGATGGTGTTTGAAAAACACTCGACCCGCACGCGGGTTTCCTTTGAAGTGGGTATCCGTGAACTGGGCGGGCATGGGCTGTTTCTGACCGATCGCGACATGCAGTTAGGACGGGGTGAAACGGTGGCCGATACGGCGCGCGTTCTTTCACGCTATGTCCATGCCATTATGCTGCGCTGTCATGCACATGAGATGCTTTCGGAGCTTGCCTATTATGCGACCGTGCCTGTGATCAATGGTCTTTCCAACAAAAGCCACCCCTGCCAGATCATGGCGGATTTCATGACGTTTGAAGAACATCGCGGCACCTTGAATGGAAAAACGATCGCGTGGGTTGGCGATGGCAATAATGTTTGCAACACATTCATCGCCGCGGCGTCGAAATTTGGCTATGCACTCAACATCGCCACACCTCCGTCCCTGCTTCCATGTCAGAAAACGCTCACCGAAGCAAAGCGCGCAGGGGGAAATGTGACGGTGATGGAGGATCCCCATCAGGCAGCCAAGCACGCCGATCTGATTGTCACCGATACCTGGGTTTCGATGGGGGATTCGGATGCAGAGGCTCGCATCGCCCTGCTGAAACCGTATCAGGTCAACAGTGAGTTGATGAAATACGCGAAGCCCGACGCGCTATTCATGCACTGCTTACCCGCTCACCGTGAAGAAGAAGTGACCGCGGACGTGATTGACGGCTCGCAATCGGTTGTGTGGGATGAAGCCGAAAACCGCCTCCATGTGCAGAAGGCCATACTTATGTGGTGTATGGGGGTGGTATGGGAAGATCGGATAAATGGATGATCTGATGACCCGTGAAGTATATCCCGAACTATATCTCATTGCTGTAACACCGATGATCTGATCATCCGGTTTCCAATCATCCATTTACCTTTTGTGGCATATATCTCTCCCACACGCGCTCATGGAAGAAGTAGGCAACGGTTTGCACGGCGGGTTCAATCAGGCTGATGCTCAGTGCGATGAGCCAATTTCCGGAAATGGCAAATGCGACGGCGAATGCTACGACGATGTGCATGATGCTGTAGGTCGCGGTTTTCTTCATAATACGGGTCATGGTGATACCTCCCATTATCTTTCAGTAT
>CAZFOM010000164.1:0-1818 GCA_964520155.1 uncultured Rickettsiales bacterium
TAACGGAAGCGCAGAAAAGTGCTGTTTGCAGCACGTCTTAGTTAGTAACGGGTGACACGCCCTATTGCAAATGCCTGTATTTCCTGTTTAGTTCTAAAAAAACTCATTCAGGAACCCCTATGTCCGTTGTTTACGTTGACGATTCACACGAATCGAAACCCACCGAAGTTGCACCTAAAAAGAAAAAGCCCTTTTACCGCGATTTGTTTTTTCAGGTCATCGTAGGGGTGGTGGCGGGCATTCTGCTCGGACATTTTAATCCTGATTTAGCCGTCAAGATGGAGCCGCTCGGCAAGGGCTTCATCAACCTCATCAAGATGATGATCGCACCGATTATTTTCTGCACCATTGTCACGGGTGTCGCCGGTATGGGCGATATGAAGCAGGTGGGGCGCGTGGGCGTGAAATCACTCGTCTATTTCGAGGTAATCACGACACTCGCACTCGTGCTGGGCATGGTGATCGTGCATGTTTATCAGCCAGGTTCGGGCTTAAACATTGCGCCCGACGCAGCGATGCTGGAAACGGTCAAAAATAAAGCGCATTCGGAACTCACCTCCTCGACCGACTTTTTCTTAAATATCATCCCTCACACGATGGTGAGTGCGTTTTCAGAGGGGGAAATTCTTCAGGTATTGCTCGTAGCACTGCTCTTTGCCGCGGGTGTGACGATGATGGGTGAGCGTGGCCGCCCGATCGTGGGTTTCATTGATTCCCTGTCGCATGTCATTTTCAACATGATCAGCATCATCATCAAACTTGCACCGCTCGGCGCGTTTGGCGCGATGGCCTATTCGGTGGGTAAGTTCGGCATCGGATCGCTCGTGGATCTCGGGCAGTTGATGCTTGTGTTCTTTGGTACCTGCATCATGTTTGTCACCGTGGTCATGGGCGGAATCATGCATTTTTACTGCCGGCTTTCGATCTGGCAGTTCATCAAGTACATCCGCGAAGAACTGGTGATTGTGTTTGGTACCGCTTCATCCGAAACGGTGCTGCCGCGCATGATGGATAAGCTCACCGCAATGGGCTGTTCAAAGCCCGTGGTGGGTATGGTGATTCCGACGGGGTATTCGTTCAATCTCGATGGCACCTCGATATATCTCACGCTTGCAGCCATGTTCATTGCCTACGCCACCCAGACTGAAATCACGCTAGCCCACCAGCTTACGCTGCTGGGCGTGTTGTTGCTCACCTCCAAAGGCGCCGCGGGGGTGTATGGAAGCGCGTTCGTTGTACTCGCTGCCACGCTTTCTTCGGTCAAAATTTTTCCGGAAGAAGCGCTCATGGTTGGGCTTGCGTTGCTGTTTGCGATTGACCGTTTCATGGCCACCGGACGTGCGCTCACCAACCTGATCGGCAACGGCGTTGCGACCATCGTGATTGCGAAATGGGAAAAACAGCTCGATCATGGCCGCGCCACTGCCGTATTGTCTGGTGTCACCGAACCCAACATCGAATCGGATGAAGACAAGGATCACGAGCTGGAAGTGGAAACACCGCAGGTATAGAGCGATGAATGGATCATCGGATGATCAGATGATCCGTGTAAATGTCATTGCGAGCGACCAACGGGAGCGCGACAATCCAGCCATGTCATGCCGCATTCATTGCGGCATCCAGCCAGACCCCGCAACAAGGTGCGGGGTGACAAGCAGTAGTGGGATTTGACGATGTGGAGAGGTGTGGAAATGAAAACACTGGATCGCCACGGAGCTAACGCTCCTCGTGATGACGAAACCGTCATTGCGAGCGAACGAAGTGAGCGCGACAATCCAGCCATGTCATGCCGCATTCATTGCGGCATCCAGCCAGACC
>CAZFOM010000164.1:1918-2894 GCA_964520155.1 uncultured Rickettsiales bacterium
CCGCAACAAGGTGCGGGGTGACATGAACTGGATCGCATTCGTCGTGCTCACGCACTCCTCGCGATGACGAAAAGCAAATCATAATATAACTTCCACGATCATCCGATCATCTGATGATCAATCTCAATGGCTGCACCACCCGAAGCTCGAAGAGCGAAGGGTGGTGCCGCTTGTCGGATTCGAGACTTCTGACCTACCGCTTACAAGGCGCCCCGCTCGCGTAGCGAGCAAACTAAATGAGCAACCGCCACGTTAATACGGCTGCGCCACCCGAAGCTCGCAGAGCGAAGGGTGGTGCCGCTTGTCGGATTCGAACTGACGACCTACCGCTTACAAGGCGGTTGCTCTACCCCTGAGCTAAAGCGGCACTATGAAAATTGCGGGCAGAAACTAGCCTTAGACAGAGAGAATGGCAAGTCTGTTGACGAATGGACTTTAACTAGCGCTGTGTCGTTTGTTCCGTTGACTCAGGCTCACTGACGAGGCGTTTCCAGCTTTTGGAATTCACCACGCTCAACCCAGCGCCCAGCACGATACCCCCAGCGGAGGAGGCTTCCACCACCGTGCGGGCTTTCTGGTTGCGGTTTAGAATTTGCCAATACTTTGCATTGGAATCGAACCCTTTATCCTGAAAGAACTTTTTTACGTCTTCGCGGTATCCATCGATTTTTTCCACGAGCGTTTTGATCGTGTTGGCACTCTGCTCTTTCGTGGCTTCTCCGATGGTCTTTGCATACTCGGCTTCGTACTTTTGTTGAATATCCTTGAACAAATCTTTTCGTGCCCAGTTTTTGTAGGCGTTATTCTTGATACCCAGATCGAGTACATACAGCCCGACGCCGACGGAAAGCAACCCCACCAGCGTGGTGGTGATTTTGCTTGCAAAGCCCTCGCGCGCTTCTTCGGTTTTGTGTGTGGTATGTGGTTGCTCGCTCATCCTGTTCTAAAAAATCATTGCGGATGCTTCATTCTAGCC
>CAZFOM010000165.1:0-2875 GCA_964520155.1 uncultured Rickettsiales bacterium
GTCTGCAGGAGAAAGACCCGTATAATAACGTCATCCGCACCACGATTGAGGCGATGGCGGCGGTGCTCGGCGGAACGCAATCT
Organism: uncultured Rickettsiales bacterium; assembly: GCA_964520155.1. Taxonomy (GTDB): domain Bacteria; phylum Pseudomonadota; class Alphaproteobacteria; order Rickettsiales; family JABCZZ01; genus CAZFOM01. The sequence goes on from CAZFOM010000165.1 coordinate 84, forward strand.
CTCCACACCAATTCGCTCGATGAAGCCATCGCGCTGCCCACCGATTTTTCGGCGCGTATTGCGCGAAACACGCAGCTTGTGCTGCAGCATGAATCCGGCATTACCAAGGTCGTGGATCCGCTCGGTGGTAGTTATTACATCGAATCCTTGACCGATGCGCTCGCCGCTCACGCATGGGCGCTTATGGAGGAGATGGAGCAAAAAGGCGGTATGGTGAAAGCCATCGAGGAGGGGCTGCCCAAACTCATGATCGAAGAAGCAGCGGCGCGCAAGCAAGCAAGAATTGACAAAGGAGAGGATGTGATTGTCGGCGTGAATAAGTATCAGCCGAAAAAAGACGAGCCTATCGATATTCTCGATATTGACAACGCGGCGGTGCGCGAATCGCAGATCAAGCGCCTGAAGGAAATCCGCGCCAAACGCGACGCAAAAGCGGTGACTGCCGCACTCGATGCCATTACGCAGGCGGCAAAAGATGGTTCGGGTAATCTGTTGCAACTCGCCGTGGAAGCCACCAAGTTGCGCGCGACGGTCGGTGAGATTTCCGATGCGATGGAAAAGGCTTTTGGCCGCTATCAGGCTTCCATTCAAATGATCCGCAATATCTACGGTTCATCGTTTGAGGATGATGAGGCGTATAAAAACATCCAGCTTTCAATCGAGCAATTTGCCAAACTCTATGGCCGCAAACCGCATATCCTGATCGCAAAAATGGGGCAAGACGGGCATGATCGCGGCGCCAAGGTGGTTGCTACTGCTTACGCTGATATGGGCTTCGATGTGGATGTTGGGCCGCTCTTTGCCACGCCGGAAGAGGTGGCGAAAGATGCGATCGTGAAAAACGTGCATGTAGTCGGCGTATCCTCACTGGCGGCAGGTCACAAAACGCTGATACCGCAACTGATCGAAGAACTCAACAAGCTGGGCAGGGGAGACATTATCGTAGTCGCGGGCGGCGTCATCCCGCAGCAGGATTACGAGTTTCTCTATAACGCTGGTGTGAAAGCCATCTTCGGCCCTGGCACGCATATTCCAAAAGCCGCCAGTGAGTTAATGGCAGTGATTAATAAGTCGAATGTGAGATAGTGCATTTGATTTGTATCAATCCTACCAAGATATAATTCGTTAGACTGACCCTGTAATTCAAACACGAAAGGACATTAATATGGTTCCCGAACATCACGATCTGGTACATGAATTTCCTGAATTCAAAGATAAAATTCACACGCTAAAAACCAGTAATAATCACTTCCGTCGGCTGTTTGATGAGTATCACGCGCTGGATAAAGAAATCATCCGTGCGGAGCAGGAAATCGAGACTCCGTCGGATGCCCATATGGAAGAACTCAAGAAAAAACGCCTCAAGCTCAAGGACGAACTTTTTTCTATGTTACAAAAGCACGCAGCCTAGAAAACAAGGTTTAACAATAGATTATCGGTGGTTGGTGATCGGCGCAAGCTGCACAGATTCAGCTTGACCGCGCGGGCGTTTGTGGGTAAGTATCCACCCTCTTGAAAACCAACCATTTATGAAGCAATCTAGGCGAGATTTTTTATGGCACGCAAATGCGATTTGACCGGAACCAAACACCAGACCGGCCACAAAGTGTCCCACTCCAATATCAAAACCAAAAAGAAGTTTCGCCCGAACCTTCAGAATGTTTCGCTCACCAGCGATGCACTTGGCCGTGAAGTTTCGCTGCGTATCACCGCAGCCACGCTTCGCAGCGTGGATCACAACGGCGGTCTGGATAAATTCCTCACCACGACTGCTGACAGCAAGTTGACTGCCGAGGCTGTGCGTCTCAAGCGCCAGATCAAAAAAGCCGTGGGTCAGGTTGCTGCGTAAGTTTTTATAGCTGATTACCCCCCAATACTTGTACATTTGCAGCGAGGCTCACTGGATCGCCACGTCGTGCTTCGCACTCCTCGCGATGACGTCATTGCGAGCGACCAACGGGAGCGCGGCAATCCAGAGAATCTACATTTGAAACGAGTTCGGGATGACAAGGCAATAAAAAACCCCGCCAAGCGCGGGGTTTTTTGTGACAACGAGGATAGCGCTGTTATTCCTGATACGTTGCAAGCAGCGTGGTGTTGCGCACATGGATCGCAAAGCGTTGCGCGATTTTATCCTGCTTGAGGCGCGTGGCGTAATCACGCAGCGATTCGGGTGTTGCCGCCGGATCTTTATATTGTAACTCCACCAGATCAAACTCGGGGAATGCCTGTTGTAATGCCTGCACGGCACGCTCGTCGCCGGATTTGATGGCATCGAGCATCAACGGCGTAAGTGCTTTTACTTTCAGGCGCGTATGTTGGGCGGGATCAAGGGCATGTTCCGGTTTTAGGCGGCGCATGGAATGCAGCGTATCCCACATTTTATCGTAATTCTGTTGATGAAACTGGTGATGCAGCGCCGTATTGAGTTCCGAGAACTCATGATCGGCGAGCGTGTGAAAACGGCTCTGTTCGACGAGAATAAAGCTGTCCGTGCAGATTTCACGCGTCATCACATTCTTGCTTTTGCCCAAAAAATGCGGCGCTTGCGGCGTATGAAGTTGGGACATGTTTTGTCTCCGTATGGGTAAGTTTCTGGCGATACTTGAGTTCACCATACCGGAGAAAGATTAAAAAAAGATAAGAGCAACCTTAACGATTACTTAAAAATAGATGGGATTTTAGGTATCTGGGATGAATAGATGAATGGATGAATTGATTAATCCCATTCATCCATTCATCTATTCATCCATTCATCCATTCATCCATTCATCCATTCATCCATTCATCCC
>CAZFOM010000166.1:0-2860 GCA_964520155.1 uncultured Rickettsiales bacterium
AAGGCAAATACCATCTCGAAGGCGAGGGCAAAACACTCGATGCGGAAGGGCTGATCAAATACTATGAAGCGCTGATAAAAAACTATCCCATCGTATCCATTGAAGATGCGATGGCGGAGGATGATCACAAAGGCTGGTCAGCCATAACGCAAAAAATCGGTGATCGGGTGCAGCTTGTGGGCGATGATTTATTTGTGACCAATCCGCATATCTTAGCGGACGGGATTGATAAAGGTCTGGCCAATGCGCTCTTGGTGAAAGTCAACCAGATTGGCACTCTCACGGAAACATTAGAGGCGGTGAGCATGGCGCAGCGCGCAGGATATCACGCGGTACTGTCGCATCGTTCCGGTGAAACCGAGGATGCGACGATTGCCCATATTGCGGTGGCGACAAATTGCGGCCAGATCAAGACTGGATCGCTGTCGCGCTCGGATCGTCTGGCCAAGTATAACGAACTGATCCGTATCGAGGAATCGCTTGGTAAACAGGCGCTGTACGCGGGTACGATATTGGGAAGATAGACACTGAACGGCGGTTCAGTTGTAAAATCGCCACACAAAATAAATGGATGGATTATAACGGGTTATCCGGCTTTTTTTGATTGTCTTTCAACGTGAAGTGCGTAGCATATATGCACTGTGCAGGTGTGTGTGGACGGATTCCCTCGAATTCCTATTAATCGTTTTTTGGGCGCGCTCTTTTTTGCGGCGCTCGTGTTCTATTTTGGGTTCCATGCACTCAATGGCGATCGTGGCATCTACGCGCTCATCAAGGAACAGCGTAAAATCGAACTGCTTACCGCAGAACTGGAGCGTGTGAAAGAAGAACGTATGGAGCTTGATCACCGCGTGCGGATGCTGTCATCTTCCTCGCTCGATCTCGATCTGCTCGATGAACGCTCGCGCCAGATTCTTGGTTTCGCCGCGTCCGATGAAGATGTGATCATTCTGGATCGCTAACGCTTGCGACCGAAATGGTTGAAAACGGTATTATCTGGAAGTTTGAGTTTCTCCTGTAGCAACTCGCACAAAGCGGGATGCGTTGCGAGCCAGAAACTTTTACGTTCTGCACGAAATGGGTTTTCCATATCAATAGAAATTAATCCCGTCTTTTTGGCAAAATTGAAGGCATTAGATACTCCTTCAGTTGTTTTTTCCAAATCATCCGCATCAATAAATATATCGATTCCTCTGGGTTTATATGTCTTGGTTTCATTGGCTTTCTTCCAAGGCAGTTTCATCCACATAGTTTCAAAACCATGGATGTATTTTCGTTCTGCCGCATCTATTGCTGTCTTAAATACGTCCAGCATACAATAACGTGCTGGCCCTGAAGTTACCAATTCACCTTGAACACTTACGAGTTTGAATTGATGTAATGTTTCTATCAATGCTTTTTGGGTGCTGTTCAAATCGTTCAGATTAAGGCGAGCCTCTTTTTTAATAAACACCCAGGGCAAATTGACGATGTTTGAATGCTGCTGTTTGACAAATTCTCGAGCGGTTAGTGCTTGTTCCATGATTCGAATTATAAGCACCTTTGGTTAAAAAAACCTTGATTAGACAAAAAAATCAACAACCCGCGAGGGGGATTACCCGCAGCTCTCCTGAATTCGTGTCATACGCATAGAAATGAAAGTCACAGGGGGGCTTATCTGGCAAGGCCAGCACTTCCACGCCAAAATTTCCGGCATTATCGGTTGGGCGAAGCAGACGGATGAAATCGGGGTTACCCGCGCGGGTGACCTCGGCGATGGTAATGAGTGTGCTATTTTCTGAGGCAAATTTACCGTCATAGACCAGTACGGCATCCGCGGCGCGATCCTTCACTTTTACGTTACCATGAAAAAAGATGCTGTAGGTCGCGCGGTAGGAAACCGAAACACTCCCCGCAGATTCCTCAAGCAGGTGTGGTGTGGGGAAGGGTGCAAGCACACCATGTTCCACGGCACTGGCGATGCGCTTTCTGACATATTTGATGATGGGATGAAGGCGGATCAGGCAGTCGGTGCGTTCAAGTTGCGCGCTGAAGTGCATACAGGCCTTTGCAACCATCGCACCTTGATGATTCTTGGGCAGATGATGAAGCAAGCCAGGGGAGATGAGCAATACACACTGTGCAATCATAACTAGCGAAATTGCCGTAAACACGGTTTTACGAACCAGCGGGTGCGGTGCGTATCGCAGTAACAGCAAGACCGATGCCACGATCATAAACAGCGGATGTACAACATAATCCACACGAAACGCATGGTTGAAATGCATGGGCAGGCGCGTGATGGTAATCAGTGCGGCAAGCCCGATACTATAGCATCCGAGCGCGACCCAACCTAACAGTGCGGGAGGATTGGAATCAGTAGTGTGGCTTATAAGAAATCGGATGCTCAGCGTGCCAAACAGCAGCAGGAATAAGCCGCCCAGCATGGGAGCCGCAACCGGATGATCGCTGAATCCATTTCCCAGAAACACCAGCATGAAATGAAGAATTGAGATTGGGGATTGATCAAAAATAGCTGAGGGCGACGGATGAAATTTTGGCGTTTTGTAGCCTAGAAAATATAGGTAACATGACAGGGCGGCAATCCCGATCAACACGCACAAACTCGCCACGGGATAGGGGGATCCGGGTGTAATGTTTTTTCTGGTGATCAGAGGATAGAGTATGAGAAACGCGAACCCGCATCCCCATAGCACCAATCCACTGGGATAGGAGTATTGTGCAATGACATAGAGCAGCGCGACCAGCAGGGTGTTCTTTATCGTGATGCCCTGATGCAGCCAGATGAGCAGTGAAGCGATCAAGGCGATTTCGGGAATCAGTCTTTCAAACGTGATGCTGAACAGATGATAGGGGATGG
>CAZFOM010000167.1:0-2837 GCA_964520155.1 uncultured Rickettsiales bacterium
TGTGGCGATGTTGAATGGCAGGTGGCGATGCTGTATGCGGCAACAGTGCTCAGCATCACTTGCCCATGTGAGCATGGCCTTGCCGTGCCGGTTGTGCAGGTGATCGCCAGCGGCAACCTCATGCGCGCTGGAATCCTGCTCAAATCGGGTAGCGCACTTGAACGGCTTGCGCGCATCACGCATATCGTGTTTGACAAAACCGGCACACTCACGCTTGGCGAGCCCCGCTTGCTCAACGGACATGAAATTGCGCCGGAGGTGTTTCGCGCGGCAGCCTCGATGGCCGCGCACAGCAAACACCCGTTCTCGAAAGCACTCAGCAAATCCTATAGCGGTTCGTTATTGCCACTTATCGTCGAAGAAGTGCAGGGTTACGGGCTTGCATCAGGCGAGATGCGGCTCGGCAAACGCGCATGGGTATGCGAACCCGATGGCACATCCGAAGAAAATCCCGACCAGATGGAATTATGGTTTAGCGCGCCGAACCTTGCACCGGTGCGTTTTGCCTTCACCGATGCACTCAAGCAGGATGCGGCTGAGGTGATTCATAGCTTGAAATCGGAAGGTTTGCGCTTGTCGTTGCTATCGGGTGACCGCGCTTCCATTACGCAGGCCACCGCGCGTCAGCTAGGGTTTGAAGAGGCGCATGGCGCTTTATCGCCGCTCGAAAAAACCAGCCGCATTCAAGCATTAAAAACGTCCGGCGCTGAGGTGCTAATGGTGGGCGATGGGCTCAATGATGCACCCTCGCTAGCGTTTGCGAGCGTCTCGATGTCGCCCTCGAGCGCGATTGATATTGCGCAAAATGCCGCTGACATTGTGTTTCAGGGCAAGCGATTATCACCGGTGTTGACTGCACTACATACGGCGCGTTTTGCGCAGCGATTAGTGAAAGAAAATTTCTGGTTGGCGATTGGCTATAATGTGATTGCGATCCCGCTCGCGGTTGCTGGTTATGTCACGCCGCTGATTGCAGCAATTGCGATGTCCAGTTCCTCGATACTGGTGATTTTGAACGCGATGCGGTTACATATACGACGCAATGAACAAGTGGCGCAGGAGCAAACCCATCCCGCACCTCTCACCCTATCGGGAGTTCCCGCATGAACATCCTGCTATACCTGATTCCCATTGCATTAACGCTTGGACTCGCGGGCTTACTCGCATTCTTCTGGGCAAGCAAAAACGGTCAATTTGAGGATCTCGACGGCGCGCCGTATCGTATGCTGCGAGAGGATGAAAAACCATCTGCGATGCTTGATCCGAATCAAGTAATTGCAAGCGAGACTGAGCTACAAACTCCGAAAGCCATTCAGACACAAAGGAGAAAAACATGAAGCGCTTTATTTCTGCATTACTGACCCTCACCATGCTGGCTCCGGTTGCAGCAGTTGCAGCAGAGGCGGGGGATTTCATGATCCGTGGCCGTATTCTGGGCGTGATTCCTCAGGAAGATAGCCGCATGAACATTCCCGCGGAAGTAGAGGTAGATAACAGTGTTGTACCCGAAGTGGACTTTACCTATTTCTTCACACCGAACATTGCGGCGGAATTGATTGCTGCCGTGACGCCGCATGACATTAAAACAAATACAGGCGTGGATGCGGGCGATGCATGGCTTCTGCCGCCTACACTCACCCTGCAATACCATTTCACAGATCTCGAAGGCTTCAAGCCGTATGTTGGCGCGGGCGTGAACTACACACATTTCTTCAATGAAGACCCAGGGGTACTCAATGCTGTGGATTATGACGACAGCTTCGGCGCTGCGCTGCAAGCGGGCGTGGATATTCCGATTCAGGATCAATGGGTGTTCAACATTGACGTGAAAAAAGTCTGGATTGATACCACCGCCACCTTCCGTCCGAGCGGCGTACGCGCCAATGTGGATATTGACCCGTGGCTGGTTGGCGTCGGCGTCGGATACCGTTTCTAAGAGCATATCATGCCTTGTGATATCATTCCTCTCACGCAACCCAAAGCCTGCACCGGCAAGTGCTCCGGCACCTGCAAAAGCAGTGGAACGTGGGTACTGGCTGCGTGTGGAGGGATGGTATCGCTGTTTGAACGTCACGCCGATGGTGGCATGACCTTACTGCGGCCGAGCGATGAGGCTATCACCCCGCGCGTTGAAGAGTTGCAGCAATTTCTTCTGCACGCATCACAGGAAAACAAATTCAGTCAACTGGTGCTTGTGGGCACTGCCAATGATATTGCCTGGGCGGAGGCGATTTTACCCGAATCCATGACCGCACAGATCGTAGCTGAAATTCAATATCCGCTTATTCCAACATGGTTTCGTGAGGAAGCGTCGTTGCCGAAACTCACCAAAGCACTCGAACAAGTTTTTGCGGCCTAATCGTCTACTTCGCAGTTGCCAGATTCCGAACAACTATTGCATACAAATTCACGCAGTTTCGAGACATCGCTCACGTTTACTTGCGTACCGCTTACTTCAACGCCCACCGTTTTGAGCTGTTGCTGACTGCGCGAAAAAGTTTCCGGTTTCATCCCCAGATAAGCCGCGAGCAGATGTTTTTCGAGCGGGATTTGTAAATTCTGAGTATTGTGCGGGTTGGCATTACATAAACGCAGCAAGAAACACCCAAGACGTTGGGCAGTGGACATGGTATTCAAATGCTCGAGTTTGAGCTGAGTCTGCGCCACACGATCATTGAGCAATGACATGATACGAGCCGAAAGCGCAGCATCTTTTTCCAGGGTGCGGCGAATCACATCGGATGGAATGCTTAGTAGCTGGGTATCGTCCGTAAGCACTTCAGCATGGTATGGATAACTTGCATGAGGAAATAGCGCGGCTTCTCCAAATACATCAC
>CAZFOM010000168.1:0-2826 GCA_964520155.1 uncultured Rickettsiales bacterium
CTGCCGCGCTATCAATGCGGTTATCAATCCACACAAACAGATTCTCAGGGTTTCCTGAGTTTCCGCCCGTCATACGATTGATGACTTCACTTAAATCTGCGAATGCCGTCATATTGAGTGCCTTTTTTAGTCAAGTTGGCTACGGAGGAACGATTACGTCCTGAATGGGTTGGATAGTGGGAATATGAGATGTCCTGATATGCTGCGCTTTTCTCATGCACGCCTCCCTAGTTGACGAATTTCCTTACGATAAGATTGATGCTTGTCTCTGCTCCTCCGCCAAAAACTTGGCCTTTGATCCAGCAGTCAGAAAGCTGCATGTTTTTTGGCTTTGATGTCTGATTGAGCGTGTAGCCATCCAGGTCAAACCACACGGTTTTATTGGGGCTAACCATGAGCTTTACGCTGGCACCTGCAAAGTTACCCCAGCAATAAACGGTAGCCAGTCCACCAGGATATTGTGTTACTTCACCGTCAAAATTTGCGGATGCACTCTCCAGTAACTGCATCGCCATACCTACGAAACAAACAGCATGGCTTCAGCAGCGCGGCGACGGATTAAACCCTTCACGGGTTTTTTGCCCATACGATGCCAGCGCAGCATCTGTTCCGGCGCATCATCAAAACGCAGGGCATTCAGCACTTCCACCAGCGTGGTATTGCCGAAGGCTTTCGGGATATTGAACGCCAGTGCGACAAGCGCGGAAAGCTGATTATTGGTGAGTTTTACGCGTACCTTGCGGGTGACAACTTTTTCCGCATCCAGCAGATCCTGTTGGAATATCGCTTCCGCCTGTGCCGTGGTGATGGAACTGAAACGCTCCCCTGGCTTAATGAGATGCCCCCAGCCGATGGTCATTTTACCGCCAAGATCGGCATAGGGTTTAAGTTTTAGCCCCTCGAATTCTTTAATGAGGCTGATTGCTTCTGGATTGGTTTTCATGGTTTTACCCTGCCTTTCGATGTTCGTTACGGATTTCACGGTGAATTTCTCGGGTTTCACGGATCACCGCATCCATCTCGTTGCGAGTGTCCTTGAGGATCAGCACCATCTCTTTTAAGAGCTGTGTCTGGGCATCGAGCGTGTGTGAGAGCTTATCCAGCGTGTTTTCAAGCGAACGGCGGATGTACCAGACCTTCACCCCGTCTTCGTCGGTGACGGCATGCCATTCGTGCATCTCGTGCACTTCCTTGGCCATTTGTTCGAGCGCGGCATTATGGGTGTAGCGCACCCGCTCTTTGAGAAAGCCGAATACCTCGCGCAGAACCAGAAGCGCAAAAAGCCCTCCAGCCCCGAGCTGCAAAAGCTGCTGTTCCATGAAACCCCTCTGAGAATAATGATGATTAGGTGATACGATTTGCTACCAAGTCCACGGACCACGCGGTTTCAGATACTGCATCGTGGTGCGGATCACGCCGCCCGTGAAATTGCCGCCATTGGCAGTAAGGCGAATGGGCGTATTCGCATAATAGGCAGTCGGTCCGATGATGCCGATATTCGTGGAATCAAGGCCAATGCCGATAAAGTTTCCGAACTTGGTGGTGTCACCCGCCACGCCTACGCCAAACGATGTCGCGCCTGTGATTGCAGTCATTACTCGTACATTCACAGTCAGCACAATCGATCGGTCGGGAATAAAGATGGTGCTATCGACGAATGCCCCTGAGCTTACAGTCACATCCTGAGTTTTATGCTCAACGCGCAAATACTCGCCCGTTTCTTTCAGCAGAAGGCTATCTGGTACCCATGCCGAACCGTCATATACGAAGTATTCATCAGCGGCTTCATTCCAGAGCCGTAGTCGTTTGAATGGTACAACAAAATACCAGCTGCTACCTTCCACCGCCTGAGCAATCTGACCAGCTTTTCCTGCCCAAGCACCCGTTGGTGAAGATCCCACTACCCAGCAGTGCCCGACCGTTGGACTTCCAGGCGGAGTATTCAGCCCTACGTCTTGCGCTACCGCCTGAAGTAACACATCAAGCAGGTTTAGTGCCTGATTATGGGTTACTTCCTTTTGCGACTGCGATTGCACAATGTAAGGCAGTAGTAATCGCCCGGTGGTGTTTGCCATTGGCTATCCATTTGATGAATTGTTTGTTGATTAAAGCGTTGCAATTCCAGGCGTGCCTCGACCAACGACGGCTGACATCTGGTAGATTTTGACGCTTAAGGTAGATTGCACCGCGCCGAAGTCGGTGACTTGCTGCGCAGCGGTGTACACGATGCTGGGTGACGTGATTCCCGTGATTGTGCGTTTGACGGATACGCCCTGCATGATTTCGACTTCATAGCGTTCGCTTTCCTCTGAGAGCGGAACATCTACGCCGTCGCGCCATTCACCACCAACTCGGGTTCGCCGCACCCATGTGATTGTCCAGTCGTTTGCGGCTGGCAGGTTGCGCGTACCAGTGATCATCACGGGTGAAAACGGCTTCAGGGTTTTGCCAGTGTAGGTAAAAACCTGCTCAGGTGTCACAGCCAGCGTATCGCCCACGCTCACCCCCTTATACCAGCGCGCAAGGCCAATCAGATTGTTCTGAAGGGCAATCCGGGCAACACTGGAGGACAGCAGCACGAATCGCTCTGCCAAGGCGTGCGTGCCGACTTCGTGCTCCGTTCCTGCGCGCCCGCGCAGCAACATGGAGAGCCTGTAGCGGTTAGCACCAATCAGCGTGGCGGTTTGAAACTGGATGATCTCATTGCCAAGCAAAGCGGCATTGGCACCGTTGAGAACGCCAAGTTCCGTTGTGCTCGAAAGCGTACCACTGGAGAGCAGCACTTCCACCGTGCCGGCAACATCGAACACATGCACAGGACCAGCT
>CAZFOM010000169.1:0-2820 GCA_964520155.1 uncultured Rickettsiales bacterium
GCGATGCACACACAGTTAGGTGTGTCCATTCGTAAGGTAGCGTAATACATGGAGCACATACGCCTGATATACATTCCGTCATCCCGCGGCTTGACCGCGGGAACTCAGGATAAATGCGTGGTAAGAACATTGTACATGGGATCCCGCGATCAAATCGCGGGGTAACGGAAAATGACTAAACTATATGAAACAATTTTGCGTTTATATCATGGCAAATAAAAAATACGGCACGATATACATTGGTGTGACTTCCAATCTTGCCAAACGTGCATGGGAACACGGAAATCACATAGCTGAAGGCTTTACCGACAGATACAACCTGACCAAACTCGTCTATTTTGAACTGCACGAATCCGCTGAGAGCGCCATTCAGCGGGAAAAGCGATTGAAAGAATGGCCACGACAGTGGAAACTTGAACTCATTGATAGCATGAATCCTGACTGGAACGATTTGAGTGAGACGGTGTATGCATAATCTAGGCTTCGTCATCCCACAGCCCCATCACGGCAACTCAGGATACATGAGTGATCAGAGCGTTTTGCGTGAGATCCCGCGGTCAAGCCGCGGGATGACGATCCCCTCTGACGAGGGTGTTACCTATGATTAGCTGGTCACCGGATTGGAACGCTCGCGCGAATGCGCTATCTGAAACAGGTTTATACGATCCTGCGAATGAGCATGATGCGTGCGGGGTGGGGCTGATTGCTTCGATAGACGGCAAGCCACGGCGCGAGGTGGTGGAAGCCGGTATCAATGCGCTTAAGGCCGTGTTTCACCGCGGTGCGGTGGATGCCGATGGCAAGACCGGCGACGGTGCTGGTATCCATATCCAGATTCCGAAACAGTTTTTCACGACGCACGTGCAGCGTATGGGCAAGAAGTTACGCAGCCCACATCTGGCCGTCGGCATGGTGTTTCTGCCGAAGAAAAACATGCGCGCGCAGGAAGAGTGCCGCGGCATCATCGAAGCGGAAGTACTGAAATTTGGCTATTCGATCTATGGCTGGCGGCAGGTACCAATCAATGCCAGTGTGATCGGTGAGATCGCCAATGATTCCCGACCTGAGATCGAGCAGATCCTCATCAGTGGCCGCGAGGAAGTAGATGAAGAGCGCTTTGAACTCGATCTCTATATCATCCGCAGACGGATTGAAAAAGCCGTTCAGTCGCGCGGCATCCCTGATTTTTATATCTGCTCGCTTTCCAACCGCTCGCTGATTTATAAAGGCTTGTTTAAGGCCGAACAGCTTACCGAATTTTACCCTGATCTTTTGAGCGAGCAGTTTGTCTCAAGCTACGCGATTTTTCACCAACGCTTTTCGACCAATACGGCTCCCGCATGGCACCTCGCGCAACCGTTTCGCGTGCTCGCGCATAACGGCGAAATCAACACGCTCAAGGGCAATGTCAATTTCATGCGTAGCCACGAAGCGACTATGCAATGCCCTCAGCTTGTGGGGATGGAGGACGATGTCCGTCCGGTGATTCCCGATAACACCTCCGATACCGGCGCGCTCGATTCCGTGATGGAGCTGCTCATTCGCGGCGGACGTTCGGTGCCGCTTTCCAAACTGATTCTCATCCCACCCGCATGGGGTGGTGCCACGAACATGCCACAAGCACACAAGGATTTGTTCAGCTTCTGTAACTCGATCTCGGAACCGTGGGATGGGCCTGCAGCGATTGCCGCAACCGATGGTAAATGGATCATCGCCGGTATGGATCGCAACGGTCTGCGCCCAATGCGCTATGCGATCACAGAGGATAATCTGCTCCTGCTCGGTTCAGAAGCAGGCATGGTGCCGGTCACGGATTCCAAAGTCCGCAAGAAAGGCCGCTTAGGGCCAGGCGAGATTATCGGCATTCAACTCGAGCAAGGCAAATTCTATTCCGACCGCGAACTCAAGGATCATTTATCCGCACAATATCCGTTTCAGGAATGGGTGAAGAATATCGTCGTGTTCGATTCGCTGGTCAAGGAGCCTGCCGCTGCCAAATCCAAACTGGATGATACGGAAATTCGCAGGCTTCAGCACGCGATTGGTCAGACGCTAGAAGATGTAGAACTCGTGATTCACCCGATGGCCGAAACCGCCAAGGAGGGTGTTGGTTCGATGGGTGACGATACGCCGCTTCAGGTGCTCGCCCAGAAATATCGGGGGTTTCATCATTTCTTTAGGCAGAATTTTTCCCAAGTCACCAACCCACCGATTGATTCGCTACGCGAACGCCGCGTGATGAGTCTCAACACGCGCTTTGGAAATGACGGAAACTTCCTCGCGTTCGATGAATCCCAGTGCCATACGGTGTTGCTTTCCTCGCCGGTGCTGCTGAGTCACGAGCTGCGCGCACTCACCAAGCACTACAAAGACAAGATCACGGTGATTGATACGTTGTTTGATCTGCGCGACACCAAAAATGCGCTTCGCAAAGGCTTGGATCGCATTATCAAACAGGCAGAAGATGCGGTGCATGCTGGAAAACCCTACCTCATCCTGACCGATGAAAAACGCGATGCCAATCACGCTGCCATTCCAACCATTCTTGCAGTCGGCGCAATTCAGACGCATCTGGTGCGTAAAAAACTTCGTAAACGCGCATCGTTAATTGTGCGGAGTGCCGAATGTATGGATGTTCATCACTTCGCGGTGCTCATCGGCGTGGGTGCGACCGTCGTCAATGCGTGGCTGGCCGAAGAAGTGATCTTGGAGCGTCACCAGAAAGGGTTGCTTGGAAAATTGAGCGGCCAGCAGGCGATTAGCAACTTCAAAGAAGCTGCCAGTCAAGGCATTCTCAAAATCATGTCCAAGATGGGCATC
>CAZFOM010000170.1:0-2812 GCA_964520155.1 uncultured Rickettsiales bacterium
CCGTCCATCATGCGTACCGACACGATGTCGTATCCCATCGAATCCAACGAAGGTTTCACAATCGCAGTCACTTTATCTTCCACGCGCATCGTTCTTGTTTCAAGGTAAACAAAAAGGCGGGTTTTGAAGCCCACCTTCCATACTTAAGCGAGAAGTCTTATAGGCGCGTTGCTTCGCGATTTCAACCCATTATTTATCGTTACACGACGAAAAATTAGCATTCCTTGCGATTTGTTAGGACTTTTATTTTGATTTCAATCTTTATTAATGTATAGTGCTCGCCTCTTCTCACACCTGAGGAACACTCAACCAACTGATAAAACTTATTTTTCTAAGGAGACTCCGATGAACAAAACCACCCTGATCCTGATTGCAGCGATTGCTGTTGTTGCTCTCGTTGCTATTAATTATCTCGGCAAACCACAGACCGAAACTGCCGGTGCTCCTGCTTCTGAGCAGACTGCTACCAGCGCACAGGCTCCCTCTGATTCCAGCGTGATGGATAGCGCGAACGCCGTGGCCGATCAGATGAAAGACGCTGCTACTGCCGCACAACAGGATGCAGAAGCGATTGCTAATACCGTAAGCAATGAAGCCACGCAGCAGATTCAGGATGCCGCATCGACTGTGAAAGAAGGTGCAGAAAGCGTATCCAATGCCGTATCGGGCACTACTCCTGCCGCTCCTGCTCCAGCAGAAGCCGCACCTGCAGCTGGCACTCCAGCCGCTGAGCCAGATGTGATCGCTCCAGCGAGCGATGCAGCAAAAGACGCAATTAAACAATAATTGCTGTTTCTACATACGAAAAAGCCCGCTTCGTGCGGGCTTTTTTTATGGTTCACGTTATTTCAATTACGGAATCTAAACTCGAAAAAAACTGGTTTGATATCGCCCAGGCGCTTGGCCTCATAGCGCGTTTCGATCGCATCCGAAAAACGCGTACTCCATGCGTTCACATCGCGTGAAAGCCATATAAAATTCGGATCCGATAAAAACACCTCCAGTATGTGACGGCAGTAATCGCCATGATCGGTAGCCACGCGAATCGTCGCTCCTTCAGATAAATAGGGTTTCAGCCAACGCAGGAACGCCGGTTGGATCAAACGGCGCTTGTGGTGACGTGTCTTTGGCCAAGGATCGGGAAACAGGATATACACGCGCGAGAATCGTATAGCACCGAGCAACGGCAGGACTTCCCGTGCATCCTCCTGAAAAATTCGTACATGATCGGTAGCGCCTTGTTGCTTCAGTTTTGTGAGCAGCTTTGCTACACCATTGATGAAGGGCTCACACCCGATAAATCCCACTTCAGGATGCTGCATCGCCTGATGCGCGAGATGCTCACCGCCACCAAATCCTATTTCCAGATGATAGCTGGAATAGCGTTGTAACCATTCTGCAAAGGACAGGGCTGCAATCTGTTCACGTCCAAGCAGCACAGATGCAGATTGCATCAATACCGACTGATGCTGTGGACGCAACTTGCGACCCCGCTTCCTTCCATAGGAGGCAAGTAACCGCTGCTCGTTCATCTAAGGACTAGCTAAAATGACGCTTGAGCGCATCCACCAGATCGGTCTTTTCCCAACTAAAGGAACCATCGGCACCTGGCTCACGGCCAAAATGGCCATAAGAAGCGGTTTTAGAATAAATGGGTTTATTCAATCCCAGATGCTTGCGAATCCCGCGCGGCGACAGATCCATCAATTCCTGCAATACCGATTCCAGCTTGGCATCATCCACCTCTCCTCCCTTCGTGTTGACATAGAAGGAGATGGGTTTCGATACGCCAATCGCATAGGAAATCTGAATCATGCAACGCTCGGCAATTCCCGCTGCGACCACATTCTTTGCAAGGTATCGAGCGGCATAAGCCGCCGATCGATCCACTTTTGTTGGATCTTTCCCCGAAAACGCCCCGCCTCCGTGCGGCGCTGCGCCGCCGTAGGTATCAACGATAATTTTGCGCCCGGTCAATCCTGCATCACCGTCCGGCCCGCCGATGATAAACTGCCCCGTCGGGTTGACATATAATTCCTCTTCCTTAGGCATCCAACCGGCGGGAAGCGTTTTTTCGATGTAAGGACGGATCAATTCGCGCACCTGCTTCTGGTTCAAACCGTCCACATGCTGACTCGACACTACTACCGAGGTTGCCGCCACGGGCTTGCCGTTTACATATTTCAGGCTTACCTGGCTTTTCGCATCCGGCTGGAGATTCGGTTCTTTGCCTGAATGACGCGCTTCGGAAATCAACCGAAGAATTTTATGCGCATACAGTATGGGCGCGGGCATGAGTTCAGGTGTTTCATTACAGGCAAAACCAAACATGATGCCCTGATCGCCTGCGCCTTCATCTTTATTCGCACCGCTATCCACACCCATGGCAATATCCGCAGACTGCTGATGCAGCAGCACTTCGATCTTGGCTTTTTCCCAGTGGAATCCTTCCTGTTCATAGCCGATCTCACGAATTTTCTGCCGTGCTATCTGCTCGATTTTTTCCTTGGTGATGCTCTCAGCGCCACGCGTTTCACCCGCAATCACTACGCGATTCGTTGTCGCCAACACCTCAACGGCTGCGCGCGCTTCGGGATTGACGCTCAGGAACGCATCAACCACGGCATCGGAAATCTGGTCACAAATTTTATCAGGATGCCCTTCCGATACGGACTCGCTGGTAAAGACATATTCCTTACGGGCTGGCATGGCGGATGGAGCAATTTTCTTGGCAAGCTGAGCGTTCACGGCAATCCTCTTCTGTGTTTATCGAGTTTCAGGAAGAGGTGTGTCGTAACGCCCATACGGAGAG
>CAZFOM010000171.1:0-2766 GCA_964520155.1 uncultured Rickettsiales bacterium
CCGTAACACTGTGTTTATTCTCGGCAATCTGTTCCGGTGTGCCGATACCAATGACTTGGCCGCCTTTGGAGCCGCCGCCCGGGCCAATATCGATGATATGGTCGGCGGTTTTGATGACATCGAGATTATGCTCGATCACCACCACCGTATTGCCCGCATCCACGAGTTTGTGCAGCACGAGCAGGAGTTTGCGAATATCTTCTGAATGCAGACCCGTGGTGGGCTCGTCGAGGATATAGAGCGTCCGACCAGTCGAGCGTTTGGAGAGTTCTTTGGCGAGTTTGATGCGTTGCGCTTCGCCGCCCGATAAGGTGGTGGCGGATTGTCCGAGCGCGACATAGCCAAGCCCCACTTCCTGCAATGCGAGGCATTTTTCGCGGATCGACGGGTGGGTAGCAAAAAACGTGACCGCTTCATCCACCGTCATATGCAACACATCGGAAATGGATTTATCGCGGTATTTGATCTCGAGGGTTTCGCGGTTATAACGCGAGCCGTTACAGGCGTCGCACTTGACATACACATCCGGCAGGAAGTGCATTTCGATTTTGATCATGCCGTCGCCTTCGCAGGATTCGCATCGACCACCCTTGACGTTGAACGAGAAGCGCCCAGGCGCGTAGCCGCGCGACTGTGCTTCGGGAAGCCCCGCAAACCAGTCGCGGATCGGGCCGAACGCACCGGTATAAGTGGCGGGGTTGGAGCGCGGCGTGCGCCCGATCGGGGATTGATCAATCTCAATGATCTTATCAATGAATTCGATCCCGCTGATGGACTCATGGATACCCGGCACGATATGTCCTTCGTGCAGGCGTTTGGCGACCGCCTTGTAGAGCGTCTCAATCACGAGACTTGATTTACCGCCTCCGGATACGCCGGTGACGCATACGAACTGGCTGAGTGGAATATCCACCGTCACATTCTTCAAGTTATTTGCGCGCGCGCCTTTGATGGTGATTTTCTTGTGTTTGGAATACGGTCTGCGCTGCGACGGGATCGGGATAAATTTCACACCGGAGAGATATTGTCCGGTCATACTTTTTTTGTTTTTCATCACCTCGTCGCAGGTGCCTTGTGCGACGATCTCGCCGCCATGTACACCCGCGCCTGGCCCCATGTCGATCAGGTGATCCGACTGGCGCATCGTATCTTCATCGTGCTCCACCACCAGCACGGTATTACCGAGATCGCGCAGATGTTTAAGTGTTGTAAGCAACCGGTCGTTATCGCATTGATGCAGGCCGATGGAGGGCTCATCGAGTACATAGAGTACGCCCGAAAGTCCTGATCCGATTTGTGAGGCCAGCCGGATGCGCTGGGATTCACCGCCCGAGAGTGTGCCGGATTCGCGCGATAAACTTAAGTAATCGAGCCCGACATTGACGAGAAATCCTAAGCGCGCCCGAATTTCCTTGAGCACTTTTTCACCGATCTGTTGGTGTTTTTTGCTAAGTTGTGAGGGCAGCTTTTCAAACCATTGGTTACTTTCTTCGATACTCATCGCGCAGACTTCACCGATATGCAGCCCGCCGACTTTTACGCACAGCGCTTCGGGTTTCAGTCGGTAGCCATGGCAATCATCGCACGCGCTGATATTCTGGAATTTGCTGAGTTCCTCGCGCATCCACGGGCTTTCGGTCTCGTGGTAGCGGCGCTCTAAACTGGGGATGACTCCTTCAAACGGTTTATTGGCGATGTAGGAGCGATGCCCGTCCTGATAGGAGATTTTGACGGTTTCCTCACCGGAACCATAGAGCAGCATTTCCTTAATCTCGGTCGGCAATTCTTTGAACGGCTTATGGATGCTGAATTTGAAATGGCGCGCGAGTCCTTCGAGCGTTTGGATATAGTATTTGGACTGCGAATTTGCCCACGGTGCAATCGCACCGTCAGCAAGCGATTTAGACGTATTGGGCACCACCACATCCACATCGAACACCATTTGTGTTCCAAGCCCGTCGCAGGTTTTACAGGCGCCAAACGGGCTGTTGAACGAGAACAATCGCGGCTCGATTTCCTCGAGCGTAAAGCCGGAGACGGGGCAGGCGAAGCGGGAAGAGAAGGTGATTCGATTGGCGGATGTGGAGATGGGGGGATGATCAGAAGTTTTCTTTTTTTGTTTCTGCCCATCTTCAGTTCTGCCCATCTGCCCATCGACAATTTCTACAATCATCAATCCACCACTCAATCCCAGCGCCGTCTCGACACTGTCGGCGACGCGGTTGCCGAGTTCGTTCGAGATGACGAGGCGATCGACCACGACTTCGATATCGTGTTTTTTATTCTTATCGAGCACGGGTGCTTCAGTGATTTCATATACTTCGCCGTCAATCTTGACGCGCTGGAAGCCTTTTTTGAGCAGGTCTTGCAGTTCTTTTTTGTACTCCCCCTTATGACCGCGCACGATGGGGGCGAGCAGCAGAATTTTAGTACCTTCAGGCAATGCTTTGATACGATCCACCATCTGTGTCACGGTCTGGCTTTCAATCGGCAGGCCGGTGGCGGGCGAGTAGGGGATGCCGATACGCGCATAGAGTAGGCGCAGATAATCATAGATTTCCGTCACGGTTCCCACTGTCGAGCGCGGGTTGTGCGAAGTGGTTTTCTGATCAATTGCAATCGCAGGCGACAGGCCATCGATGGATTCGACGTCAGGTTTATCCTGAATGTTCAAGAATTGCCGCGCATAGGAAGAGAGACTCTCCACATAGCGGCGCTGGCCTTCCGCATAGATCGTATCAAATGCGAGCGAGGACTTCCCAGAAC
>CAZFOM010000172.1:0-2752 GCA_964520155.1 uncultured Rickettsiales bacterium
GTTGTCGCGCTTCAAGTACTCGCGTCCACGGCACTACATCGCCGTTTCGGAGTACGTGAAGCGGGAACTGGAGGCTGCCGGCGTTCCCCGCGAGCGGATCAGCGTTGTCCATGACGGTGTACCGCTGGTGGAACCGGCGCCGACGATCGAGTGCATTTCGTCAATAAACAGGATGGCACCCGGAAGTTTTTCGATTTCCTTAATGACGGATTTCATGCGTTCTTCAAAATCGCCGCGGTAGCGAGTACCGGCAAGTAGCGCACCCATATCAAGTGAGAAGATTACCGCATTGCGGAGCACTTGTGGAACCTCGTTGCGGGTGATACGCAGCGCAAGGCCTTCGGCAATGGCGGTTTTACCCACACCGGCTTCACCCACCAGCAGCGGATTGTTTTTGCTGCGGCGGCAGAGCACCTGAATCACGCGCTCGACTTCGGATTCGCGTCCGACCAGAATATCGGTTTTGCCGGATTCGGCCTTTTTGTTCAGATTCACGCAGAACTGGCTGATGACGTCCGTGGCTTCTTTTTCCTTGCCACCTGGCGCGGTATGCGCGCGGGCAAACTGTTCGTCGGCTTCTTCTTCCACGGGGCGTTGATTGGATACAGCTGGCTGACCGCCACGCGCGAAGTCCCCATATTTCACGATGCCGTGCGAGATATAATTCACCACGTCGAGGCGGTTGATATCCTGTTCCTGAAGGAAATACACCGCATGGGATTCGCGCTCGGAAAAGAGAGCGACAAGCACATTCGCGCCAGTCACTTCCTGCTTGCCCGCGGACTGCACATGAATAGCCGCGCGGTGAATAACGCGTTGGAATCCGGCGGTGGGTTTGGCTTCATCGAGATGCTCGACGACGAGCGAATTGAGATCATTTTCCAGAAAATCGGTGATGCTGCGGCGCAGATCGGGAATCACGATGCCGCATCCACGCATGACCGCCGTCGCATCCGCATCCTCGGTCAGTGCGAGAAGCAAGTGTTCCAGCGTCGCATACTCGTGGCGGTATTGCTTCGCCATACCAAGCGCGCGATGCAGGGTGTGTTCTAAGGATTTCGATAACATAGGCGTTCTACCTTTCTAATCCTGCTGCATCACACATTGCAGCGGGTGTTCGTTCTGACGGGCCAAGCGGACGACCTGATCCACCTTGGTTTCGGCCACATCCCGTGTGAAGACGCCACAAATACCTGCTCCTTGATGATGCACTTCCAGCATGGTGCGGATGGCATCCTCATGGGGTTTGTGAAATACGTCTTTCAATACGAACACGACAAAATCCATTGGTGTGTAGTCATCATTGAGCAATAGCACGCGGTAAAAAGGTGGGCGCTTGGTCTTGGTTTTGGGTTCGGCGACCAGCACACCCTCTTTTGCATCCCCTTCGTGTTCCCCGCCGTTACTGGCGGTTTGCCCAAAAGTTCTGCTATTGCTTATGATCCATCGTGTCATGGAAAGGATAAAAAACGCTTAATCAAAGGTTACGAAAGTATTACTCCCTGCATTTTCCTGTGGATAGCAATAAAATGCAAGGGGAATCAGAGGGTTATTATAACGCTGAAAATACAGGCGGGAAGGGGGGAAGATTAGCTGTCAGGTTTCAGGTGTCGGCTTTCAGCTTTCAGCTTTTAAGGGCTGGATCGCTTTCGTCGCGCTTTGCGCTCCTCGCGATGACGCCGTCATTGCGAGCGACCAACGGGAGCGCGGCAATCCAGAAGCTAAAGACAAAGGCTGGAAGGTGAACAGGTGTCAGCTTTCAGGTTTCAGCTTTCGATATGTCAAACACTCATGACTCATGACCCACGACTCATGACCATCAACCATAAAACCGATATAGCGTTACCACCGAAGCGATTAGCCAGGCCACACTTCCAACCATAGTCACATGGGAGATAGGTATTCGCGCAAGAGAAGACGAACCTGAAGAAAACAGTAAAAATAACAACGGTAAAATCGGCAAAAAATAACGCCCCTGAAAACTCTCAAATGTCACGCTACCGACCGGATTAAACGCGATGTTGATAATCGTCAGAATCAGAATCGGAATCATGATGAAAATTGCGAGCACGAGAGATTTCTTCGCTAAAGAAAGAGAAAGACCAGAGCTTCTTCCTTCCGCATACATCACCATGCCGAGATAGATCAGCATCAATGCATAGATAGGAGCTGGCAGAAAAACTTGCGACCATCCAAACTCCCCAAAGGCACTCGCGATCCATGCGGTAAAGCTGGATAGCGAAAACACATATTCACTCAAGCCTCCCATAAAAGTAAGCGGGTTGTCGAATATATAGAAAATTTGCGCTGAAGGGTTCACCGCCGATGTCATGCGTGTCTCATAAGGAATGCTATTGAGGTCGAAATAACCAAGGGTGATGAGCCATGCCGCGGTAGGAATGATTGCGGCGACAGCGATACCACACATGAACCACCAATAGCGTTGCAGGCGATCTTTCGGGACGAGAGAGATCAGCGCAATCAGTGGGAGATAGGCTATTTTCAAGGGCGCAAACAGCATCGCTGTTCGTATGATGGCGCCTTTATCATAAAATTTTTCTTCCCGTTTTTTATCAAACGCCAATCGTAACACGAGCGCGATAAACAAAAACGCGAGCGCCATCATCAACCCGTCGGTGTGAATGAAGCTGCGGTAGAAAACGGCTGTGGGTAATAACGCGATCACACACAATACCCATTTGCCAACAGGCATGATGCGAATGGCTAGCATCGTGAGAAAAGTGGCGAATAC
>CAZFOM010000173.1:0-2716 GCA_964520155.1 uncultured Rickettsiales bacterium
TGGACACACCTAACTGTGTGTGCATCGCCTCGGCCGCGTCGCGTCCGTCGCGGATAGCCCAGACCACAAGCGAGGCGCCGCGTACAATATCGCCGGCGGCAAAGACAAACGGAATCGACGTTTCCATAGTTTTCGGATGCACCTTGATGGTGCCATTACTATTGAGCGCCAGCTCCGGTGCGCCAAACATCACCGGCATATCTTCAGGATCATAGCCCAGTGCTTTGAGCACCATATCTGCCTTCAAAGTGAACTGGGAATTCTCAAGCGGTGATACTGATTGACGACCCGACACATCGGGAGCGGATAATTTCATTTTGTGACACAGGATTTTTTCCACCACCTTGGTGCCGACAAACGCCTTCGGAGCCGAAAGCCAGAGAAATTCAACGCCTTCTTCCATAGCGTTTTTCACTTCGCGTTGGCTGCCTGGCATATTTGCCTGATCGCGGCGATAGAGGCAGGTCACTTTCTTGGCGCCCTGACGCACAGCAGTGCGGACACAATCCATCGCCGTATCCCCGCCGCCGATTACAACCACATGCTTATCTTTGGCATTCAATGTGCCTTCGTCAAATGCCTTCACCTTGTCGCCTAACGTATGACGGTTGCTTGCGGTCAAATAGTCGAGTGCGGGAATGATATTATCCAAAGAAGCATCCGGTATCTCGATTTCCTTGGCTTTATAAACACCGGTGGCAATCAGCACGGCGCTATGCTTCTCGCGCAAGGATTTCAGCGTCACGCTTTTGCCGATTTCGACATTCAGATGAAAGCGTATACCGCTTTTCTCATATTGTTCCTTGCGGCGCTCAACGATTTTTTTGTCGAGTTTGAAGTTCGGGATACCGTAAATCATCAGCCCGCCGATCCGGTCATAACGATCATAAACATCTATCGCATACCCTTTTTTCCGAAGCCATTCGGCGGCGGCAAGACCTGCAGGCCCTGCACCGATAATGGCTACTGACAGGCCGTTTTCATAGGCGGGCGCAAATGGTGTGACCCAACCATTGCTGAACGCCGTTTCGGTGAGGAATTTTTCCACCGATCCGATCGTCACTGAGCCAAATCCTTTTTCGATGACGCAATTGCCTTCGCATAGCCGATCCTGCGGGCAGATGCGTCCGCAGATTTCGGGGAAGGTATTGGTCGCGCTCGAAAGCTCGTAGGCTTCGCGGTAGCGGCCTTCGGCGGTGAGTTTCAACCAGTCAGGGATATTGTTTTGCAGGGGGCAATGAATCTGGCAGAACGGCACGCCGCACTGCGAACAGCGCGAGGCCTGCGTGCTCGCGTCTGCGTCCGAAAAATGCCCGTAGATTTCCTCGTAGGCTTTCTTGCGGATTTCCGCTTCCGTCACGTCGGGAAAGCGCTGCGCAGTATCCACAAATTTGAGTAATTGTTCGGCCACGACACTATCCTGCTGCCATTTCGAGGGATACATCTATGCCGTAAAAGTGGCGTAAATACAAGGCGCAATAGCGGTTACGCCGGATTATGCGGAACAAATCGTTTGAGGTAAGTGGGCACGATGACCTCCAGCGATTCCGGCGCAATTCCCAGATCAGTAAATGTCTTGGTGTTCGCATCCACCACGTTATCATAGTTCAGCAGTCGCACCTGATCGCGGCTGACGGCCATACGTTCCAAAAACGGCAGATGACGCAAAATCGGGATCGCATCGAACACGAATCCCATCACGCTTGCACCCGCAGATGGTATTTTCATCAGGCAACGTTTGCGCTGAATAGTGCTAAGCATAAACTGCATCAGTTCTTTGAAACTATACACCTTTGGGCCGCCGAGTTCGTAGAGCTGGCCTGCGGTTTCGGGTTTTTCGAGTGCGGCGAGAATGGCCTTGGCGACATCCATCACATAGACCGGCTGGAATTTCGTATGCCCGCCGCCCACCAGTGGGATCATCGGGCTGATCATCGCCATGCTGGCAAATTTATTGAAGAAACCATCCTCGGCGCCGAATACGACACTGGGGCGTAAAATCGTCGCGCTAGGAAATGCACTCATCACGGCTTTTTCGCCCGTGAGTTTGGTGCGTGCATATTTGGAAGTAGTAGCCTTGTCCACGCCCAGGGATGACACATGGATCAAGCGCTCCACCCCTTGCGATTTGGCGATCTGTGCGAGCCGTTCCGCGCCTTGTGCATGGACAGCAGCAAAACTTTGTCGTCCCGATTCAAACAAAATACCGGTGAGATTCACCACGGCATAGGAGCCTTGAATCGGATGCTCAAGTGAAGTGGGTTTCGTAATGTCGGCACTGACCAGTGCGATCTGTCCGACATCGCCGTAGGTTTTCATGCTCAGTGACCGGTCGGGATCGCGCGCCAGCACGCGGATGCGGTAGCCGTTCTGCGCGAGCAGCCGCACGACATAGTGCCCGATGAATCCGGTGCCGCCGACCAGTGTTACGATCCGTTGCTGCATAGTTCTACCTGTAATGATATTTGGCATGGTTATAGGGTAACAGGCGGTTCATTTTCAACGAAAATTACGGGTCATAATCCTGCATTGACACGCCCACAGCCTGCCCCTATAACACGCCACTCATTTTGGCGCCTATATGCGCCGCATGTGCCCAGATGGCGGAATTGGTAGACGCACTAGCTTCAGGTGCTAGCGCCGCGAGGTGTGGAGGTTCGAGTCCTCTTCTGGGCACCACTGAGAGATTGTTTAATTATTACTTTTAATGTTTTTT
>CAZFOM010000174.1:0-2715 GCA_964520155.1 uncultured Rickettsiales bacterium
CGCCAGTATAAACGGTTGAAATATGGTTGGCCTGAAAGAAGTTCCAACCGGATTTGAGCGAACCTGTAAGGGTGTGTGTACGGAAACTCAGGTGATCCACGTGAAGATCGGTTTCCTGCATTTCGAGAAACACGTCTTGCAGTTTTTGGATCTGTGAGGCGGGAGTAGGGGATTTTTCTCCCTCTGCAAGCACCATGGTATCGGGTGTTAAGCTGCCGTTACGAATTTTGCGCAGCATCGAGATCAGATCAAACGGGCCTTCCTTGCGATCGTTATCGATAATAAAATATCTCATCAGGCGGGAATCTTCTCAAGCGCGGTGAAGGCGAGCGGCTCAGGTTGTTTGGATGAAACAGCGAGAATTATATCAGACAATTCACTTAAATATACGGAGCCTTTCACGGTACGCTGAATCAGGACGATGCGGTTGTCTTTTTCATCTTTTCGGCGTTTGATCAGCCCATTTTGCGAAAGTGTGTCAACGGCACGGCACACCGCAGGTTTCGAGATATTCAGGCGCTCGGAGAGATTTTTCACCGTATGCGGAGGCGGTGTCAGGTAAGCAGTCAACAAGATACCGAGTTGCCGCGTGGACAGATCAATATCCTTTTCCACCAGCATCCTGAGCACGATATTTCGCCAGTTATTGAGCGCGTCCCATGAAGTCATCATCTGATTCATATCTAACCTCCTATGCTGTAGGAATAAACGATCGAAACACGAAATTCCAGTCTCTTATTTTTTTGCGTAGCGTTTTTTCAAAAAAGAAACGATCGCTCGAAGTCCGAGTGCTTCCCCTCCCACAGGGCGCCCAGGGCGATCCGTGATATTCCATGCCATGGTGTCGATATGAATCCAGTTCTTGCAGCGGCTTACGAATTCCTGAAGAAACAAAGCAGCCGTGATCGCGCCCGCATACGAACTATCGGGGGCATTGTTGAGATCGGCCACATGGCTTTTCAACATCTCGCGGTAGCCATGCCATAGCGGCAACTGCCATAGCGGATCGCTTTCTGCTTCTGCTACAGATACCAATTGTTGTGCAAGTACGTTGTTGTTAGAAAAAACGGCGGGGATATCGGTGCCGAGTGCGATACGCGCGGCTCCGGTCAGTGTGGCGCAGTCAATCATGAGATCGGGTGATTCGCTGTCTGCTTCCGCGAGCGCATCACATAAAATCAGACGCCCTTCCGCATCGGTATTGCCCACTTCGACGGTTACCCCTTTGCGCGTCTTGACCACATCGAGCGGGCGGAACGCATTACCCGAGACACTATTTTCCACCGCTGGAATCAATACACGAAGACGAATGGGGAGTTTCTGCTCAATAAGGATTTTTGCAATCCCCAGAACCAGCGCCGCACCACCCATATCTTTTTTCATGAGTTTCATGCCGGCGGAGTTTTTGATGTCTAATCCACCCGAATCAAAACAAACACCCTTACCCAGAAGCGTCACTTTCGGATGTTTCGGATTGCCCCAGCGAATATCAACCAGACGCGGCGCGTCCTGCGAAGCGCGTCCGACCATATGAATAGTAGGATAGTTCTGTTTAAGTAAATCATTTCCCACAATCACTCGGGCTTGCGCTTTTGCCGACTTTGCAAATGAAGTTGCTGCTTCAGCAAGTGCGCTTGGCCCCATGTCGTTGGCGGGGGTATTGATCAGGTCACGCACGTGCGCAATCGCCTGCGCCATTAATGCGGCTTCTTTTGTGTCGGCTTTCGCGGGTGGGGTAATATCCACAGTGTTTTTAGGTGCTTTTTTATAGCGTGAATAACGGTACTCTCCGAGCAGATATCCAAGCGTAATTCGGGTAGCATCTTCCTTAGGAAGTTCCGTTGCCACATGATAATGCCCATCAGGCAGTTTTTTCTGAATGCCGGACATGCTCCATATGTCGTTTCCCGGGTGGATGCCGTAGATCACGCACTCTATGCCGTGCCTCGCATCGGGTACAATGCAGATGCGCCCTGCTTCTGGCTTGAAGTGTTGAGCATCCAGCCAGTGTTTGACGTGACGGGGCGCTGACTTCAGCCATAGTTTGTAGGAATCAAAGTGCAGAAGATGGATAGGAATGGAAGGTGTTGGCATGAGGCGCGCGTGAGTAATTGTTGATGGTTGAATCCCTAGCATTGCTAGTCTAAACAGTCTAGCGCTTGAGGAGTTGCTATGCAAACAGTAGCCGTAATCGGATCAGGAATATCAGGCATGGCGGCGGCCTATCTATTGTCGTCGCGTTATGCTGTCACGGTGTATGAAAAAAATGCGGTGGCGGGTGGACATGCGCGCACGCGGGAGGTGCGTTTTGCGGATGCAGTGATTCCGGTGGACACGGGATTCATTGTCTATAACGAGGTAAATTACCCCGAGTTGGTGGGGTTGTTCAAACATCTGGGCGTGGCTACCGAAAAAAGCGATATGACATTTGGCTTTACTCTGCGTGGGGGAGAGTTGGAATGGGCGGCAAGAAGCCTGAACGCCGTTTTTGCTCAGCGGTCAAATTTATTTCGTCCGTCGTTTTACCGGATGCTGGGTGATGTGCTTCGCTTTTTCAAACTGGCTCCTTCCGTACTGAATAGCGAGCGTGATGGAACGCTGCGCGAATTATTTGATGCGCATGATCTCGGAGAGGCGTTCCGCGAGCATTTTATTCTGCCGATGGGGGCGGCGATCTGGAGCACACCCAAAGCCACCATGCTCGATTTTCCGGCG
>CAZFOM010000175.1:0-2678 GCA_964520155.1 uncultured Rickettsiales bacterium
GATCAGGCGCGCACCATCCGTATTCCGGTGCACATGATTGAAACCATCAACAAGATCGTGCGCACCTCGCGTCAGATGTTGCATGAAATTGGCCGCGAACCGACGCCGGAGGAACTGGCGGATCGTCTGGTAATGCCGCTGGATAAGGTTCGCAAGGTGATGAAGATCGCCAAGGAGCCGGTGTCACTTGAAACCCCGATCGGGGATGAAGAAGACTCGCATCTGGGCGATTTCATTGAGGATAAGAATGCGGTGCTGCCGCTTGATGCCGCGATCCAATCGAACCTGCGCGAAACCACCACGCGCATTCTGGCCTCGCTTACCCCGCGCGAAGAGCGTGTGCTGCGGATGCGGTTTGGCATCGGGATGAACACCGACCATACGCTCGAAGAAGTCGGGCAGCAATTCTCGGTGACCCGCGAGCGTATCCGCCAGATTGAAGCCAAGGCGCTGCGCAAGCTCAAGCACCCGTCACGTTCGCGCAAACTCCGCAGCTTCCTGGATCAGCAGTAACTCATGCCCTCGATTGCTGAATTTTTGGGGATGGTGATTTACATGTATTGGGATGAACATCCACCGGCTCATTTTCATGTCAAATATGGCAGTATGTGGGCAGCAATAGATATTCGTACGGGAGAATTGGTGGATGGTATGTTGCCACAAAAAAAATTGAAAAAGATCGATGAATGGCGTAGGTTGCACACCGAAGAATTGCTTAAAAACTGGGAAATTGTCCGTAGCAACGGGACACCCAAAAAAGTAGATCCCCTATGATTCCTCGCCTGAAAAATGATGAAATTGTCTCATCGGGAAAAATCATTCCCAGTGTGATTGATGTGGATTATCTGGGTGGTCATCGACTGTATCTGGAATTCAATGATGGAAAATGCGGAGAAGTGGATTTGCTACCCTATATCGAGCGCATTGAGCCACTCCATGCGCTGAAAGATATCAAGCGCTTCACGCAGTTTTCCCTATCCGACGGCACGATTGCATGGTCTTATAATATGGATATTTCACCGCGATGGCTGCATGAGCATCTCGAACCGAGGAAGCCATAAACATGCCCAATATCGTTACTGCACTTTATACCTGGTTTCATGGCAAGCGCATCGGTCAGGATGCGTATGGCAACACCTATTATGAGGCGCGTCGCGAGAAGGGATCGCACGGACACAAGAAACGCTGGGTTGTGTATAAAGGCAAGGCGGAACCGTCCAAGGTGCCCGCGCATTGGCATGGCTGGCTGCATTATACGACCGATACGGTGCCGGATGAAAAAGCGGCACGTCAGTATGTCTGGCAAAAGGAAAGCATCCCGAATCTTACGGGAACCGCAGGCGCGTATGTACCGCCCGGGCATATGAATCGAGGCGGAGCGCGGGATGCGTCGGCTGCCGATTATGAAGCGTGGAGGCCATAGCGTATGGGACGGAATCTCATCGAAACCGTGATGGGTGGAGTGGTGCTGATTGTCGCCGCTGGTTTTCTGATATTTGCGTATCAGAGCAGCAACGTCAAACCGATCGAGGGCTACACACTCAATGCCACGTTTGATTCGGTAGCAGGACTCGCGCTGGGCAGCGATGTGCGTATCGGTGGCATTAAAATCGGGGTGGTAAAGGCGATGGAGATTGATCCGAAATCCTACCGCGCCAACATCACGATGCAGATCAAAGAGGGGATTCAGGTGCCGTTGGATTCTACCGCGGCAGTGGTGAGCGACGGTTTGCTCGGCGGTAAATACATCACGCTTGAAGCGGGCGGGGATGAAGCGATGCTCGAAGAAGGTCAGAGCATTGAGTTCACACAGTCTTCCGTCAATCTCGAAGAATTGATCGGCAAGATGGTATTCAGCGGTGGCGGCGTCGGCAACGCGAAATCCTCGAGCGATGCCGGAGTCACCGCGCAAGATCCCGCAGCGGGCACCCTTACCCCATAATCCGTATCAGCAACATCAATAACCAAGGAGCAACTCTATGGCATTGGTCACGCAATCACACACGATTATTCCCGCAGACTGGCTAAGCCGCGACGGCACCCCGCTCAGCGAGGAGGAGAAAATCCGCGCGCTGAACGCCTATGCGCAGGAGATTCATGCGCATATGCAACATCTGCTCGAAGAAGCAGTGCAGATGGGTGTGAGCGAGAATTTTGTGCGCATTGTGCTATCCGACATGGTGGCATCCATGGAGCGTCCGAACAAACGATTCAGCAACTAATCGCTATGATGCACACGCGTCCATCGAGACTTGCCGTGTGGGCGTGTGTGTTTCTCGCAGGAATGCTGTGGGGGACTACTATCCTCGCGCAGGATGCAGCTCGCGAAACACCACAAGCCGCAAAAAACAACACTTCAGACGTAAAGAAGGATTCACCATCCGAAGAGCCGGTAGATGTTGCATTCACCCGTGTGCTACTGCGCGGGCTGAACAAGGTCACGGCGCGCTCCAGCCTGCTTGAAGTGCCGATTGGAACGGTGACGCGCTTTGGCACGCTCGAGATTATTCCCATGACCTGCTGGAAATCGGCGCCGGAAGACCAGCCGGAGAATGCGGCATTGCTCGAAATCTGGGAAATCAAAAAAGGCGAAAGCCCCGCGCAAGTGTTTAATGGCTGGATGTTTTCTTCTTCTCCTGCGATTTCCGCGCTCGAGCATCCGTTCTACGATATTACCG
>CAZFOM010000176.1:0-1693 GCA_964520155.1 uncultured Rickettsiales bacterium
ATATCCGTCAAATCGTCGCCGAAGCGGGCGTACTACCGCGTGTGCACGGATCTGCTTTATTCACTCGTGGTGAAACCCAGGGTCTCGTTGTAGCTACGCTTGGCACCAGCATGGACGAACAGATCATTGATGCACTCGATGGCGAATATAAAGAAAACTTCCTGCTGCACTATAACTTCCCTCCTTATTCTGTGGGTGAAGTGGGGCGCATGGGTACCCCAGGACGGCGCGAAATCGGCCATGGCAAGCTCGCATGGCGCGCGGTGCATCCGCTGTTACCTACCAAAGAGCAATTCCCCTATACGATCCGCGTGGTATCCGAAATCACCGAGTCCAATGGCTCCTCCTCGATGGCAACCGTATGCGGAACCTCGATGGCGCTGATGGATGCGGGTGTTCCGCTTACCCGTCCGGTCGCTGGGATTGCGATGGGACTCATCAAAGAAGCAAACAGCTTTGTGGTGCTTTCCGACATTATGGGCGATGAGGATCACTTAGGCGATATGGACTTCAAGGTGGCGGGTACCGAAAAAGGTATCACGGCGCTTCAGATGGACATCAAGATCAACGGTATCACTGAGGAGATCATGAAGGTGGCGCTTTCGCAGGCGCACACCGGACGTAAGCATATTCTAGGCGAAATGGCGCGCGGCATTCAGGCTGCGCGTGACGGCGTCAATGAGAATGCGCCGCGTATTACCACGATTTCCGTACCGAAGGATAAAATCCGCGAAGTGATTGGAACCGGTGGTAAGGTGATCCGAGAGATCGTCGAGAAAACCGGAGCAAAAGTGGATATTGATGATGATGGTACCGTACGCGTCGCCGCCGTCAACGCCGATGCCGGAAAAGCCGCTGTCGAGTGGATTCAAGGAATCATTGCCGAGCCGGAGATTGGTAAAATCTACAATGGCAAGGTCGTTCGTATCGTCGATTTTGGTGCATTCGTGAACTTCCTTGGCGCCAAGGACGGGCTCGTGCATATCAGCGAAATGGCCGATTACCGCGTCGGTAAGGTGACCGACATCGTCAATGAAGGCGATTTGGTAAAGGTAAAAGTCATTGAGATTGAACGCGGCAAGGTTCGCCTGTCCATGAAAGTGGTGGATCAGCAGACCGGTGAGGATATCACCGAGCAGCTCGAACAGAAGCGCCGCGAGAAGAAAGCCTCCGCTCAGGCTTCTTAAGCGAATTCTTCTGTGCGTTGATTCTGAAGACGGGGTGCTTTATTTGAAGTGCCCCGTTTTTCTTTTTTCTCATTTTGCTCAATTTGATTGATCGCGATTTGACTCAGTATGCGTTCGAGTCTTTCTTTCGTAATGATCGTAACATCCCCCATGGTGAACTCTCCTACCTGATCGAGCAACCGGAATTGGTTACGCGACCATCTGTACAAAAGCATCATGACGAACGGATGACAAAACGATCACAGTTTTATGAATATGAATAGGCAAGTTTTTCCATTTGGTATTCACCCTTAAACAAAAAAAGGGAGGCCTTAGCCTCCCTTTTCGTCGTATGTGGTAAGTGATTACCAGCCAGCTTTCATACCAGCGCGTTTTGCAGCAGCAGCTTTTGCTACTAAGCGCATAGCAGGGCGGGCAGCGGCTTTCTTCACGAGAACTTTTTTCGCGGAAGATTTTTTCGCTACTTTACGGGTGCTTTTTTTAGCAGCCGACTTTTT
This sequence comes from uncultured Rickettsiales bacterium, assembly GCA_964520155.1. Lineage (GTDB taxonomy): Bacteria > Pseudomonadota > Alphaproteobacteria > Rickettsiales > JABCZZ01 > CAZFOM01. The sequence continues at coordinate 1,685 of CAZFOM010000176.1, forward strand.
CGCCACTTT
>CAZFOM010000176.1:1703-2489 GCA_964520155.1 uncultured Rickettsiales bacterium
ACTTTCTTCACTGCTTTTTTAGCAGAGGTTTTGCGAGCCGATTTTTTAGCGGTAGCTTTTTTAGCGGTTTTTTTCTTGATAGCCATGTTGAAGTCTCCTTGAGTTAGTTAAACAACACGATCAGCACTACGCGAGGATGGTAAATTTTTTATTAACAAAACCATCGGGTTGATTTTTTTATCCACAAGGTTATTCACTGCGATAAAAATATCACAAATGTGATTTTGAGAAAAAATGGATTGCCGCGCTCACTTGCGTTCGCTCGTGGGTGACGTCATCGCGAGTCGTGCGTATGCACGACGTGGCGATCCAGAAATACGCGGCAGTATTTTGCACGAGAAGTAACCCAAACAAAGCCGACAGCTATTTCTTTTTCTTCAACTCTTCCGCAATCAGGAAAGCAAGTTCTAAACTTTGCGATGCATTGAGGCGCGGGTCGCAGTGTGTGTGGTAGCGCGCGCTCAAATCAATTTCGGAAATGGCCTGTGCGCCACCTAAGCATTCCGTGACGTCTTGCCCTGTCATTTCAAAATGCACGCCGCCCGCGTAGGTGCCAAGCGACTGATGAATATTAAAGACACTTCGCACTTCGGAGAGAATATCGGTGAACTTGCGTGTCTTATATCCGTTCGGGGATTTGATGGTATTGCCATGCATAGGGTCACACGACCACACGACCTGCTTGCCTGACGCCTTTACTGCCTCGACGAGTGGTGGAAGTAAGTCCTCTACTTTCTCAGCACCCATACGCGCGATGAGTGTAAGGCGTCCAGGCTCATCATCGGG
>CAZFOM010000177.1:0-2481 GCA_964520155.1 uncultured Rickettsiales bacterium
AATATACGCCATCCCTAAAATGACCAGCCATTTCCATTTCGCCCCGCCCCAGGGCAACTGGCTGAAATCGAAATTGACCACCAGGAATGCAAGCACAAAAAATGCGATCGGGGTGACAAGCTGAAAAAACACATAGATATAGATCGCATCTTTGGAGCGCCAGCCCGCATTGGTCAGCAGTTGTTGCACCTTGTCGATCTGGTTCTGTTGCAGCAGTTTGAAACGCATCACCACCGCTTTGACGAGACTGATACTGTTATTTTTTCCGCGCGTCCGTCGTCGCGGTGCGGTCAGATTGCTTTTGAGCTGAGAACGCCGCTCGTGCAGCGCTTTCACGCGCGCCGACAGCGTATCGCGTTCAATCAGCGTATTGCCAACGAAGAACACGACGGCAAATGCCAAAATGCCGGAAACAAACACCCAGAAATCATCGGGTGAAATGCCGCTGGGGAGCAGCATCTCCAGTGTAAGTCGGTTTTGCGGAACATTGTCTGCCATATCAGATCTCAAACCGCGTCATTTTCATCATGATGGCAACGCCGGTCGTCATACTCAAGGCTGCACCGAGCAGGGCGATATTGCCTCGATAATCATCAAACAACGGTGTCAGATAGTCGGGTTGCAATACCGTCAGCACGCCCACCACGGCAAACGGCAGGGCACCCACGATATACGCCGATGCGCGCGCCTCGGACGAAAGCGCGCGTATTTTCATCCGCATCATATAACGCGTTCTAAGCACCTCCCCCAGATTGCTCAACACTTCGGATAGATTTCCGCCAGTCTCACGTTGCAGGATGATGCTGGTTGCAAAGAAATTGAATTCCGTATTGCCAAGTTGCTTCGCCATATCCAGTAGAGCACGTTCGAGCGGCACCCCAAGCCGTACCGATTCCCCGATATTATGAAAAATACTGCGGATCGGATCTTCCATTTCGCGCGACACCATGTTGATGGATTCAGTCACGGGCAGCCCCGAACGCAACCCCCTCACGATCAGTTCGATCGCATCGGGAAAGAGACGTAGAAACTGCTTGATGCGTGCATTGGCTTTGAATCCGACCACCCAGTGCGGGATGCCGATGGCAACAATGATGCCGACAAACAAGCCAAGCAGGAGGGATTTCTTAAGCAGGGTGCTGATAAAAAAGGCGATGAACAGCATCGCGCCAACGCAATACAGCACATATTTTTCCGCACTCATCTTGACCCCTGCACGCTCCAGACGGGTACGCAATAAACCGAGGTTTGGCAGCCGTCGCACCAGCGCGCCGATCACTGGCATGGAGTTATCCTCAACTTTACGGCGCAACGAGGCTTGGTTATTGTTGGTGACAGTCGCTTTATTCACCTTACGGTTACGAATGCGCTCCACGCGGCTGGCAATCCGCTTCTGCGAGCGATCTCCGAGTGCAAGATAGGCGATGAAGGCCAGCAGCATAACACTGGCAAAGATCACGGCTTCCATCACTCCAGGCCTGTTGAGCCACTCGCTCATATCACTTCCATGAGTGCCTGATCCAGCCCGTAATAGGCAGCGCGAGGCAGGAAATTCGGGCGCAGTCCGGTGGGCTTAAATTCGCCGATCAGCTTACCGTTTTCGTCCTCGCCCTGAAATTCGTAATGGAACAAATCCTGCGTGATAATGACATCACCTTCCATGCCCACAATTTCGGTGACATGGGTCACACGGCGCACCCCATCGCGCATACGCGCAATCTGCACAATGACGTTCACCGCGGTGGAGATCATGTTGCGCACGGCTTTGCTCGGCAGGTTGGAAACGGCCATGCCAATCATGTTTTCAAGACGCGTCAGACATTCGCGCGGAGTGTTCGCGTGCATCGTGCCCATCGAGCCATCATGGCCGGTGTTCATGGCCTGTAGCATGTCGAAGGCCTCGGCGCCGCGCACCTCTCCCAGAATAATTCGATCCGGACGCATACGCAGCGCGTTTTTGACCAGATCGCGCATGGTGATTTCGCCGTGTCCTTCCAGGTTGGCCGGTCGTGTTTCGAGCGGCACCACATGCGGCTGTTGCAATTGCAATTCTGCGGCATCTTCAATCGTCACCACGCGCTCGCCATGATCAATCTGTCGTGAGAGCGCATTAAGCAATGTCGTCTTTCCTGAACCCGTACCGCCGGAAACAATAATGTTGCAACGCACCGCGGAGGCGATTTTCAGCACGCGGCACAATGCTTCGGAGACGTTCTTGGTCGTGACCATAACGTCAAGCGTGATTTTTTTCTTGGAGAATTTACGGATCGAGATGCTGCACCCGCGGATGGCAAGGGGTGGTGCAATCACGTTGACGCGGCTACCGTCAGCAAGGCGTGCGTCACATATAGGGCTGGATTCGTCCACACGGCGGCCAATGGCAGTGACAATGCGTTGCGCAATGCTCATGACATGCTGGTTATCACGGAATTTCACCTCCGTGAGCTGCAGCTTGCCGCGTTTCTCGATATAGACCTGATA
>CAZFOM010000178.1:0-1735 GCA_964520155.1 uncultured Rickettsiales bacterium
ATCGCTTCCAGCTCGTGCAGCTTTATCATATTAGGGCCGTCAGATGGGGCATTGTCGGGATCCTGATGCACTTCCATGAATAATCCAGCAACCCCTACTGCTATCGCAGCTTTGGCGATGACCGGTGCAAACTCACGTTGCCCTCCGGAGGAAGTACCTTGCCCACCTGGTTGCTGCACGGCGTGGGTGCAATCCATGATGATCGGATACCCCGTCTGCTGCGCCATAATCGGCAGCGAGCGGAAATCCACCACCAGCGTATTATAGCCAAACGAGGCGCCGCGCTCGGTGAGGAGGATGTTTTTATTTCCCGTCGATTCGACTTTGTCGGCTACGTTCTTCATGTCCCACGGTGCAAGAAACTGTCCCTTTTTTACATTCACTACTTTGCCGGTATTGCCTGCCATAAGCAGCAGATCGGTCTGGCGGCATAGAAATGCTGGAATCTGGAGAATATCGACAAACGGGGCGACCTCGCGGCATTGCTCCTCGGTGTGAATATCGGTCAGCACCGGACAGCCGATTTTCTCCTTGATCTCACGAAATACAGGGAGTGAATTTTCCAACCCAAACCCCCGTTTGCCTTTGAGGCTCGTGCGGTTTGCTTTATCAAACGAGGTTTTATAGACGAAGGGGATTGAGAGCTTGTCTGCAATCTCAGCTAGTTTAGACGACATCAACAACGCATGATCGCGCGATTCCATCTGGCACGGCCCCGCAATCAACACGAAAGGCAGTTCGTTTGCGAATGTTACATTTCCAACCGTAACTTTGGGCATAAACTATCACTCAAATGGATTGATTAACTGGATGGGTAATCCCTTAAAGTCTTTTACATTGCGTGTGGCCAGAACACAATCATAGACCATAGCCTGTGCGGCAAGTTGCATGTCGATCATATGCGAATTCTTAGGATAACGCGCTGTCAGCACCCCCCATGCATGAGCGACATCACGATCAAAATCCAGAATACTTGAGGCGAAGCGCTTTTCCAGATCCCGCAGCCACTCCTCGTAACGATTTGCCAACGCCGCATCTGATGGACGTTTGATTTCAATGCCACGCCGTATTTCGCCCAAAGATATAACACTGACGTAGATGTTCTGTGATTCAATACGTTTAACCCATGTCATCACGGAGGGGTGTCTGCGATTTTTTTGAAATTCCGAAAGAATGTTCGTATCGAAGAGATAATTCACAGATCCACTTCTCTGGCTGGCGAATCCTTGCGCGCAAACAGATCTTCATTTTTCGCTTCCAATGCAGGCATGGTCATCAGAAACGATAGAAAATCATTTTTTTTGGTTTTGTGCTTTGGTGCGTAATCCTCGGCCGGAATGACTACTACCGCCGGTTTACCGTGCCGCGTCACCAGTTGCGGCGATCCTTCGCGCACCACCTTTTCTACCAGTGAGCTGAATTTATTCTTCGCATCCTGTAACTGCCAAGTATCCATAAACGCCTCACAATCAATCTAGACAGTCTAGCCTGAATATTGGCAAATGTCAAGCCTAATTAACCTGTAAAAGCGGGAGTCACGCCGCTTTCTTTGCTTTCTGGGATTGGGTGAGCGCCGCTTCCACAAAGGATTTGAACAGCGGATGCGGCGCGAAGGGGCGCGATTTGAACTCGGGATGGAACTGAACGCCCACGAACCATGGGTGTTTTTCCATCTCGACAATTTCGGGCAGTTCGCCGCTCGGGGACAGGCCGGAAAAGATCAATCCCGCCTTCT
>CAZFOM010000178.1:1745-2445 GCA_964520155.1 uncultured Rickettsiales bacterium
CGGTACGCGATATTCACTTCGTAGCGGTGGCGATGGCGCTCGCTAATCTGCTCGCCACCATAGACCTGCGCAACTTTGGAGCCGGAGACAAGTTTTGCTTCGTAGGCACCCAGACGCATCGTGCCGCCCATGCCGTCCTGCTTGCTGCGGCGCTCGCGCACCGTGCCCTTCGTCCATTCGGTCATGATGCCAATTAACGGCCCGCGCTCGTCCTTCGAGGGGTCGTCGCCAAACTCGCTGGAAGTCGCATCCGAAATACCCAGCACATTGCGCGCGTATTCGATCACCGCAATCTGCATCCCAAAACAGATACCAAGATATGGCACTTGATGCTCGCGCGCGTATTTCACCGCAGCGATCTTGCCTGCCACGCCGCGTTCACCAAATCCGCCTGGCACCAGCACCGCATCCATGTTTTTCAGTTCTTTCGCCACATCGAGCTTTTCAAAGCCCTGCGCGTCAATCCAGTGCAGATGCACTTTGGCATTATTCGCGATACCCGCGTGATCCAAGGCTTCGCCGAGCGATTTATAGGTATCGCCCATGCCCATGTATTTACCGACAATAGCGATATGCGTTTCGCGCGCGGGCTTTGCAATGCGCTCGTTGATCAATGACCAACCCGACAGATCGGGTTGTTTACCTGCCTCCAGCCCGAAATGCTTCAGCACCTGCATATCCAGACCCTGCTCGTGAAAGA
>CAZFOM010000179.1:0-2393 GCA_964520155.1 uncultured Rickettsiales bacterium
CTGCGCATCGAGAAGCGCGGCTTCCCCGACGCGGTGGTGTGGAACCCCGGGCCCGAGGGCACGGCGTCACGCGCCGACTTTGCGCCGGGTGATGAACGGAAGATGGTGTGTGTGGAGGCAGGCGCCATTCGCGAGCCGGTGGTGCTTGAACCCGGTGCGGTGTGGCAGGGTACGCAGCGAGTGAGCTGGCAGTCCTAGCTGAACGCTGCGATGCGCTTCTACCTGTCAGCTGCGAATGCCGTGCAGCGCTGGCGCTACATCGCTCGCCTTCGGTGGATCACAGCAAACGCGGATGACATGAAGAGATCAGCAATAGGCTTGGCCACCTTGGCTAGCTTCGCCTTGTCAAGCGCGAGCAATGCGCAGCCAGGCGGCGGGCTTGTACTTGGTATTGGATGGCATGGTACGAGAGGAGAGACCTTTCGAGATGCGCAGGGCCCTGTAGTCGACGCTACGTACTCTGTTCCGGTACACAAGAGCTCGCGGTGGTCAGCTGTGCTTGGCGGGGGAGGGACTTTGGTATCTGGACATTCGCGGTGTCTCGTACTCCCCAACGGCGATTGCGCAAGAAACGGCGGTACCGCAGGACTGAACGCCCTGGTCGGCACCGCAGTAAATGCCGGACAAATTGAACTTCGGTTCGGTGTGGGCCCCGCGTTCTACCGAAACGAAAAGATGTTCTCGAGAGGCACTCAATTGAGGCTCGATATTCTGGATCAATCAGCTTCGAAGGTAGCGTTCGGTATCTGGTCACGAATTACCGTCGTACCTCGGAGTCAGAGCGTTGAGCGAGACATGTTGGCGATCGGAGCCCAGTTGAGGATCCGTTAGAACTGTATGTCGGTCGCATACGGTTTCCACGGTCGCCGAACCGCCGCGCTGGAACGGGCGCAGTACACTTGAGCCTGCCAGTTCGACGATCCTTCACATTGCGTAGAAATGACTTGACAGTTTCTCCCCCCCCCCCTTCAGCTTCGCCAACAGTGCACCAATGATTACTCAGACCGGCTACAAATCGGATGAAAGAACTGCTGTTAGGTAGGATTCCGGTGCTCCGCATGAAGGACGAGTTGGAGCCATGGCATCTCGCGCCGAGTTCCCGATTTATGGCTGACCCAAGGTCCGTTCCGGATTGCGGGCCAGCAATTATCGTCATCCCCTCCTCGGTAGCAGTGAATGCTGCGCTGAGACACTCAATGGAGATCGTATGGGGGAAGAACCCCTCGATTGTCTTTGCGACTGAAACGGTGAGTATCTCGTCGGCAAGGTCAACCGAACGATCACTCTGGAGATCGAGAGCGCTGAAAGCCTTCTCTCTGGTGCCAATTGTACGGAACTCGACGATAGATGCTGCGCGCGCGGTGTCTGTCATCGCAGCTCAGAGCATTGTACGGCTGGGCGGCCATTCATTGTCGCCCGACATACATAGGATGTTTCTTCGGGCCGTATTGCTTTCTCATTCGCCCATTCTGGTGCGAGCGTTTGCAGCGGATCTCGGCATGCACGAGAGAACGCTGCGGAAGCTATGCGAGAGCTGCGGTGCGCCGCCGCCACAGAAGCTGCTGGTTCATTCCAGGTTGCTCCTCTACTCTCTTCTCACCGTAACTGCCGAGGTTCGTCCTGATGAGGCCGCTGCCGAACTTGGCTTTGCATCAACTGCGGCCATCAAGAAGCAGAAGCAACGACTTGGCTATGTATTCCCGAATCGTGGTGATATCCGGACACTGTGCACGGCGGCGGTGCAGGCGATACAAAACTCAAGCCATGTGTGTGTGAAGCAGCAGACGCGGATGCATACATTGGACTGATGCCGAAAGTGTCCATCCGAAGTATTGCGCAACTTTCAGTATCAACCGATAGTTGCCCGCAGATGCAAGCGATTTGAACGACAAGCAATCGAAATCACCATACCACAGGAGGAGCTATGCGGAGATTCTCGCCTTTGGTGGCCGCTGCTGCAGCTGCAGCTGCGTTCGCGCTGGGTGCCATCAGTTCTGCTGGTGCAGCAACGCCCAAGGCAACCTACTGCGAGAACGACAAATGCATGTTCATGGCGTGGTGTCAGGACGGAGGCCTGCACACCAGTTGTGACATGAGCAATCCCATCATTGGGGGATGTATCACCGTCGGTTGTAGCATCGAGTAGGCCGTCACCATGAGGCGTCAAGCGCTCTGGCAGTTGGCTGGCAGAACAATTTTGTGCTTTGCCTTTGCCTTCGAACTACCGGCACAAAGGGTACGAACGCATCCGTCACAGGCTGCGCTGCAAATTCGTGTAGATGGTGTCGTCTCACGGGCGGGTCGTTCGGAGCTGCGGGTATCCCCGCTCACGCGAATGGCCAATCGTCTTCGCACGGCAAAGCTCGTCCGAAAGGTGGGTACCGAGGATGGAG
>CAZFOM010000180.1:0-2391 GCA_964520155.1 uncultured Rickettsiales bacterium
GTTTGCGCGTCAGAGGCAGCCCCAATCCCGTTCCTTCGTATTTACGATTCAACCCGCTATCCACTTGACCGAAGCTCTGGAACGCTTTGGCGACATGTTCAGGCGCCATCCCAATGCCGGTATCGGCAATATCAATATAGAAATCGGAAATCGTATCTTCCTTGCTTTCCGTTCTCACCGTGATTTTCACGCTACCGCCAGGTTCGGTGAACTTGACCGCATTGGACAGCACATTGAGCACAATCTGGATAAAGCGCAGACGATCCGCCACCAGATACGGTAATCCTTTGGGAATATCGGTGGTGATCGTAACCTGCCCTTCGGCGGCACGTTCTGACACGATGGTCACGCATTTCTTGATACATTTATCGACCGGCATATCCTCAAAGTTCAAAGCGAGCTTGCCCGCTTCGGCTTTGGAAAGGTCGAGAATATCGTTGATGATATCGAGCAGATGCACGCCGGAATCGTTGATATCCTTGGCGTATTCCAGATATTTTTCGTTGCCTAACGGGCCATATAATTGATTCTGGAAAATCGCCGAGAATCCGATGATAGCATTGAGCGGCGTGCGTAGTTCATGGCTGGTATTAGCAAGAAACTGCGATTTTGCGCGGTTTGCGCTTTCAGCCACTTCTTTTGCCTTCACCAGCTCTGCATTCTTTTTTACCAGCTCGCGTTCGCGCTCACCAATTTCATCGAGCATGGTGTTAAATGCCAGAATCAGGGTATTGATCTCGTTTTTGCTGTGTTGCGTCACATCGCTAGTTTCGGCACGAACCTTATAATCCTTGTAAAGCGATATTTCCTGCGCAGTGCGTGTTAAGCGCTGTACAGGGGCGGATATGCTACGTTGCAGCGACAACGCCAACACATAGGCAAACAGACTGACTGCTGCTGCCACTGTAAGTGCAATGATAATTTGCTTTTCGATGAAGCTATGCACTTCGCGCTCGTCGGAAATCATGTATATGGTTCCCACCAGCGAATTATCGCGCTTGTTCAAAATGCGCAGATTCACTTTGATCAGCTCATTTTCGATGCGTGGTGTAAATTCTTCCAGTGCGAGTTGCGGACAGGTGATCGACGCATTCATCGGCATGGGTGTCGGGTAGGACGCAAACGCATTGCCACCGCCGTCGTACAGACAAGCCAGCATGATCGCCGGATCCACTCCCAGCGCGGAGGACAGGTTGTTGCTAGCCCCCACCGGATCACCGAAGTCAATGAATGCAGCGTTGCGATCCCCCACGATCTTGGCCGTCACGCCCAATCGCTCCTGTAGGTTCTCGCGCAGATTGATGATTCCGACCAACGTAATGATGATGGTGGTGAGCAGCACAGAAACCGCGCTGATAACGGTAATCAGCATGATCAACCGGAATTTGATAGAGCTGCTGGAAAACAGGCTCATCTGCTCCTCACCGTATGACCGATTGCGCAATTTCGAGCAATTGCGCGTCAATTTGGATGCCGGATTGCTGTGCCGATTTGGAATTGATGACCAGACTAATGTTGTTACGCGAAAACACGCCGATGTTTTTTTCTACCGTCTGCATCTCGATCATGCCGCCTTTAGCAGCAGAGCCTTTGACTTCGCTGATGGTCAGTATCGGATACGCCTTGGCCTGCGACACCACGCTGGCGAAGTTGGACTCGGCGGATTTGCCGATAAACAGCATATGGCAGTTCGGCAGATCGGCCTGAGATGCATTACGCACGACATTGATTTTCAATTTTGCACTGGATGCTTTATCAAAGATACTGAGCGCATCGCCAAACGGGTTGCTTCCCCATAGGCAGATATTCATCTGGTTGACCGCATCCAGCGACTTTGCCCCTGGCCATTTCACATACTTCGTGAATTGATAAATGAACGCCGCTTTGACCTGATACTCAGTTGGTGCAGAGGCACGCACACTGGCAGGCTGCAGCGCAAGCAGCAGCGCCAGAACATACACTCCCATTCGCGGAAGCAGGTACCACTGGATGCGCAACAGATGTTTCATTTTTTTCATAATGTGGCTCGAGGGGAAAATGATCGGCGGTTATCAAAGCGGATGGGTTTCACGCGATGGTTGCTGACCGTTTTCCTTATTCATGATATCCAATGTACGTCAGCAGATATTAACGATGTGTTACCAGATACGGCCAAAATCTCCGCGTGACGTTTCGGCCACAGGTGCAAAAACGATCAGGAAATCAAGGGTTAGAACTGCCAGGCAACCTTGCCATATACGCTGCGACCGATTTCGGTCGGGAAATTGAATATAAACGGGGAAAATTCTTGATGCCCACCATCAAAAAGATTCTGACCGACGAGACTCAACTCTACCCCGTCCAAGGGCCGCCATGCGAGCCTTGCATCAAACCGGTAATACTGGTCAATAC
>CAZFOM010000181.1:0-2337 GCA_964520155.1 uncultured Rickettsiales bacterium
TATCTGGTGTGTGCGTCCGCTGTCGAGTGTGCAGGCGACAAGCGATGCGACCGGCTTACCCGATACCAAAAATCGCTCGCGCGTTTCGTAGTGTGTGCGCGCGGGTTTACCGCCGAATTTCACGACCGCCATTTTTTTGCGGTTGGTGGTGGAGCGTCCGATATTACCTTCTATGACTCCACCCGGCGGATGCCACACGCCCCAGATTGCCGCGAGATATTCACGCTTCATCGTGCGATCTTGCAATTGCTTGGAAAGGGCCTGATGCGCTTCGTCGTGTTTGGCCACGACCATCAGTCCACTGGTTTCCTTGTCCAACCGATGCACGATCCCCGGACGCATCACCCCACCGATACCCGACAGCGAATCTCCGCAGTGAGCAAGCAAGGCATTTACGAGCGTATCATCGCTGTGACCAGGTGCGGGATGCACAGTGAGTCCTGCGGGTTTGTCGATCACGATGATGTGCGCATCTTCAAACACGATCGCAAGGGGCATGGCGACCGCTTTTACTTCAAGCGCGACCGGTTCAGGTAATGTGATCGCGATGGATTGCCCTGTCTGAATCTTCTTCGCGCCGTCAGCCACGACCGAATTTGCAAGCAGCACTTGTCCACCGGCAATCAATGCCTGAATGCGGCTGCGCGAATAATCGGGCATCTGTTCAGCCAGATACCGATCAAGTCGCTTTCCGACATGCGAATCTTCGACCGTAAAAAAACGCTGTTCTTTCATGGGGGGAGTATGTACCAGATAATAGGTGAATGAGAAAATCTATTGATACATCTGGGACTTTTGTTCTGTTTTCCCTCACCCCCACCCTCTCCCAAAGGGAGAGGGAGAAAAAAGAGGCTCTCCCAAAGGGAGAGAGGGTGAGCACCTTCTCCCTTCGGGAGAAGGGCGGCGAAAGCCAGGATGAGGGAAACAAGATCGAGTCAAAATAATGAGTTTGAAACCAAAAGAAAATCTGCTGCCGCTCAAGATCTTTGTCTGGTCGATGGCGCTGGTGCTGATCGGTGGCTTTACATTCGTTATTGCCACGTTACTCACCGGTGGCACAAGCAAGCCCACATGCGCGCATCACACCATCACACTCGATTCTGCAGCACCGGTGCGGGTGTTATCAGCCAGCGGCGAGCAGATTCGTGTGGTGGTGGAAAACTCCGCGCGTGAACAGTCCGTACTCACGCTGGATGCCTGTACCGGCAAAACAATCCAGCAGATTCATATCCATTCTAAACTGCCGGAATAAGTGTTTTCTGGCCGTTGCAAGCGCCGTAAAATCCGACTAGCATTAGCGGCAAATTACAAGAAAAACAGGGAGTGCGTATGATGAAATTTCGCTGGCTGTGTGCAGCCATCATGGTTGCCACATGTATTCCGTTTATGGCGGGTGCGAAGCCCATTTCGCCGGCGGATATTCCTAGCTCGCTTAAGCCATGGGAGCGGTGGGTCATGCATGATGTTGCCACCAACACTTGCCCGTTTCTGTATCTTTCGCAGGATCAGCGTGTGTGTTTCTGGCCTACGAAACTGGCGTTCGATCTGGGCGCGCAGGGGGGATCCTTTGCCTATGACATCACGCTGTATGAAACACCGGATGGATTGCCGCAGCGTATCATCCTGCCAGGTCAGACTGATTTGTGGCCGCAGAATGTAAGCGCGAATGGCGAAAGCGCGCCGGTGCTTTTGTATAATGCCGCGCCAAGCCTGTTGCTAGGTGCTGGTACCTACACGATCCGAGGTGATTTTCGCTGGGATCGCGCGCCTGTTTCGCTGCGCCTGCCGCCGCAGGTGGGGGTGGTGAGCCTCACGCGCATGGGGGTAGCAGTTGCGATTCCCGATATCGAATCCGATCAGTTATGGATCGAGCGTACAACCGGTGAACAGGTGCAGACGCAGGAAGATCATATCGAGGCTAAGCTGTTTCGCAAACTTAGCGATACGATTCCACAGACGCTCGAAACTGTGGCGCAGTTGAATGTCGCGGGCAAGCCGCGCGAGCAGGTGTTAGGCGTGATTCTGCCGGATGGCGTGATCCCGATGTCGGTTGTAAGTGATCTGCCCGCACGGCTGGAGCGTGACGGTAATCTGCGCGTACAACTGCGTCCTGGAAACTGGCAGATTCGTATCGCAGGACGTTACGAAGCGAAACAAGACAACATCACGGTGCCGAAGGCAAGCGGTGTGTTTGCGCCAGAAGAAATCTGGTCATTTGAGGCGCAGAATCATTTGCGGCTGGTGCAGGTGGAAGGCGTGAACGCGATTGATCCCACACAGACCGAACTACCGCCAGAGTGGCATTCGCTACCATCCTATTATCTCAACGGCGGCGAT
>CAZFOM010000182.1:0-2163 GCA_964520155.1 uncultured Rickettsiales bacterium
GAACTGGGCTATGAACTGGTTGATCACCGGCTGGAGCTATTTTGTGTACCGCTTGATTCCGGCAAGAAAAAACCCTCATAACCGATTGAGAACACTATGACGATAGCGACTGCCATTCGTATGCAACCATCATCGGCAGCCAGAGTATTTCCAGAGATTCGAGCGGGAGAACTGGCCGTGACGCTGGCATCATCCGCTTCCATGATCGATGCGGCGCAGCGGTTGCGCTACCAGATATTTTATGAGGAAATGGGCGGAACCCCCCCTTCGCAGGTGGCGCGAGAAAAGCGCGATTTCGACCAGTTCGACGAAGTGTTTGATCACCTGCTGGTGCTCGATTACGAACGCCCTCCTGGCCCCGAACAGGTGGTAGGGACATACCGGTTGCTCAGGCGCGATGCGATGACGGCGCTCGGGCATTTTTACAGCGAGACCGAATTCGACATCACGCCGATCAAGCAATTCAAGGGGCAAATACTGGAGCTGGGTCGCTCCTGCGTGCATCCGGAATACCGCAACCGCGCCGTGATGCAGTTGCTTTGGCGCGGGATTGGTGCGTATGTGTCCATGTATGATATTCAACTGATGTTTGGCTGTGCAAGTTTTGCCGGCACAGATCCTGATCAACATGCAATGGGGCTGTCGTACCTGCACCACTTCCATCTAGCGCCTACCTCACTGCGCGCGCGGGCGCTGGAGCATATGTATGTGAATATGAACCGCATCCCCATGGATCAACTGGATGCAAAAGAGGCCTTTGCAAGCCTGCCGCCCCTCATAAAGGGGTATCTCCGGCTGGGTGGCTATATCGGGGATGGTGCCATACTCGATCATCAATGTAACACCACCGATGTATGCATCATCGTGCAGACCGATCTCATCACGGAAAAATATACGCAGCGTTATAATCCGGATGGGAAATAGCGCCGATAAGGAATCCCATAACACATATAAAGTACAATGTCATACCGGCGAAAGCCGGTATCCAGCGCGCCACATTTGTGGTGCAAAGAAAAGAATAAAAACTGGATGCCAGCTTTCGCTGGCATGACATGCAGAACAAGCAATCAAATAAGTGAACTAAGTGAAATAAAACTATGCGTGGATCCACTGTTAGGGCTGTTTGCAGGGTGCTTGCGTTTATCCTGCTGGTCGCGGTCTATGCGCTGCCAATCTATATCTGTCTCACCTGTCGTTTTCAGTCGCAACATTACCGACTGCTGATGGGATTTCATCGCTGGGGGTGTCACATACTAAACATCAAGGTTCACACAATTGGCGAGCCTTCCACCCATCGCCCGCTCATGTGGGTATCCAACCATTTTTCGTATCTGGATATCAATGTGCTGGGATCCCTGCTTCCGGTGTGTTTCACACCCAAATCGGATCTGGCGGGATGGCCGGTAATTGGCTGGTTTGCGAAAATGTCCGGTTGTGTGTTCATAGACCGCCGTAAAACCAAAACCAAAGAGAATCAACAACAGCTTATTGCAAAAATGCGCGATGGTCATGCGATCAGTTTGTTTCCTGAAGGCACCACTAACGACGGTACAAAACTTTTACCCTTCCGCAGTTCGTATTTCAGCATTGCAGATGCGTTCGTAGGCGATGCCTCACTGATGATTCAACCGATTTCCATTCGCTACACGCATCTCGAAGGTGAGCCGCTTAAACCGCAGGATTATCACCGGGTAGGATGGTATGGCGATACGGAGTTCTTTCCGCATTTTTGGCAGGTATTGCGTATGCGTGGGATGAGTGTTCAGGTGTGGTTTCATCCTCTGCTTAACCCATCCGAGTTTCAGGATCGAAAATAGCTTGCCGCACTCTCGCAGGAACAGGTAGAAATGGGGTATCAACAATTACGCACAGAAAATACATGACACCCCCTCCCGATTTCTTAACCACACTAAGAGACGCTGCGCTCAAGGGTGGACAATATCTTAAAGGAGAGTTCCAAGGATCCGGTAGAAAGGATGTGGAGTATAAGCAGAATACTCCCATTGGCACCGTCACACGGTTTGATAAACCTGCGGAAGAGATTATTCGTAATGTGCTACGCGCAAAATTCCCCGATATGGGGTTTGTCGGTGAAGAAGGTGGAAATGAGAATCAATCGGCGAGATACGTCGCGTATATTGATCCGCTGGATGGTACTACCAA
>CAZFOM010000183.1:0-2157 GCA_964520155.1 uncultured Rickettsiales bacterium
CCGGTGACAATCGCGTTCTTACCTTTGAGTGAAAATTGCATGGTGATTCTCCTATTCTGATTTCTTCAATTCCTCGGTTCCGCCCATCTTTATTTCTTAAACAACGCATCCGCTAACTCGCGCTGTTTTTTCTTGCGCTCGGCTTCAGCATCCACCCGCACAATTTCTTCCAATAATTCGGCGCGATATTCACGCAAATGCTCAAGTGCCATCGGTTCCAGATTACGCGGAAACGTCGCCACTGCTTTCTTGGGTGTATAGAGTTCGTCGAGATCCACTTCTACCTCCCGATTTTGTTCTTTGTTCTTTCCGGATTGGTGGTAGGCTACTCAAATCCAATCCATAGTCCAATCTTTTTGAAAGGACTTTCATGCCCGCACGAACCACAGCAATACCCACACACATGAATGTCATGGCATGGCAGGGTGAACATGTGCCGCTGCCATTAGCGCTTGAGCGTTGTGCTGTGCCAAAACCGGCCAAGGGCGAAGTGTTGGTCAAGGTGGCGTATGCAGCGTTAAACCGCGCAGAAGTATTTCAACGTCACAAACATTATCCACTGCCTGCTCGCATTCCCCGTGTTCCTGGTATTGAGTTCTCCGGCACCATTGTGAAGCTCGGATCCGGTGTAAAGAGTTGGAAGATTGGGCAAAAAGTGTGCGGAATTATTACAGAAGGTGGCTATGCGGAATATGTCGTAAGCCCTGCTTCTATTTTGCTTTCCGTACCTGAGTCCGTTTCGCTCAAAGAGGCCGCATGTCTGCCAGAAGCGATGCTAACGGCATGGGTATCACTCGCCGAGCAGGCGGCTGTTAAAAAAGGCGAATCGGTATTAATTCATGGTGGTGGAAGTGGGGTTGGAGTCATGGCGATTCAGATTGCAAAGGCGCTCGGAGCCAAGATTTTTACGACTGCCGGAACAGATGAAAAATGTGCGCGCTGCAAAAAACTCGGCGCACTTCATGCGATTAATTACCGTACAACCGACTATGAAACCGAGATTTTACGGCTAAATTCTGATACAGGCGTGGATGTGATTTTGGATATGGTGGGTGGGGAATATACGCAGAAAAATCTGTCCCTACTTAACATCAACGGTCGCCTTGCCATCATTGCATTTCTGCGCGGTGCGAAGGTGAATATCAACCTCGCTCCCATACTGCTGAAAAAATTATCGGTGCACGGTTCCATTCTCAGAAACCGACCTCTGAGCGAGAAAGCACAGTTCGTACAAAACATGACTAAGCACCTGTGGCCGCTCGTGAAATCGAAAAAAATACGCGCTGTGCTGGACTCTGTCTATTCACTGGAAGATGCAAAAAAAGCGCTCGAGCGCATGGAAGAGAACTTGAATTTCGGTAAAATCCTTCTACAAGTGGGATCCGATTAGATAACGCGCCGCCCCTTGGAGGGCGGTTTTTTGTAGGTGAGGAAATATGGTTCTGCCTTTGATGCCAAAAGCCACTGCGGTGTGGCTCATTGAAAATACCACGCTGTCGTTCGATCAGATTGGCGAATTCTGCGGTATGCACCCACTCGAAGTGCAAGGCATCGCCGACGGTGAAGTCGCCATCGGCATTATTGGCGTCGATCCGGTTGCAAACGGACAGCTTTCCGCCGAGGCAATAAAACGCGCCGAAGCCGATCCGAAAGTACGGTTATCGTTGCTTGAAGATGCGCATAAAATGCTCACGAAAAAAACGAAAGGCGCGCGCTATACCCCCGTTTCCCGCCGTCAGGACAAGCCCGATGCCATTTCCTGGCTGCTCAAGAATCACCCCTATATTTCCGATGCGCAGATCATTCGCCTGATCGGTACCACCAAAAATACCATCAATGCGGTGCGCGGTAAAAGCCACTGGAACTCCAGCAATATCAAGCCAAAAGACCCCGTGCTGCTTGGCCTGTGCACCCAGACCCATCTGGACGACGCGATCGCGAAGGGACAGCGCGATTCCGGTTATACCCAGAAAGCGCAAAACGCTTAGATTTTATTCCGAAAATCGTACCTTATCCTGTCATTGACTGATTTTTGATCAGTGCAATCTGTGGTCGTGACTTTGAGAATGACCTGCGTGACACCGTGGTTTGTGTATATAATTGATACAGAACCATTTTACCTGCGTCTGTTTACACTTTATTAACTATTGGCGCCTA
>CAZFOM010000184.1:0-1987 GCA_964520155.1 uncultured Rickettsiales bacterium
CTGCACCGCCTTATCATGCAAGCGCACGCTGGTTTTCGCGGTGAATACGACGATGCAGCCGAGCATCACCAGAAACAGGATGGCAATGCACAGCGCCAGAAAACGCAGTGAAGCAATAGACTCGGCGTAGCTCTGCATCCAGCCGGAATGGGTTTCGATTTCAGCTGTAGGAACCGCAGATGCAAGGATGCGTGTCAGTTCTTTGAAATTGACGGCATCGGCTGATTTCTGGCTTGCTTCAATCAGCACGGGCAGAGGGAGTGTCGAAAGGCTTTCGGCGCTGCCAAGCCACGGACTTACCAGTTTCAGCATCTCGGCATTTTTCATCAGTTCTGCACTTGCCACCCCTTTGGTATCGCGCACGATACCGAGCGCTTTTTGCGCCTGAGCGGTCACGTTTTCGGTCGAAGCCGGAATATGGATGGTAAATGAAAGAGATTGATTTTTCTCCGCCTCGCCAATCACGGTGTTGAGCGAGATCCAGCCTGCGAGCATGAGGCTGGTGATAAACGCCATGAACGCGATGATCCAGGGTAGAAAGCGATTGGCATCGTCTCGGGCGAATGCCAGATCGGTTCGGGTAAGACCCACGCGGATGCGCAAGTAATGTAGAATGGAATGCAACGATTTCACGCGCGAGATAATAGTACGAAAGATGCTACTTGGCTACCCCTACCATCGCAGGACGCAGAAGGCGATCATGAATCACATATCCTGCCTGCAATACCTGAATGATGGTGCCCGATGCGGTATCGGGTTTTTCCATCTGCATGACGGCCTGATGGAAATTGTGGTCGAATTTTTCACCAAGCGGATCCAACCGGCGGATGCCGTTACGCTCGAAAATCGTAAGCAGCTCGCGCATGACCATATCCACTCCTTCACCCATGGTTTTAAGCATCTCGTTACTCGCGCGCGCTTCGGCGGGAATGCTTTGGGAGGCGCGTTGCAGATTTTCGATCACTCCCACCAGATCGCGCGCAAAACCGGTGACGGCATATTTTCCCGCTTCCTCGATTTCGCGCTGTGCGCGTTTGCGCGTGTTTTCCGCTTCAGCGAGTGCCCGTAGCGCCTGATCCTTCATGCCGGCAAGCTGTTCGTTCAAGGCCACAACCTGCGCTTCGAGCGCCGCTGTGGGTGATAGTTCAACCGCAGCATCCGAATCAGGCACGGTGGGGGCTGCATCCGCTGTAGTCGTATCAGCAGGTGGTGTAGGAGCGGGTTCGCTCATGGGTATTCCTATGGAATGGGGTTTATCACTGTACGATGTAGGTAAAGGTGGTTTTGATTGCAAGTGGCATTGTACATGTTATGGAAATGACAAATTCTTTTTATGTGTATATCCCCATGTCCCGTCCGTCCGGCAGATCTGCCAATCAATTGAGAAATGTCTCTCTCGAAGCCGGTGCCAGCCGCTATGCGGAAGGATCCTGTCTGGTTTCGTTTGGGCACACGCGTGTGCTGGTAACGGCCACCGTGGAGCAGCAGGTGCCGCCGTTTCTGCGCAATACCGGCAAGGGATGGGTGACAGCAGAATACGGGATGCTGCCGCGCTCGACTGAAACCCGCAACCCGCGCGAGGCGGCCAAGGGCAAGCAGGGTGGCAGAACGCAGGAAATCCAACGCCTGATCGGGCGCTCGCTGCGTTCGGTAGTGGATCTTACGGCGCTTGGCGAGCGGCAGGTGATTGTGGATTGTGACGTGATCGAAGCCGATGGCGGCACGCGAACCGCCGCCATCACCGGTGGCTATGTTGCACTCCATCTGGCGCTTTCTAAGCTGGTGAAATCGGGCGTCATTAAAACATTACCGATTAGCGATACAGTATGCGCGGTATCCTGCGGCGTATTTGGTGGCGTGCCGGTGCTCGATCTCGATTACGCAGAAGACAGCAAAGCCGAGGTGGACGCGAATTTTGTCATGACCGGCAGCGGAAAAATTATTGAGATTCAGGGAACCGGCGAAGCGCGTCCGTTTGGTAAAGACG
>CAZFOM010000185.1:0-1981 GCA_964520155.1 uncultured Rickettsiales bacterium
CCTATATATATAAGGGGTTTGGGAGCGGTTTACACCAGCTTTCCGTAACTGGAAAGGGTAAATTACTGGATTGTGAGTCGCGAGTATGGTATCACGCGCTCCCATGCACAAACCATGGGTTATCGGCAATTGGAAACTACACGGCACGCGCGCGCTGGCTCAAAGTCTGCCGGTCGCGGTGGCCACGCATATGCGGGATCTGTCGCACCCACCGCAGGTGGTGCTGGCGCCGCCCTTTCCCTGGATTCCACTGGTATCCGAAATGCTTGCGACATCGCCGTGTGTCAAGCTCGCGGCGCAGGATTGTTCGGCGCATCCAGAGGGTGCCTACACAGGGGAAGTGAGTGCTTCCATGCTTTCGGAACTGGGTTGTGATGTCGTAATTCTCGGGCACTCAGAGCGCCGGCAATACCACGCGGAAACCGATACGCTCATTCATCAGAAAATGCGTGCTGCTCACAACGCAGGCCTGCTGCCGGTGATATGCGTAGGCGAATCGCTTGCCGAGCGTGAAAAAGGCATTCATCTGTCGGTGGTTGAATCGCAGGTGAAACAGGCGATCTTAGGCTCTGGGACGCCGGTGAAACCGTATCTGATTGCCTATGAACCGGTCTGGGCGATTGGCACAGGGAAAACGCCGACTCCTACTGATATCAGCGCCATGCACAAACATATTGCCTCTGTGCTTTCTTATGCTACATCAGGGAACGATTTTATCCCCCCTATCCTTTACGGCGGTTCGGTGAAGTCCTCCAATGCGCGGGAATTATTTGCGATTGCCGAGGTGTCCGGTGTGCTGGTGGGTGGAGCGAGCCTGAAATCAGACGAGTTTAATGCGATTATTTCTGCTGCGGCAGAAACGAGAAAGTAAGAGTACCCGACTATGTATACCGTATTGATGTTACTGCATGTGTTTATCACGCTGGCGCTAATCGTCGTCATTCTCATTCAGCGTACCGATGCGGATGGTCTGGGTGGACTGGGTGGCGGCAGTTCGATGTCGGGTGTGGTGACAGGGCGCGCGAGTGCGAATTTTATGACCCGCTTAACGGCGATTCTTGCAACCGTATTCATCGTCAACAGTCTGGCATTGGGCATTATTGTTGCCAATAACCGCGAAGCCGGCACGATTGCTGAGCGACTGGCGCGTGAGCAACAGGCACCGGCTACTGTTCCTTCGGCACCTAAACCGGATGCGTCGCCCGTAGCTCCGGTTCAAAGTCAACCCGCAGCGACTCCGAAAGCGGATGAAAGCGTGCCTACGATCACCCCATCCGTGCCTCGTCCCGAATAATTATGGCGCGATTTATTTTCATTACCGGCGGCGTCGTTTCATCCTTAGGGAAGGGACTCGCGTCGGCGAGCCTCGCAGCGTTGTTGCAAGCGCGCGGCTATAAGGTACGGCTTCGCAAGATGGATCCGTATCTGAATGTGGATCCGGGTACCATGAATCCCACCCAGCATGGCGAAGTGTTCGTGACCGACGATGGCGCGGAAACCGATCTGGATCTCGGGCATTATGAGCGCTTCACCGGTGTGGATGCGAAAAAAAGCGATAACGTGACGGCGGGGCAGATTTATTCCATGCTGCTCACCAAAGAGCGCCGCGGCGATTATCTCGGCGGTACGGTGCAGGTCATTCCGCATGTGACCGACCTCATCAAGGAATTTATCCTGAAAGATACTGATCACGAAGACTTCGTTCTGTGCGAAATCGGCGGTACGGTAGGGGATATCGAGGGGCTGCCGTTTTTGGAAACGATCCGCCAGCTTGGCTATTCCATGGGACGCGCGAATGTGCTGTTCATGCACCTGACGCTGGTTCCGTATATCGCGGCGGCGAAGGAACTCAAAACCAAACCGACGCAGCACTCGGTCAAAGAACTCCGCTCGATTGGTATTCAGCCCGATATTCTGCTCTGCCGCGCGGAACGAGAGATTCCCGTGTCGGAGCGTCGCAAAATTGCACTGTTTTGCAACG
>CAZFOM010000186.1:0-1942 GCA_964520155.1 uncultured Rickettsiales bacterium
ACATGGAAAAGCCGCTACATGTGTCCTATCGCTCCACCTCGCCGATATTACAGGCGGTGGATCTGGTGTTTTCCGACGCGGAAATCGCAAGAGGAGTCAGTTCGGCAGATCAGCGGGTGGAACATATCGCACACCGCGAACACGCCTACGGAAAAGTCGAACTCTGGGAACCGGTGATCAAACAGAAGGCGGATAAGCCCGATGCGTGGGATGCGGCAGCAGGCATGTTGTTGCCCCCGCGCGCAGAAACGGTGCTTGCCAAACGCATCGCCGCGACGATCCGCCAGTGGCTCGATGAAGGGCGGATCCTGTCTTCGACCGGAAAACCGATCCAGCCAGCCGATATCATGATACTGGTCAGAAAGCGCGATCACCTGATGGATCCGCTGATTCGCGCCTTGCGCCGCCAGCGTGTACCAGTCATGGGATCCGACCGGCTGGTACTGACCGAACATCTGGCGGTGCGCGATATGATGTCGCTCATGCGGGTGTTGCTGTTACCGCAGGACGATCTGGAACTGGCGATTGTGCTGCGCAGCCCGCTCATCGGGTTGAGCGAGGATGCCTTGTTTGCACTGGCTCATGGGCGCGGCACCGCATCGCTATGGGAGCGGCTGAAAGACAGCGCGGATCATCGCGATGCGTACGCATGGGTATCGCAGGCATTGTCGCAAGCCGACAGGGTGCGCCCGCATGAATTACTGTCGCTCGTGCTCTTTGCGTGGGACGGTATGAAGCGATGCGTTGCACGGCTCGGAGAAGAAGCGCGCGATCCGCTGGAGGAACTACTAACACTGGCGCTGGAATATGAGCACGACCACACGCCTTCATTACAGGGATTCCTGCATTATCTGGAATCCTATCCAAGCGTTATTAAACGTGACATGGAACAATCGCACAATGAGGTACGCGTGCTGACCGTGCATGGCGCGAAAGGACTCGAAGCGCCGGTGGTGTTTCTTCCGGTTAGCGATGCTGCAAATACTTCGGATCGTCAACCGATCGCATGGATGGAGGATGATCGTCTGTGCCTGTGGGCTCCCTACAGTGCGGATCGTGACCGCGTGATGGAACGCGTGTTTGAAGAAAAAAAACGTAAACAGGCGGAGGAGGAACGGCGCCTGCTCTATGTCGCGCTCACCCGCGCGCGTGATGAGCTGATTATCGCAGGCGTAAAGGAAGAAAAAAAGAAGGAGCCTGACATCACAACACACTGGTTGGATATGGTAAAGCGAGGGATGGAGGCGCAGGCCACTCAAAACACGCATCACTGCGCACTCACGGCGGAATCGTGGGATGTCTGGCGTCTGGAAAATCCATCCGTGAGGAAGCCTGCTGAGATGGTATCTGCACCATCCGCGACCCCATCAGCGCAGCAAGCGCTGCCTGCGTGGATCCATCACCCTCCGCCGGCAGAACCTAAACCGGCTCGCCCTCTGACGCCCTCGCAATGGACTGCGTCGGGATCGCCCATGTTGTCTCCCGTTTCGGATCAGGAGCGCATTTTGCGCGGCACCCTCACCCATACGCTCTTGCAGTATCTTCCGAATATCCCGCACGAGCAACGTCAGGAAAAAATACGCGCTTATCTGATACGTCAGAAAATTGCACAGGCGCTACGGGATTCGATCGAAAGCGAATTGCTTGCACTGATCGCGCATCCCGATGCCGCGCCGCTGTTTACACCAGAGGGGCTTTCGGAGGTGCCGATCAGCGGTGTGGTGATGGGACAGGACGGCGAGCCGGTGGTGATGAACGGCCAGATCGACCGGATGGTGGCGGGTACGGATACGGTGTGGATTGTCGATTATAAAACCGGACGCGAAGTGCCCCATACCGCCCGCGACATTCCGCTGTCCTATCGCCGGCAGATGCGCGCTTACCGCGATCTGGTAGCGGCACTCTATCCCAGCCATGCCATCCGCTGCTCGCTGCTATGGAC
>CAZFOM010000187.1:0-1919 GCA_964520155.1 uncultured Rickettsiales bacterium
CGGGACAAGAGATCGTTATCACCAACGCTGGCAAACCGGTGGCGAAAATTTCCGCGTTTCAAAAACCCCGTCGGCGACCACCGGGTGACCTCGCCGGAAAAATGGTCATCCCTGACGATTTCGATGAACCAATGCCGGATGAATGGTTCGGCTCAGACGATAAATTCTCTAAGTGACCCGTTACCTTCTCGATACCCATATCGTGCTATGGTATCTGTTGAAAGATCCAAAGCTCTCGCAAAAAACGATCGCCTGCATCATGGATCCGGCTAACGATATTTTCTACAGCGTGGTTGGTTCGTGGGAGCTTGTCACCAAGAAAGCTAAAAAGAAATTCGCATTTCCTGAACATTTCTTTGAAACACTGGAAAGGCAGGGGTTTGAATGCCTGCCCATCACACTTTCGCATACCTTGGTGTTGCGCGATCTGCCGAACCTGCACGGGGATCCGTTCGACCGTATGTTGGTGGCGCAGGCGAAATCCGAGCATATGACGCTGATCACGCGCGATGCAGGCCTCGCCGAATATGGTGTGAAATGCGTGCTGGCGTGAATGTAATGAAATACTAAAATAAATGCAGAAACGTATTATGACTGTGAAATCTAAAAAAACCATTCTCCTTGTGGATAGCCACAAACCTACGTTAGAAGCATATAAAGGTGTTCTCGAAGATCAGGGTTATTCCGTTCTTGCTGCTGAATCTACCGCAATGGCTTTTGACATGTTCAAGGCCGGATCAAAAATAGATATGATCATTTCGGATGTGCATCGAAGCGCAAAAACCAATACTGCACCGGAAATCGATTTCGGAATCGAATTATGCCGCAATGTGCGCGCTCATGAGCGTAAAACGACACATGTCAGAGAAAATCAACTCGTTCCCTTTATCATTCAGACGCATTGGCTGGTAAACAAGCAGGATAAAGCGCTTCTGGAGGGAAGATTAAGACAGGCAGACGGCATGGCAGGCAAAGCGCTTCTGGTTTCTAAGGGTAGAATCGAAAGCATCGTGGAAGCGATCGCGCATTTCGAGGGTCGAAAACGTGATTGAACCCAGGCAGTGCAGGCTTTACAAAGTGAGTCTCTTTCGCTAAAAAACACGCATGATATCCATAGTTACCATATTTCTCACGCTTCGACTTCGCGGCTGATGTCAGCGAGATAGATTTATATTGCCTGATAGGCGCTCCCCCCTTTACACAATTATCTAATAATTTTCATTACCTGTGAGCAGTTTTGCGATTCGATAATTCTATTCTTTCATGTCATGCTGAACGTGTTTCAGCATCCATGGATCCCGAAACAAGTTCGGGATGACAGTCATTATCCTTGCGCAAATCGCTCGTGAGTCAAGAATCCGGCAGAGAGTTTTTATATGACCAAAGACCGCATCATCATATTCGACACCACCTTGCGCGACGGCGAGCAGTCGCCTGGCAACTCCATGACACTCGATGAGAAACTACTGGTGGCAGAAGCGCTAGATAGCATGGGCGTGGATGTGATCGAAGCGGGGTTTGCCATGGCATCCAATGGTGATTTCGAGTCGGTGCACGCGATTTCTAAAGTGATCAAGAATGCCGTGGTGTGCTCGCTCGCTCGCGCTAAGAAAGCGGATATTGAACGCGCGGCGGAAGCGATCAAACCCGCCAAGCGTGGACGGATTCACACGTTTATTTCGACCTCCGATATTCACCTCAAATACCAGTTCCGCATGAGTCACGAGGAAGTGCTGGTGGTGATTAAAGACATGGTGGGTCTGGCTCGCAGATTCACCGATAACGTCGAATGGTCGGCGATGGATGCGACGCGCTCGAAGCCCGATTATCTGTGCAAAGCGATCGAAGTGGCAATCAATGCCGGTGCGACGACGATCAATATCCCCGACACCGTAGGCTATACCGTGCCGGAGGAGTAT
>CAZFOM010000188.1:0-1638 GCA_964520155.1 uncultured Rickettsiales bacterium
TGAGCGCCTGAAGATGCTCGCTGAGCGTTATGCCTACAATAGTTGTGCCTATCAGTATTACACCTATTACCTCGAAAGCGGTCAGGATCCCAAGAAAAACGACGCCACGAAAGCGATTGTTTCACAATACAAGCAAAGCATCGTTAATACAGGTAAGGAAATCGCCACCTATTTCCCGCATCTGAAGGATGATTTTTATAATGGCATCCGTGCACCTGCGATGAATCTCGTCTATACACAACTGGAGAAAATGGTGTCCAACGCTGCCCGCCGCAAGAACGGTGTAGGCACAGAGGCCGATATGAAACGCCGATGCGCGAGCGTGGTCAAAAACATCCAGATTTCCATTCCTCAACCCCAATAATTCGTATTGTTCATGCCCTACTCTTTCTCCGAATGGCTGCATATGGGTGGTTATGCATTCTATGTCTGGTCGTCTTACGCAGTAACCGCTGTGCTGTTACTGTTACTCATTGCTGTGAGCCTATCGCAATGGAAGCGCACGAGGAAACAACTCTCCGAGCTTGAAAAACGGTCATGAAGCGCAAGCATCAGCGGTTGGTGTTTTTTCTGATCTGTGTGGCGCTGGTAGCAGTTTCCGCTGCTTTCGTGCTCAAGGCTTTTGAAAAGAATCTCGTCTATTTTTATACGCCCAGCGATATTGCGACATCACCGC
Organism: uncultured Rickettsiales bacterium; assembly: GCA_964520155.1. Classification (GTDB taxonomy): domain Bacteria; phylum Pseudomonadota; class Alphaproteobacteria; order Rickettsiales; family JABCZZ01; genus CAZFOM01. The sequence goes on from CAZFOM010000188.1 coordinate 677, forward strand.
CCTCGCCTGAGCAGAAAATCCGCATGGGCGGGTTGGTAGAGGCAGGCAGCATCCAGACCTTCGGGGATAACCGAATTGCATTTGTGGTCACCGATAACACGCACCGCATGACCATCGAGTATCAGGGATTGCTGCCCACCCTGTTTCGCGAAGGGCAGGGCGTGATTGCGGAAGGTAGAATCAAAGAGCAAGACGTGTTTGTTGCCAGTGAGATTCTGGCCAAGCACGATGAGAATTATATGCCGCCCGAAATTGCCGAAGCGCTCAAAAAGTCTGGACATTGGAAAGACCAGTACCCTAAAACGGCTAAATGATAGCTGAGATTAGCCATTTCTGTTTATTGCTTGCGCTGGCCTTATCCGCCGTGCAGTTCGTGGCCGGACAGCGCCGTACGTCGGCACACTATGCGTCGTTGTGCTCAGCCGCAACCGTGGCGCAGTTTGTGTGCGTGAGCATCGCACTGGCAGGGTTGATGCTCAGCTTTGCCGCTTCCGATTTCAGCGTGCTGAATGTCGTGGAAAACTCCAGCCTTGATAAACCGATGCTGTTTAAGATTACCGGCACCTGGGGCAATCACGAAGGCTCCATGCTCTTGTGGCTATGGGTGCTGAGCCTGTTTGGCTTTCTGATCGCCGGATCGCGCCGGATGGAGAATGAACTCAAAACCGCGACGTTATGCGTACAAGGCCTGTTATGCGTGGGCGTTGCAGCCTTCATCTTGTTTACTTCCAATCCTTTTATCCGTGTGTTTCCACCACCGTTTGATGGCGATGACTTAAATCCGCTGTTGCAGGACATTGGACTCGCGATTCACCCTCCCCTGCTCTATCTGGGTTATGTCGGTTTTTCGATTGTGTTCTCGCTTGCGGTGGCTGCGTTGTTGGTGGGCAAGGTGGATCAGGCATGGGCGCGTGTTGCCCAGCCGTGGATTCTGACATCCTGGAGCTTCCTTACGCTTGGGA
>CAZFOM010000189.1:0-1626 GCA_964520155.1 uncultured Rickettsiales bacterium
TATATGAACTTGATAGCATGATGACACAAGTACGGGATACTACAGATTGACAGATGCAACCACTTGGGCGCCCTTTTGCATATACTGAATCTGATCAAAGGACAACATGCGCGCAAGCGCTATACCGCGACCATTCGGATCGGTCACGCGATCAGGTGTTAGTTCCACGTATTTTTCCCAATCAAACCCATTTCCCATGTCCGTGATTGTGACTTCCGCTTTTTGAGGCGAATGTTGGTACTCCAGCGTTGCATACTTCTTACGGTGTTCGGGTAATATCAAGCGGCGCTCCACTTCCTGATCCCAGGAAGCGCTCAGCACCAGACGGGTCTTTTCCGGATAGGTGATTCCCAGATTGCCATGCTCAATGGCGTTAACACAGAGTTCGGTAATTCCCAGCACTACAGATTCCGGTTTGGGAAAACAACTGGCAACCAGAAACGCCACGCTGCGCGCTTCTGCAATGGTACGAAACCGAAACCGTGCATGTTCCAACAGCCCTAGTGTACGTTTTTGCTCACCAATGTGCTGGCGAAGCTCCATTTTCTGCTGGTAATCTGCAAGCGCGGTGCGCACGATCCCAAGCAGCAGGGGCTCTTGATAGGGTTTGGTCAGATAATAGTAGGCACCGGCTCGAATTCCTTCGAGTATTTGTTCTTGCGCCGCGGCCGCCGTTTGCATGATGACCGGTATCTCTTTTAAGCGTTCGGAGGATTTCATGTGCTGTAGTATCTCCATACCATCGGGCTTTGGCATCATGCGATCCAGAACCACCAACTGAATATCCGAATGCGCGTCAAGTGCCTTCAGAGCCTCATTTCCGTTGCTTGCGGCAATACAATCATAGCCGCTGGAAGAGAGATATTCCTCTAGAATATCGAGATTAAACTCTTCGTCATCTACCGCTAGTATTTTCGTTTTTATACTCATATGCGAACCTCGGTTTTCATACGTCTTGGAAGAATAAAGGTAAAGCAGGCACCGCTCCGATCTTGGCGGTTTTCCGCCCAGATACGCCCGTGATGTGCATCCATAATTTCGCGACATATAGACAAGCCCAAGCCGGTTCCACCTGCACCGGTTCTGGTTTTGCTACTTTGGATAAATTTATCGAATATCGTCTCCAGCTCACCTTGGGGAATGCCGGTACCTTCATCCATGATGCGGCAGGCAAGCGCATCCTCACCACTCAATAAGCAGGTATCCGATACCTCGATTAGAATTGTGGAGTGGACAGGGGTGAATTTGATGGCATTTGACAGCAGGTTGATTAACACCTGAATCATGTACGTCGCATCAAAATATGCCAGCGTGTTGTCGCAATTGATTTGATAATGCATACGCAGTTGCTTGGCGCTGGAGAGTGAATCGGTTTCCATCAAGGCATGTTGAACGACGGAATGAAAATCCGATTCCTTGAGGGTAAATTTCAGCTTGCCCGACTCCATCTTGGCGAGATCCAGCATATTATTAAGCAACCCAAGCAAACGGGTGCTGGCTTTGATGATGTTATTCAAATACTTTTCGATCTTCTCAGGATCCGTATTTCTACCTTGTTTAAGCCCCATGCTTGCATAGTTAATCACCGCATGCATCGGGGTTCGCAGCTCGTGTGACATATTAGAC
>CAZFOM010000190.1:0-1578 GCA_964520155.1 uncultured Rickettsiales bacterium
TGAAGGGAAAACCCTAAAATGCGTTCAATCATGGCTCTATCCCCTCGATTTTAATGTTCGTGTTCCGCACCGGCTTTGCCGATGTCAGCTTTCACCACGAAGCTGTTTTTGGCGACGTAATGCTGGCCAGCCGTGAGGCCGCTTTTGATTTCCGTCCATGTCGCATCGCTCATGCCTGTTTCCACGGGCTGCGCTTTGTATGTGCCGCCATCTTCGCGCACAAACACCACGGTGTTACCTTCCATGCGCTGGATAGCTTCGGTTTTCACGGCAAGCGGGGCTTCTTTTTCCGACAGCACCACATCGGCGCGGATATTCATGCCCGAACGCCAGTGATTATCGGCATTCTCGATCACCGCACGCGCCACTACCGTCTGGCTCGACGCTTCGGCGGTAGGCAGCACCAGCGCGATGGTGGATTCGGTATTTACGGGGTCATCAAGGCACTGAATGCGAACTTTCTGCCCAGCTTTCAGTTTCTCCCCATCCTTTGAGAAGATGAAAAGTTCCGCCCATAGCTTGCTCAAATCCGCCACCACAAATAGCGGAGTATCCGCTGCCAATTCGCCTACATTCGCATTGCGGTTGATAATCGTGCCAGCCACAGGCGATTTCACGGCATAGACTTGGAGGCTATCGTTGCTCTCCACCGTAGCCAGCGTATCGCCTGCTTTTACGACCTCGCCAGGTTCTCTCACCACGCTGCGAATTACGCCTGGGAAGCGTGCCTTTACCTGTGCGGTGGTGTTTTGGTTCAAGGTTACACGGCCACTGACGCTAACGGTTTCCTGCACCATCGCGCTGCCAGCTTCAAGAATCTCGATATTCAGATTTTTAACAGCATTATCGCTGATCTTACTTTCCTCTGCATGGCCACCTTCTTCGCCATGCCCACCGTGACCATGCTCATCGCCTTCACCATGTTCATCGGCAGCAGGTTTGGCTTCCGCATGATCGTGACCATGTGCATCGCCATGCGCGTGTTCATCCTTGTCACCATGCCCGTGATCGCCGCCTTCGGCGTGGTCATCTTTATGTTCATCACCGTGTGCGTGTTCGTCTTTATCGGCATGGGCGTGATTATCCGCTGCGGGTTCTTTCCCAGAACTGCCCAAGGTCAGATATGCGCCACCAGCGAGTGCCAGCAGCAATATTATACTAACGAGGTTGCGCTTATTCATGATTTTCTCCTGCTTTTTGTAATTGGCTCAGGCGTGTGGCGGTCAATCGTTCGACCTGCGCCTTGGCGGTATGAAATTCTCGGATGGCTTCGATTTGCTGTTGCTTCACCCCGAACAGGCTTCGCTGTGCGTCCAGCACTTCAAGGTAGGGGAAGCGTCCCAAGCCATAACCTTCACGCGCCAATCGGAAGGCTTTATCGGCAGAAGGCAGGATTTCGGTTTTTAGAGTCTGCGCTTGCACATAGGCATTTTCCATCCGCTCATGCGCCTGTGTCAGTTCCGCGCTGGCATTGAGTGCCATTTGGCGGTTATCCATTTCCGTGCGGCTAACCTCATGGCGGGCTTTCTCGATATTGCCACGGTTGGCATTAAATACTGGGATAGGCAGCGACACGCC
>CAZFOM010000191.1:0-1569 GCA_964520155.1 uncultured Rickettsiales bacterium
CGTAAGGACGGCACACCGGTGGGCGCAGTGTATGGGTTTCTTAACATGATCCTGAAGCTGATCGAGGGTAATCGCGCGGATTATCTGGCGGTGATTTTTGATGCAGGCCGCATCACCTTTCGCAACGAGCTCTATGAGCAATACAAAGCCAACCGCACCGAAACGCCGGAGGATCTGATTCCGCAGTTTCCGCTGGTGCGTGAAGCGACGGCGGCGATGAACCTTCCGGCCATAGAACTTGCGGGTTTTGAAGCCGATGATCTGATTGCAAGCTATACTCGTGCTGCGCGTGAGCAAGGCATCGAAGTCGTCATCGTCTCCTCGGATAAAGATTTGATGCAGCTCATTGGCACTGGCGTTTCGATGTATGATGCGATGAAAGGCAAAGCGATTGGCGCTGAGCAGGTGATGGAGAAGTTTGGTGTCACACCGGACAAGGTGCTTGATGTGCTCTCACTCATCGGTGACTCATCGGACAATGTGCCAGGCGTTCCTGGCATTGGCCCTAAAACGGCGGCTGAGCTTATTGGGCAGTTCGGATCGCTCGATGCAGTGTTAGAGCGCGCTGGTGAGATCAAACAGAATAAACGGCGTGAATCATTGATCGAGTTTGCTGCTCAGGCGCGACTTTCCCGAGAGCTAGTGCGGCTGAAAGACGATGTACCGCTACCGCTATCATTTGAAGAAATCGCGTTGCGTAAACCCGATCCACAGAAACTCTTCTCCTTTGCACAGGCGATGGAATTCAAATCGCTGATCGCGAAGTTGCAGGGGATGTTCGGGCTTGAGGAGCGGGTAGGAGAAACGAAGCAAGCGATGATTACTAATGCTTCTCCGATGATAGATGGGCAGATGGGCAGAAATGATAAGACTCATTCTCCACATCTATCATCTCCACATCTACCTTCTTCCTACACCCTCATTCGTGACGAAGCCTCGCTTGTCGCCATCATCAAGGAAGCAACACAAGCAGGTATCGTTGCATTCGATTGCGAAACCACGTCGCTCAATGCTATGCAAGCAGAACTGGTGGGCGTTTCGTTGTGCTACGAGATGGGCAAAGCCTACTACATTCCAGTGGGACATATGAGTGAGAAAACCCTCTCCCCCCCTGGGAGAGGGCAGGGTGAGGGTGGAAAACCCGCGCCGTATACTCAGCAGGATGATTTGTTTGGTGGTGAAGTTCACCCTCACCCCAAAAGTGAAGTTGAAAAAAGCGTTTTAGTCGAAGGACAAATCCCGCGCGATGTTGCGCTGCGTCATTTACAGACAATGCTAGCTAATCCTGCGGTGCTTAAGATCGGACAGAATATCAAATACGATATGCTGGTGCTCAGGAAATACGGCATTCATATTGCACCGATTGATGACACGATGCTGCTTTCTTATTGCTTGGATGCGGGTGCTGCAGCGCACAATATGGATGATCTGGCGGAGCGTTATCTAGCGCATAAAACTATCACCTACGATGAGGTAACCGGAACGGGTAAAGCGCGCATTTCCTTTGCAGAGGTCGCACTTGATAAGGCCTGCGCGTATGCGGCGGAAGATGCAGACATCACCTTGCGG